>CAINWP010000109.1 GCA_903854475.1 uncultured Verrucomicrobiota bacterium
AGGATGGGGGTGCGCAATCCGCCGTCGTAAGGGCTTTGTTTGGACTTGGGTGCGTAGCGCCCGGTTTGTGGATCGGTGATCCACCCATTGTCGGTGACGAAGACGACCAGGGTGTTCTCCGCCGAGCCCCGTTTCTCCAAGAAATCCAGGAGTTGGCCGCAAGTGTCGTCGAACCACTCGACCATGCCCCGGTAGTTTGCGATCGGCAGCGACGGCGCGGTCCCGCGGTGCCGGGCCAAAAACCGCTCCGGGGGCGTGTGGGGGTCGTGCGGCATCATGGGGGCGTACCAGACCATCCACGGTCGGTTCTCCTGTTCGGCGAGGGTCACGAAGTCTTCGATGGGCTTCATCGTGACCCGGCCTATTTCCAGTCCAGCGTCTCCATGCCGATCGCCTCGGGTCATTCCATGCGTGAATCCGCCTCGCGAATAGTGGTTCTGCCACCACTTACCACTCTGGAAGCTCAGGTACCCCTGGTCGCGGAGGAGTCGGGGTAGGGTGGGTGTTTGTTCGAGGAATGAGGACAGTCGCTCGCGCCCGGCCCGGTAGGCGTCGCTCCGATAGAAGTCCGCCGAAGGCTGGCCGGGCGGTCTGGCAGGATCGTTGCAGACGACGCCATGCTGGTGCGGGTATCGGCCGGTGATGAGCGAGGCGAGGCTGGGGCAACACAAGCTCGACGGAACGTACCCCCGCGTGAAGCACAGCGAACGGGCCGCCAGACGGTCGAGGTGGGGTGTGCGGATCGTGGGATGGCCCATGAAGCCGTGGTCCGTCCAGGCCTGGTCGTCGGAGACGATGAGCAGGATATTGGGCCGCTTCGTAGCGGGAGAGGCCGAAGCCTCGAAGAGGGCGGACAGGAGCCCGCTCAAAAGGAGGAACATCGAAACCGTGGCCCGGAGGTTCTTCCGAATTAAACCGAACCCAATGCTGCGTGGTTGAATCCGCTCAATAGGTCGCTCAGTGCAACGGGGACACGGGGCGAGGGGCATCAAGGAACACTGCCGTGGACCCCGTGGCCCAGCCAGTGGGAATTGGTCAGGTGGCCTGCATCTGCATCGTTTGGCCGCCGTCGAACCTCGAGCGGTGTCAGCGTCCGCAGAGGCAGGTGATCACGGGTTCCGGGGCGACGGAAATACCTACTCGTGACAACGTCGGCTCGATGCCAGCGAGGAACTCTTCGGCGAGGCCTCGCGAGGCGGGCATGAGGCATCGTTCATGGCGGTGGATCGTGCTCCCTGGAGGCACTGTGCGGAGAGCGGCTTCGAATTCGGCGAGTGAACCACACGAGATGATGCGCCGCTCCGACCGGAACCCCACGGAGACCGAAGGGATGGGGTGTTCGTCGTCCCCGGTATTAACCACCAGGAACCCGTAGTCGGTGGTTAGCGGGATGGGCACGCGGTGGAATCCGTTGTCGACGGCCGCCAAAATGAGCGCGGTTGAAGGGTCTGCCGGTGCTTCGGGCATCGGGCTTTGGGGAGCGAGTGTTTTTGTACTGCCAGATGGATCGCAGCCCGCGGTCAGTAGGCTGAGTAAGACCACAATTTGGCAGGCTCGGATGCTGCCACGGTGGGTACCTCGTTGGATCCTGCTCAACAGCGGGAAGGTCATGGGAGTGATGATGATGAGGATGGGGAACTCTGGACTCGCAGGAAATGTGAAAAATCTTGGAGGACAGGTCTTGGGTGACGGGCTTCGCGGGAACGGTCCTGCACGCGCAGGGAAGCTCGGGGGAGAGCGTTGCTTTCGCGCTGTGCGCGAGGGGTTTTGGTGATCGCTTCCAATGCTTGCTTCGGCCCGGTCCGGCGGCGGCTGCTTTAAGGGGTGGGTTTGGGGGATGATGGGCATTTCCAATGTGGGCCTTCGATGGTAGTATTTCTGGGTGTCCACTGTCTTTCCATCGATGGGTTGCTGGCTAAGCACCGTCCTTGCCCTTGGGGGACTGATTCTGGGGACCGGTCAGGTGATGGCTTTAGGGCCGGATTTCACTCGTTCGGTGCGTCCCATTTTGGCCGCTAAGTGCTACGCGTGCCATGGCCCGGATGCCGAGGCTCGTAAGGCCGGGTTACGCTTAGATACGGTGGAGGGTGCGACGACTCTTCTGAAATCGGGTGGGGTAGCCATCGTGCCCGGTAAGCCGTCCTCCAGCCCGATGCTGGCACGGGTAGTGCATTTCGATCCCGACGAACGCATGCCGCCGAAGGGGGAGCCGTTGACCTCGGACGAGGTGCGGACTTTGGAACAGTGGATTGCCGCCGGGGCGGGCTATGCTGAGCCCTGGGCGTTCCGCGCGCTTCAAGACCCTACCTTGCCCTCCGTTCGTGACGGGCAGTGGTGCTGGGGTGGGATCGACGCCTTCGTTCTCGCCAACCGCGAGGCGGCGCGGTTGCCGGCTCCGGCGCGGGACATCGATCACGCGGCGTTGCTCCGTCGGTTGTCGTATGACTTGCGCGGATTGCCGCCGACGACGGAAGAAGTGCGGATCTTTTTAGCCGATCCCACTCCCGAACACTATGCGCGCTGGGTGGAGCGGTATTTGGCAGACCCGGCCTTCGGCGAGCGCTGGGGGCGTCATTGGCTAGACCTCGCCCGCTTTGCCGAGACCATGGCCCATGAGTTCGATTTCGAAATCCCCTACGCCTGGCGGTATCGGGATTACGTGGTTGAGGCCTTCAATACCGACTTGCCGCTGGCTCGATTCGTGGCCGAGCAGGTGGCCGGTGACTTGTTGCCGCCGCGGCCGGGTTTGGGGCTTCCCAATGCCGCACCCATCGGGACGGCGTGGTGGTTCCTGGGGCCTGCCACCCATTCCCCTGTCGATGTCCGTCAGGATGAGGCTGATCGATTGGCCGGGGCGGTGGATGTGGCGGGCCGGAGCCTCTTCGGGTTGTCGATCGCGTGTGCTCGGTGTCACGACCACAAGTTTGATCCCATTCCTACTCGGGATTTTTATGCCTTGTCAGGCGTGGCCCGAAACACACGACGCATTGAGGGGTTCCTCGATGCCGATGCGCGGACTCTAGGCCGCGCGTTGGCGGCTCAGAAGTCGTTGGCGGCGGCGGATCAAATGTCCGGTGTCTCCGGAGTAACTCGTGCCACTCAGGCTGTGGGCGTCACGGTGCTGGATGACGTGGCTCAGGGCGGTGCGGGGTGGTCCCGCAGCGGACACGCGTTTGATGCCTCGGGTTCTCAGTTGGCTCTCACGACGGCTGGGGAGCTTCGGGTTGCGGAGACGGGCACTCTCGACAGCGCGCGCCTTGCGTTGCCGCTGGCCGGAAGCGCTCGTTCGGCCGATTTCACCATCCAAAAACGCTATTTTCACGTCCGGTTGCGGGGTAGCGATGCCGCCTTCCGTGCCGTGGTGGACAACTACTGGCTCGATAAGCATGTGGGCCTGCTCTTCGAAGGGTTCCGTCGTCGACTCGGGCGCGTCGAAGGGGTTGAGGCCCAAAAAGACCCGCGAGAGATGGCTTGGCGCATCGAGACCTTCGATTTTTCTCGGTATGCCGGGGAACGCGTTCACTTCGAGGTGCAGGATGACGGCCCGGGTTGGATCGAGGTCGATACGATTCTTACGAGCGATGCGCCCACGCCGCCCCCCTCCGAACAGTGGGATGCTGACGGTTTGGCCAGCGGACTGAACGCAGCGGCGCCTGGCTTAGGCGAGGCACGCCGGCGCGTTGTTGAGGCTCGGGATGCGTTGTTGGCCTGTGCTCCGCCTATTCGTGCATTGGTGGCCGATGAGGGCGGTGCGTTGGACGAGTCGATTCACCTTCGCGGTGCGGCTCACCGCCCGGGCGAGGCCGCTCCGCTGGCGCGATTATCTCTGCTGGGTGCCCGTGACAAGGAACCTGTGGTGGGCAGTGGTCGCCGGGCGTTGGTGGCCGCACTCACCGATCCGCGTCGCCCGTTCTTGTGGCGAACCACCGCCAACCGAATTTGGCTCAAAATGTTCGGTCGCGGCATCGTTGAGACGCCCGATGATTTCGGACAACTCGGTGGCACGCCGTGGAGCCCGGAATTGCTCGACCACCTGGCGTCTCGGTTGAGTCGAGGCCACACCTTCAAGCAGCTCATTCGGGACATTGCTCTTTCCCATGCCTATCGGGCTGCGGCCGACCCCGGTGAAACTCCTGCAGAGGCTTGGTCGCCGCTGCCGGTCCGCCGCCTCGATGCCGAGGAAATTCGGGATGCGATGCTGGCCGCCTCCGGTACCCTCGACCGCACGTCGGGGGGTGTCAGCGTTCCGGCCCGCCTGACCGAGCACATGCAAGGGCGCGGCCGACCTGGGAAGTCTGGGCCGATTGATGGGGCCCGTCGTCGCAGTGTGTACCTCGAGACGCGGCGCAATTTTCTCGATCCCTTCTTGCAGGCCTTCGACCAACCGTCCCCGGCCAGCACCTGTGGTCGTCGGCACGCCTCTAATGTGCCGGCACAATCCTTGGCCCTGATGAATAGTGAGTTGGTTCATCTTATGGCCCGGCGGTGGGCAGAAACACTCCTCCCGGAGGGTGCTGCTTCCAGCACCGCTTCCGCCGATGTAGATCGAGCGCGCATCGAAACGCTGTGGCTCTCAGCCTTCTCCCGGTGGCCGCGAGCCGATGAGGTTCGCATGGCTCTGGAGTTCTTAGAGTCTGAGCGGTCTGCAACGTCAGAAACGTCGCCGTTGGCTCGTGAGCGGTCGGCCTACGCGGCTTTGAATCACGCGCTCTTCGCCTCCAAAGAATTTGTTTTCCTCCGATGAACACGCCCCGGACTCACCATTGCGGCCGGTTTCACTCCACGCCCATGAGCCGCCGCGACATGCTGGCGGCTTCCAGCGGAGGGTTTGGTTTATTGGCATTGGCCGGTTTGTTCGGACCAACGGGGGCCGCGTCGGGGGCGGGGTCGGAAGGGGTCGGTGGATCACCGCGGGATTCAGGGATTTTGGCTTCGACCCATTCCCGGGCCCGGGCTCGCAGTGTGATCTTTCTCTATCAGGACGGGGGGCCGTCGCAAATGGACACCTTCGATCCGAAGCCGCGTTTGGCCGATTACCACGGAAAGCCGTTTCCGATGGCGATGGCGCCCACGCAATTCAATAACAACGGCAACACGCTGGCCTCGCCTTGGAAGTTTAGCCAACACGGGCAGTCGGGCATTCCCATCTCAGAGCTGTTTCCGAATCTCGGGCGGGTGGCTGATGAATTGTGCGTGGTCCGCTCGATGACCAGCGAGTTCAGTGAACACACCAACGCCAATTATTTCCTGCACACGGGCTCTGGAATTCCTGGGCGTCCGTCCATGGGAGCCTGGATGTCCTACGGCCTAGGCAGTGAAAATGATAACCTGCCCGGCTTTGTCGTCGTGGAAGGTGGGTTGGTGCCCCCGGGAGGGCTGGACTGCTTTTCTGCCGGATTCCTGCCGGCGCGGCATCAGGGATCTATCTTGCGTCCGCGGGGTGAGGCCATCGCCGACGCCACTCCCCGGGATTCCGAGTTGGTTCAGCGACGCAAGCGTCAACTCATCGGGCGCTTGGATTCGGTCTTCGCCCATGACACCGGAGCCGAGGCCATCGAGAGTGCGATTGCTAATCACGAATTGGCCTACCGCATGCAATCCGCAGTTCCCGAACTAGCGGCGCTCGATGGGGAGAGTGTTGAGACAAAAGCGCTCTACGGATTCGACAGCCCGTTCGAGCCGACCCGGATTTATGCCCGCGAATGTTGTCTGGCGCGCCGGTTGGTGGAACGAGGCGTTCGGTTTATCGAGGTCACATGTCCGCGGACTATCGGTGACCGCTGGGACCAGCACGGTGACCTGAAGGCCGGTCACGAAGCCAATGCCCGGGCGGTCGATCAACCGATTACGGCACTCATCTTGGATCTCAAGCGGCGAGGCCTATTGGAATCGACGCTGCTCGTGTGGTCCGGTGAATTTGGGCGGACGCCCTTCGCTCAGGGATCCAACGGTCGCGATCACAATCCCTGTGGGTTCTCGGTGTGGATGGCCGGCGGCGGGATTCGCGGTGGCAATATCATCGGCGCTACGGACGAGTTCGGTTACCGGTCGGTGGACAAGATCTGCCGAGTGCATGATCTCCATGCTACCGTATTGCATCAGATGGGGGTGGATCATCGTCGCCTGACCTTCCGCTCGGGCGGGCGAGATCATCGCCTCACCGATGTTCATGGAGAGCTCATCGAGGGTGCGATCGGTTGATGTGGCTGGCGGTTTTCCTGGGGCGACGTGGGACGTTGGGGGGCTGTGCGCGCGGTGCGAGGACGCTCATCGAGCCCACGCCTGTACCGTTTGCCTGGCGATGGATTGCAGGAACGAGGCCTCGTCCGCAGACACCCCGTCGGGTCGGTAGGGTAGTCCTTCAGGAGAAACGCCAAAAAGGGTCGCGTAGTGGACGCAGGCGGCCAAATAAGTTCCGTGCACGGTTTCGTGCTCGCGATCCTTGCCCAGCATGGGGAGTTGGGGGCGCGCTTCCAGCGAACGATGGAAGGCCAATCCGACGGGTGCGACAGGCGCATTC
>CAINWP010000110.1 GCA_903854475.1 uncultured Verrucomicrobiota bacterium
AAAGCGGTGGCCCGACCCGATCCCATCCCGAACTCGGCCGTCAAACACCGCATTGCCGATGGTAGTGCTTGTATAGCTTGCGCGAGAGTAGGTAGCCGCCGAACCTTTCTTAAGCCGGACTCCTTCAGAGTCCGGCTTTTTAGCTCAATTCATTGAGATTTTTAGGATCCATTAAGTTGGTTTAGACCAATTAAGTTTTATATTCATAAAACTTGTTTCAATTTGGTTGGTTCTTTTTAAACATTTTAATGCAGTCACCGGTAGGGTGCTGCGATAATATTTTTATGGTGGCCATAAAGCGGTGGCCCGACCCGATCCCATCCCGAACTCGGCCGTCAAACACCGCATTGCCGATGGTAGTGCTTGTATAGCTTGCGCGAGAGTAGGTAGCCGCCAAACCTTTAAAAGCCGGACTTCAAAAGAGTCCGGCTTTTTGCTGTTGTGCTCTCCAGATTTAACAAAATAGGCTCAGACGCCAAGATTAATAATTATCAACGATTAGAGATAAAAATAATTAATTTATTAAACTCATCTGGATTATACTGATTCGCTCAGATCGCAATTAAATAACACAAAAGTCAGCAATATCACCACCGCTCAGGGTTGATGACCTAGGTATTGTTGTATCTAATGGTTGAGGCGATCCTTCGAGACGTTCAAGGCGATCCTTCAAGACTGATGGCGTCCTTGAAGGTTCTTATGACGGGCTATTTTCCGACGGCTTTAGGCGCTTTGATGGGGCGCCCGTAGGTGTCCACTTCAATATCCACCGGAACCTGAATGGTACGGCCATCTGAAGTGATCTCTTGGTGCCACTGGCGGACCACTCTTCGAGTGTTTTTGAACGGCATTTTGGCGGCAGCAGCAGTGCCCTCAGCGACTCCCACCACTGCTCCAACAGCATTTCCCCCCACGGCACCCACGGTTGCCCCAACCGCTTGCCCCACAGCCGGGCCAGGTTGGCGGGGATCCGTGATTCCCGGCTGATTTGGATCTGATGCGCAACCGATTAAAACGGTGAGAATTAGAACCGTTCCCAGGTGTTGGATTGTGGAGTTAGGAGTCATGTAGCGAGCCAATGCGCGAAGGATAGGGGATTTTATGGCCTGCGCAATCTCGTTGGGCATGGGAAAGGATCCTTTCGAATGGGAAAGTCGGATATTGCAGCCATAAGTTTTTGGGATGGCAGATTGATTCTAAGAAAGAGCTCGTTTTTTTTGGGTAGTTGTCTTAACCCAACAACCCAGAGCTAGTGGGGATGCGGGAGCAGCCCGGTTCCAGGCGATGTCTGTCGGCAATTCTCCGTTGATATGAAGTTATTGAATTGAATTTTTTCTGCTTGGGTCTGGATAATTTCATTTCTTGGGCTTGAGATCGCGTTGGTGAGTCAGGAAGCTGCTTTGGAATTCTTGCAGGTCGACAGCCCTTTGGGTGACGACTTCAAAAAGTAGGCGACTCTAATGAACGACTAATTGATCGAAGACGGCCCTGACTGCGCTCCCAGCGAACCATTTTTCCGATGATGAATTCTTTGTTCCGAATCTTGTTGTTGTTCGGTTGGTTTGCTGTCGCAGCGAGCGCCGTGGCCCAGCGCGAAACCCTAGCTGTCGTCGCTGTCAAAGTGACGCCGGCAGTCTCGGCCAAGCTTTCCAATGCTCAAAAGACCCTGTCAGCGGATCAAATGTCGCAATCGTTGATGGAGCAGTTCAACAACAGTATCCAGGCTACACGCAAGTTCCAGGTGGTGGTCCGCAGCGATCTCAATGACCTCATCACGGATGATGACAAGGTCCGCGCTCTGAATCCTGATAAACAAAAAGGCCTCAATCTAGCGGAAACTAAGTACCTGACGGTGCTCACAGTGGATGATTACGACGATCAAACTGAGCGCCTGGACCAGAAGCTCAGCAATACGACGCTCACCAAGCGGACGATTCGTTTGTCGCTGATCACCAAGATCTATGAGTCGGCTTCCGGCAAACTGCTGGAGTCCGTCTCAAAATCCATGAGTTCGACCGACGCTCAGCAGACGTTTAACGAAGCGAGCAACGATGCCGGTATCAGTGACTCTTTGATCCGTACCGTGGTGAAGGGTTCGGCCGATTGGGCGGCGACGCAGGTCGTCGATGTTGTTTTTCCGGTAAAGGTAATCACAAAAAGCGACAAATCCGTGACCGCAAATCGAGGAGAGGGATCCAGTGTGTTGGTTGACCAAGTGTGGCGTGTCTTCACGGTTGGGAAGGAATTGATCGATCCCGATACCAAGGAGGTCCTCGGCAAGGAGGAAGTGGAGGTGGGTAGGTTCGCATCACCGATGTGCTTCCGATGTTTTCAAAGGCTTCTATCTTAGAGGATCGCGGTCTTGGCGAAGGAGCTCTCCTGAGAAAGTGACTCGGGAATGCTGGATTGCCGCTTCCAGCCCAGACAATTGAATCTAGCAAATAATTGATTTCATGTTTTCTCTCCATGTAGGCCGGATGACTTTGGTTGTGTTGTCTGTGGTGTTTCTTTTGACAGGTTGCCAGACCTACCAACAAAAAACCTCCGAGACCAAGGAGCTTTGGAACAGTGGTCAACTCGAGGCGGCTGGCTCCGATTACACGCGGAAGGCTGATAAGGCCCATGGGGGTAAGGACGCACTGGTGTACCGATTGGAGCAGGCGATGGCGCTGAGGGCGGCCGGCAAAATCACCGAGAGTCAGGCTGCATTTCAGCTGGCCGACGAGCAGATCTTTCGCTTCGATGAGAAGGCCAAGACCAGTGTCTCGCGCGAAGCCGGCGCCCTGTTGTCGAATCAGGCAAACTTGCCTTACACGGGGCGCGATTATGACAAGGTGCTCGTCAGCACGTATAAGGCGTTAAATTTTCTTCAGTTGGGTCAGCCAGAAATGGCGCGCCCAGAACTCTTTCGCGCCTACCAACGGCAGCAGGATGCCGTGGACAACAATCGCAAGCGCATCGAGCGCGATCAGAAGGAGATTCAGTCCGCTAAATCCGAAAAACCGGACGACTATCAGAGTATCCAGAAAGCCCAGTCGGATCCCTTAGTCAGTGGTGAAATGAAGAAGAGGTACGCCGCGCTGGATCAACTCAAGGCCTACGCCGACTACGCCAATCCGTTCCCGGTGTATCTCGATGGGCTTTATTTTCTGTCGTTGTCCACGGGCGCCAGCGACTTGGAACGTGCTCGCAAGTCGTTCGAGCGGGTCAAAGGGATGTCCGGGGCTAACAAGTACATCAACGCCGATTTGGCCTTGGCTGAGAAGGCGGCCAATGGCGCCCCCTTGCCGCCACGGACCTTCGTGATTTTTGAGACGGGTAGCGCTCCGCACCGGGATCAGTTCCGCATCGACATCCCTCTCCTCATCGTTGGAGCCAACCGGGTGCCTTACGTCGGGGTCGCGTTACCCACGTTGGAGTTCAATTCCAACTATATCGCGCCGCTGACCGTTTCTTCGTCGACCGGTACTGAATCCACCGTGCTGCTCGCCAGCATGGACAGCGTGATTGGGCAGGCGTTTCGTAACGAATTGCCGACCATCGTCACCAAGACCCTCATGTCCACCACCATCAAGGCCACGGCGGCCTACTTCGTGAACAAGACGGCGGAGGAGCAGGGAGGGGCTGTGGCGGGGTTGGTTTCGATGTTGGCCACGGCGGCCACTCAGGCGGCCGTCAATATTTCCGATACCCGCACGTGGACGACTCTTCCTAAGGAGTACCAGTTTTGTTCGTTTCCTACCCCGGCCGACGGCAAACTTCGAGTGTCCGCTCCGAACACCCAGCAAGCGGAAGTTGCCGTCGATCCAAAATCCACTAACCTGATCCTCGTTCGCTCCGTGAGTCCGCTGTCACCCCTCGTGGTCACGGCGATCCGCCTCAAATGAACTTTAATCCTGTCCGAGCCCTCGCCACCGCCACCTTGATGGCCCTTCTGGGTGCCGGGTGTCATACCGTCAACACCACCGAGACCGCCCAACCGGTCTTTCAGCGCAACTTGGTGTCAGAAAAGCGGGTAATCACCGATGCTTCTCTGGCTCGAAAGGTCCAAATCCTGGGGGTAAATGTTTCCGACGGCCCCGGGGGATTTCTGAAGGTGCAGGCCGAGGTGCAGAACACCACCGGTCGGTACCAACGGTTCGCCTACAAATGGGAGTGGTTCGACAAGGATGGTAATTTGATCGAAGGCCCGGCGGCCGTGTCCATCATTCGCCAAGTCGAAGGCAAAGAGTCTTTGTTCATTAACGGGGTGGCCCCGAATCCCGCGGCCCGAGATTTTCGCCTGAAGCTTTACGAAAACGCCCGATAACTCATTTTCCATCCGTTTGAACCCTTCTGTTCGTCCATGAATCGCCCTCTTGTTTCCACCGTCCTCGTTGTCGCCACGGCCGCACTTCTGGGAGGATGCGCTTCCAGTCAGGCCACCTATGTGGATCCGGCCAGCACTCGAACCCTCAGCAATGTGGGTGAGATCAATGTCCAAGACTGGAACATGGCCTCCGAGTCCATGATCAATTCGTTGATCGCCAAACACATCAACTCTGGAAGTGTGAAGGGCAGCGGACCCGATGGTCGGGCTGTTCTGGCCATCAGCCGCATCGTCAATAACACGAGCATCCAGATTGATACGGACATGCTGGTGAAAAAAATCCGAGTGGCCCTGCTGGGAACCGGCAAGGTCGTCGTCGATATCACCGCTGGCCTGGGTGGCCCCGAAGACCCTCTTGCGGCGGAAGCCAAGCGCGAACAGCAACTTCTTGGCACCCAGAAGGTGTCGGGCCGTCCGGACTACACGCTGTCGGGTAAGATTATCGAGAACCGCACGCGTCAGGGCAATCAGCGCGAGTCGACCTATGTATTCCAGATGGCCTTGGCTACCCGAGATGGCTTGGCGGTCTGGGAAGACGAGAAGACGATCACCAAGCAGGGCAAGCGCGCTCCTGTCAGTTGGTAATCGGCTGAACCCGGAAACGCGCCGAGAATTTGAGTTTCAGCCGCGTGCCAGGAGAAGTTTGAGCACGCGGCGTCCAGCCTAGCGACCCAGTCCCTCAGGGTTTGGTAGCTATCAGGCCGCTCCGGGCAGCTCCGCCGGGAAGTTCCTGACAATCGGTGAACCCGGTGGCTTGCAGCCAAGATTCCATTTCACCCACGCCGTAGCAGCGGCCCTGCGTGGCGTGCATGAGCATCACCGAATATTCAGCGACATGGAGCGGGCCGGATTTGTCACGATTGAGGAAGGCATCGTGAATGAGCAGTCGCCCTCCGGAGGGCAAGGCTTCGAAGGATCGGGCTAGGAGTTCTTGGACGATGGGAATGTCCCAGTCGTGCAGTACATTGGAGTAAAGGTGGAGATCGTGTCCGCGGGGCAACGGTTGAGACAGCATGTCTCCCGCGACCACCTGAACGCGGTCGCTGAATCCGCGGTCCTCGATGGCTTGAGCGCAGATAGTATCTACTGGGGGCTTTTCCAGGACGGTGGCTTTGAGTTCCGGGAAATGGGCGCAGAGCGAGCACGCGTAAATGCCCGATCCACCGGCAATGTCCAAGAGGGAGCGGGATTGCTGAATGGGTAGGTGTTCGGCAAGGGCTCGGGCCAGAAAAACGCCCCGACAGTCCATGGCCTGGGTGAATTGGCGCGCGAAATCGGGCTTCTCCATGGCCTTGTGCCAGTCGGGTTGGGCCGATTGGCTGCCCCAGTTGGCTGGTTTGTCTGTTTGCAAGACTCTCAGGAGATCCTTCACCACGGGACGATCCACCAGAGACTCGTAGTAGGGACCGAGGAACCATGGAGAGGAGGAAACCAGATGTTCCCGCGCGGTTTCGGTCACTGCGTAGCGCCCATCGCGCAACTCGATGAGCCCCATGGCACGGAAGAGTGTGATCAACACGTCGGCAGGCCGCGGGTGGAGTTGGTGCCGAGAGCAGAGTCCTTCCAAGTCGGTCTGTACTGCGGCCAGTGCCGTGAAAAAGTCTATTCGGACCAGTGCGAGGATGAGCAAGTCCTCGGCGTACAAGCCATCCCGATAGCGGTAGAGGGTCGTGGGATCGGTGGCGGCTGCGGCGGTCAGGGAATGGCGCATGGGTCTAGGCAAGTCAGGGTGAGTGGATGGGAGCGCTGTTGATGGTGATGGGCTCATTCTCCATCGGGGATATTCTTCAGAACGGCACGTCGCCGTCGTCGATAGGGTCGGGATCGGGGTCGGGATCTCGGAAGGGATCGTGGTCTTGAGATCGGCCAGGACTGTTGCGTTGGCTTCGAGGAGACAGAGGTGCGACCGGGGCGTGGATCTTCCACTCCTCGACGAGAGTCTCAGGAAATTCACCCAGAAAGCGGGACGCCGGTTGGAAGGCCTCGCCGGCTCCCGCCATGAATCGGAGCAGGGGACGGCAGAGGTAGAGTTCGTCCTTGGCCCGCGTCAGCGCGACATAGAAGAGCCGACGTTCTTCTTCCTCGCCGTCGGCGGTCTCTGCCGACCGCCCACTCGGAAACAGACCGTCGCAGAGCATGATGATGAACACGGCCCGGAATTCGAGGCCCTTGGCCTGGTGGACGGTCGAGAGCTTGAGGCGATCCTCGTCGTCTCCGTCCCGCGGCTTGTTCTGCTCGGCTTCGATGTTGGACTGCAGAGCCAATTCCGAAAGGAAGAGACTGGTGTCTTCGAAGGAGTCGGCGTAGGCCGCTAGCTGGGCGAGGTCTTCCAGTCGGTTGCGAGCGTTTTCGTAGGTCTTACGAAGGTAGTCCTCGTAGTCGGCTTCCAGCACCCACCGGATCAAGCGACCGGGTAGCCCTCGACGCTCCGAACTCTCGCATTGTGCAATGGTGGCGGTGAACTGGGCCCAAGCCACCGCCGCCTTCTTGGGAACGCAACGGCTGATAGCGCTGAGCTCGGGAGCGATAGGGCGAACTGTGGGTAGTGCTCCATCATTGTCCGACACCTCGAACTCCGGCGTGGATTCTGACGTTGGAAGAAACCGAGCACTGAAGGCGTTCCAGAGGGTGTCTGCACTTTTCCCACCGACCCCGGGAAGCATCTGGGCCAGGCGCTTGAAGGCTAGCTCGTCAGAAGGGTTGACGATGAGCTTGAGGTAGGCGGCTACGTCCTTGATGTGGGCTTGTTCGAAGAAGCGTATACCGCTGGTAATGACGAAGGGAATGTTGCGCCGGGTGAGCTCCATTTGCAGTTCCAGCGCATGGAAGTGCGAGCGGTACAAGACGCATACCTCGGTCAGGGGAATCCCTTCGTCGCGCAACTCCAGGGCACGTTGAGCAATAAAGGCTGCCTGTTCCCGAGCATCGGTCGAGACGATGAGGGCTGGCTTTTGACCCGATGGCCGATGGGCCTGGAGGGCCTTGGGGAACTGACGCAGGTTGGCGGCGATGGCGGCGTTGGCCAGGGCGAGAATTTCCGGGGTGCTGCGGTAATTGGTCTCGATCTTGAAGACCTTGGCGCCGGCATGGTGCTCGGGGAATTTCAGGATGTTGGCGAAGTTGGCCCCTCGCCACGAGTAGATGCTTTGGGCGTCGTCTCCGACGGCCATGAGGTTGCGGTTCCGCAAGGTCAGGCAGTCGAGCAGCGTGGCCTGGAGGATGTTGGTGTCCTGGTACTCGTCCACCAGGACGAACTGAAAGCGTCGCTGGTAGGTCTCGGCGATGTCGGGGAAGTCTTGTAGGAGTCTTAGCCAGAGCACCAGCAGGTCATCAAAGTCCATCAGCCCGGCCTTGCGCTTGCGCTCAGCGTACTTGCGTTGGACGAGCCGGATGGAATCCATCACCCCGGCGAAGGGGCCTTCTTCGCCGCCGGTCACTTCCTCCAAGGTTTGACCGGTGTTGACTTGCATGGAGAAAAGGTCCGAAAGCGCCTCAGCCTTGGGAAAGCGGACGGCCTTCACGTCGATGCCCGCGTCGGTGATGCAGGCGTTGAGCAGATCCTTGGCGTCCTCGCGGTCGGCGATGGTGAAGTCGCGACGGTAGCCGAGTTGGTCGGCGTGCAAGCGCAGGATGCGGACCCCGATCGAATGGAAGGTGCCCCCCCAAAGATCTACCACACTGCCGCCAAGCAGGTCCCCGACCCGTTCCATCATTTCGCGGGCAGACTTGTTGGTGAAGGTCAGGAGGAGAATGCGGTCGGCGGGGATTCCGTGCTCGATGAGCCAAGCGACGCGGTAGGTCAGGGTACGCGTCTTGCCGGCACCCGCACCGGCGAGGACCAGGCAGGGCCCCGGGGCCGCGGTGACCGCCTCATACTGTTGGGTATTGAGTTCCTGCGCGTAGTCGATCCGCAGGTTAGCCGGCGGACGGAAGGGGTTTAGTTGGTACTCACGCGCCACCCCTTGATGAAAGGGGCACACGGTCAAAATCCCAATGCGGAAATGACCGGGATTCAGTCCAATCGCTCGGGCTGCGGATAAGGCCCCATTCGGGAGATACCGGGTTCGGACGGGTTGCGACGCCGCTCGTTCAGTTGGGTCAGAAACTCAGGGAATGCTTCCGATAGACGGGACCCTTTCAGATACGCCTCTGCACCTTCCTTGTGCCCGCGAGCTCGGAGTGTGGCGTAGACGTGCAGCTCGAACTGAAGCCCAAATTGCAAGGCAGCCTCCTTCTCTCCCAAGGACTGAAGAACTGCGATGAGAGCCTCGGCCGTGGAGAATTGGTCCAGGCGTTCTTGAGATCGCAGCCAGTATCGACTCGCTCCGGTTTGGCTGAGGCGAACTAGGCGACCCCAACCCTGGACTGCTCGCAGCATCTCGCCCGCTTGACCCCAGTTGCCGTCCAACAGAAGAACCTGCGGGGCGGGTTGGTCGGCAGGGCGAGGGAGCAAGTTCTCAACCGGTTCGCCGCCTGGGTGCAGGATCCAAAGTTCCCGGTCGGGACGGGCTATGGTTTCGCGCGTGGGTGGCTGGACCCGTTGATAGACGTGGGTCCGCGAACCCTGAAGGGTGCGGGCCACCAACTTGCCGGTGCTGGTGGGGCGCCAGTTCTCGCGGCGATGGATTAAAACGTCCACCGCTACGGCGCTAGCTACCGGACGCAGCGCGGCGCAGAGGCACCAGCGGGGAGGCAGGCAACACCCATCGCATCGTACCGTTCCTGCGAGGATCACGCTGCGGGCCATAGGCGACAGGATGCTTGGGAGGAGGGAAGTAGGGAAAAAGAAACCGCCGGACCTCCGAGGTGGAGGACCGGCGGTTTGGACCGGCGGTTTATCTTGCGGAGACCTCTCGGTCAGTAGGCGGCCTGAGCGCCCTTGATCTGTCGCTTCTGCATCCAGGGCATCATCGCTCGGAGCTTGGCACCGGTCTTCTCGATCGGGTGCTTCTCGCCGGCGGCGAGCAGGGCGTTGTACTTCTTGTAGCCGCTCTTGTACTCGGCGACCCAGTCCTTGGCGAACTTGCCGGATTGAATGTCCTTCAGGGCAGCCTTCATGCGCTTCTTGACCGAAGCGTCGATGATCTTCGGGCCGACGCTCACGTCGCCCCACTTAGCAGTCTCTGAGATTGAGAAGCGCATACCGGCGATGCCCGCCTCGTTCATGAGGTCTACGATGAGCTTCAGCTCATGGAGACACTCGAAGTAGGCCATCTCGGGCGAATAACCTGCTTCGACGAGCACTTCGAATCCGGCTTGGACGAGCGCGCTGGCGCCGCCGCAGAGGACGGTCTGCTCACCGAACAAGTCGGTCTCGGTCTCTTCCTTGAAGGTGGTCTCGATAACGCCGGCGCGGGTGCCGCCGATACCTTTTGCCCAAGCGAGAGCGATCTTCTTCGCGTTGCGGCCGGGGTTCTGGTAAATGGCGATCAGGCTAGGGACGCCTTTGCCCTCGGTGTATTGACGGCGAACGATGTGGCCGGGGCCCTTCGGGGCAACAAGGATTACGTTCACGTCCTTCGGGGGGACGACGGTCTTGAAATGGATCGCGAAGCCGTGGCTGAAGAGCAGCGTCTTGCCAGCGGTCAGGTTGGGAGCGATGTCCTTCTCGTAGGCGGCCGCTTGCTTGGTGTCCGGTAGCGCGATCATGATAATGTCGGCGCGCTTGACTGCTTCGGCGCTGGCGAGCACTTCGAAGCCCTTTTCCCGGGCTACTTTGATCGACTTGGATCCCTCGTAGAGACCGATGATGACGTCGCATCCGGACTCCTTGAGGTTGAGCGCGTGGGCGTGGCCTTGGGAGCCGAAGCCGAGCACAGCGAGGGTTTTGCCTTTGAAGACGCTCAGGTCGGCGTCCTTGTCGGTGTACACTTTAGCCATAAATACGAGATCGAAGGGCCGAGCATGGGCATATTTCGCGCCGAGACAAGAAGATCAGTGCGCCGAATGGCCGTTCGAGGCGAGTTTTTGATAAATTCGAACAGTTTTGGATGCCTCAGTCGATGGCGACAACCCGGAACCGGGTCAGCGTCGGCCGTCGTACCAGAGGTGGCAGGCCTGCTTGTTGGTGAGAGTGGCCTTCGGTCGGAGGGTTGCGGAAAGGATCAGGCGACCGATTTCGAGCGGCGTGTAAAGCTTGAGCTTTCGTGCTGAGGTGAGTAACGGCGTCTGGGAGAGAATGACGATGCGCCGATTCGAAGCGCGGGCCAAGGGCCTCAGGCGGTGGGTGAAATCGATTTCTTCGGCGGCATAAAATTGCCCACTGAATCCGCCGATTTGCCGGAAGGCGGCAGCCTCGACGAAGATGAAGGAACCGGCCATGAGACCTCGAAGCCGACTGACCGTATTCCAGAACGCTGTACCAATGCGCCCCCGAAGGTCGTCGCTGTCCATGCGGACGGTGGCGCCACCGGCCATAACCCGGCCCGATTGAATTGCTTCGATCATGGCATTGAAGAGTTCGATGGACGGCTGCGAGTCGGCATCGATGAACAGCAGCCAGTCGCCGGTCGCCACGGAGGCTCCCGCATTCCGGGCGCGGGCGATCATGTTCACGGGCTCGAAGACGACCCGAGCTCCGTGGTCCTGGGCGATTTGCGCGGTGGTATCCGTGGAGTTGTTGTCGCAGACGATGACCTCAGAGGTCCATTGTACCCGATCAAAGGCTCTCCGGGCGCTATGAACGGCGGCCAACGAGGTCGGCAAGAGGCGCGCTTCGTTGAAGGCGGGCAAGATGATCGAAATCGTCACGACGAGGGGAGGCGGGCTGATGATGCGGTCGCCTCTGCAAATTGCGGTGTGTGGGTCTCAAGTTCCCACCCGGGGCCGGTTTCCGTGTCTAGCGATGTGGATTGCCCACGTGCCAACCGGCGTTCGGCAAGAAAACCAATCATGGCGGCGTTGTCGGTGCAGAAAGCCGGCTCCGCTATGCGCAGTTCGAGACGCCGATTCTGGGCAGCCTGTTGCAAATCCCGGCGCAACCCCCGATTGCAGGCGACCCCCCCGCTGGCGGTGATGCAACGGACACCGATCTTGGTGGCGGCGGCGACGAGTTTGGTGGTCAGAGTATCCACGATCGCTGCGCGGATTCCGGCGCACAGGTCGCGGAGATCTTGGGGAGAATCGGCCAGCCCGGGGTTCTTCTCGAGGAAGACTCGAACGCTGGTTTTGAGACCGCTGAAACTAAAGTGGTGATTGGGTTCGTGGCGCAGCGGTCGCGGAAACTCAAAGCGGTCGGCCCGGCCTTCTTCGGCCAAGCGGTCCAGCACCGGGCCCCCGGGATAGGGGAGGCCGAGGAGTTTTGCGGCCTTGTCGAAGCATTCGCCCGCGGCATCGTCGAGGGTGCCACCGAGAATCACCTGATCGAGTTCGGCCCGGACATGAACCAGAAGGGTGTGTCCGCCCGATGCGATGAGTGAGACATGCGGCGGGATCGGGGTAACATGAAACTGGGGCGGTTTGCCGGAGATCCATGGAGAGTACAGATGGGCTTCGTGGTGGTGGATGCCGATCACGGGCAACCCGCGTGCTGTGGCCAATGATTGGGCGGCCGTCCATCCGGCCATCAGGGCCGCGGGCAGTCCAGGACCTCGGGTGGCGGCCACGGCGGTGAGGTCGGCCATGGAAATTCCCGCGGTTTCCAAGGCCTTACGGACGACCGGGATTAGGTTGCGGAGGTGTTCCCGGGTGGCCAGTTCTGGAACCACCCCACCGTATTCGGAGTGGAGGCGGACCTGGGAGGCCACGATGTTGGACAGCAGCCGTCCGTTTTGGACCACGGCAGCGCTGGTTTCGTCACAGGACGATTCGATGGCGAGAACCATTTTTTAGAAGACAATCATTCCGGCCATCCCCACGGGGATGCAAATTCCGGATTAAGGGGCGGCGGGTGCGGCAGGCTTGGAATTCGGTGCGGTCGCCTCGGCTCTCGGGGACTTGGCACCCGGACGTTTGGCTAAGAGTCGCACTCCCTTGAGCAAGTCGATGGCTCGCTCGAGTTGGGGATCGTTGTCAGCTAAAACTAGATCACGCAGGCGGGCCTGCTGGGCGACGGGGTAGAGACGTAGGGTGTCCTCGATGCTATTGGTGCCACCGGGCATGCGCCGGAGTTGGATGGCCGCTTCGTCTTCGTCGGTAATGGGGACGACGATGTTGGGCGAAATACCCCGCTCATGGATCACCTTGTGGCTCGGGGTGTAATACTTGGCGGTGGTGAGACGCAGGGCGGAACCATCGTTGAGGGGCAGGATGTTCTGCACAGACCCCTTGCCGAAGGATTGCTCGCCGATGACCACGGCCCGCTCCAGGTCCTGAAGGCAGCCGGCCACGATTTCGGAGGCGCTGGCGCTGCCGCCATTGATGAGCAGGACTAGAGGATATGAACGGACCCTGCCCTTGCCTGAAGCCTTACGCTGCTGATCCGCCGCGCGATTGCGTCCTTCGGTTGAGACAATCGGTTTGCCCTTGGGTAGAAATTTTTCTGAGACGGCCACGGCTTGATCGAGCAGTCCGCCCGGGTTGCCACGAAGGTCCATAACGAGGCCTTCGAGGCCCTGCTTTTCCATGGCTACGAGTGCTGTCTCCAATTCTTCGTCGGTCTTTTCGGCGAACTGGGTGATGCGCACATACCCCAAGTGGTCGGCGCTCACTGGGAATTCCCGGTGGTTGTTCTGATCTTTCACCGTGTAGACACGGATGTCCTCGCGGGTCAGTGAGATCTCTTTGGGTTCCGAGAGCGAGGGGCGGATAATTAACAGGGTGACCTTCGACTTGGGTTCGCCCCGCAGGATTTTGACGGCATCGCCCATGACGAGCCGGTCGGTGGGCTTGCCGTTGATTTTTAGGATCTGGTCTCCAGGGAGAATACCCGCCTCGAACGCCGGGGTGTCTTCCATGGGGGCGATTACAGTGAGAACACCCTCCTTCACGTGGACCTGCAAACCCACTCCGCCATAGATCCCCTCGGTGTCTTCCTTCAGTTCGTTGAACTTAGACAACGTCATGAATTCGCTGTGCGGATCGAGGGTGGAAAGCATCCCTTTCATCGCGCCGTGAATGAGGTCCTTGTAGGTCAAGGTTTCGCCATCGACGTAATCTTTGCGGACCCGCTCCAGAACTCGGGTGAAGAGTTCGAGTTGCTGATAGGGGTCATCCCGTTCGTCCGAAGCGCTGAGCTGGAAGAGCTTAGCCCCGAGGCCGACATAGGCCACGAGGGCGGCGATGAAGAAGGGATAGATCAGACGTTTGTTCATCTCGGCGACTCCGATGCGTTGCTGCGTACCACCAACCTAGATTCGTCCTCCAAAAAGGGAAGGGGCCTGTTGGTTTTGTTCACAGGGGTGTTGCTTGCACTGACAAGATCCGCTGCGAGTTTATTGAAACATGTTAATGGTGGGCATCGATTTAGCCTGGGGCGAACGCAACCGGGATGGAATCAGTTTAATTGAGGCCGATGGACAAACGGCCTCGGTATTGGAATCGCGTTGGACCCTTGGGGATGCTGACCTGTCGAGCTGGTTGCGTGAACGGGTGGGACAGCAACCCTGCGTGATGGCCGTAGATGCTCCGCTCGTTTGTCCCAATCGGAGCGGATCCCGGCCCGTGGATCGTTTGACCCATCGACTCTTCGGGCGAGAGCACGCCGGATGTCACCCTTCTAATGCCCGTCTTTGTGCCCGGCCTCTGCGCATTGCCAGTTCGCTGGAGTCGGAAGGTTATTTGCTTGGCTGGGATTTGGCGGCCTCGCGATTGGCCATGGAAGTCTATCCCCATCCGGCCATGATCCGTTGGTTTGGGCTGCCACGAATTCTCAAATACAAGCGAGGCACGGTGGCAGAACGCCGGCGGGAGTTTCGCCGCTATCAGTCACTCTTAAGCAGCTGTCTTCAGTGCCGGTTCCCCGAATTGCTTCCCGGAATCGTGGGCGAGGAACTGCTCGGAGCCGCCTATTCCAAGGAAGCGGAGGATCGGCTTGATGCCCTGTTCTGCGCCCTGATTGCTTATCACCATTGGCGGCACCAAGGTCAGCAAACCCAGATCATTGGCGACGCACACAGCGGATTTCTGGTGCTGCCACAGTGATTTGAAATTGAGCGCGCCCGCGGGCCTCGGCCGATTGGAATCCAGGTGGCGATGGCGGGGGATGGAGTGCATCTCCCGCCATCGACCGATTGGGGCGACTGAAACTAGACTTTTTTGACCGGCGGCAGCTCGGCCGGTTTTTCGGCGTCCTTCACCGTAAAACTCCGGCCGGTTAACTTCTCAATCAGGCTGATGCCGAAGAATCCGTTCATTAACCCGCTGGCGTCGCCGCCCGCGCCCGCACCGCCGCCGCCCCCACCGATGACCAGGTTGTCGGGAATTAGCTTGAGCGTGCCGGTGGCGATCTTCTCCACCACTCGGATCTGGCCAAACACGTCCTGCCCCATCGCTTGGACTTCCAGGCGATAGGCCTCCGCCGTGGACTTACCCTTGGAGAGAATGACCTCGGCCTCGGCGTTACCGATCTTGGCGGTTGCTTCAGATTCGGCGATGGCGGTCACCTTGGTGGCTTCCGCCTGGGCGTTGGCGCGAAGCTTGATCGCCTCGGCTTCACCGGTGGCCTGAAGAATCGCCGCGGCCTTGGATCCCTCGGCCTCCTTCACCTTACTCTCGGCCACGTTTTTCTGAATCTCCACGTTGCGCTCGGACTCCACCACCTTGGGCTGCATGGCGGCCTGAGCGGTGGCGTTTTCGAGGGCGCGGCGCTCGTCCTGCGCCTCTTTCTGGGTGGCGTAGGTTTTTTTCTCCTGCTCGGCGATTTGCCGGTCGGTCACCGTCTTGGTTAGCTCCGGCGGCAGCACCACGTCGGCGATCAGGGTATCCTTGGAGTCGATATGGTGGACGCGCAGCACGTTATCGATATGGATCTTGGCCTTATCCTGGAGCTGCTTGCGCTCGGTGTAGAGGTCGAGGGCCTTGATGTACTGGGCGGCGTTGCGGAAGTGCGAGCTAATGGCCGGCTCAAGCACCTGGGAAATCATGTTTTTCACCGAGCCCAGGTTGGCGATGACCTTGGGGGCGTTTTTCATCGGGATGTGGATGATCACGCTCACGTCCATGTTGACGTTAAAGGCGTCGGCGGTGCGCAACGTGATCGTCTTAAGGTTGGAATCGAGCTCGTGGGCGCTGGAACGGTTGTCGGCCCAATTGAGCAGGATTTGGGTGGTAGGAACGATATCCACTTTGAGGATCTTGGTATTGACCGGGTGCTTACCCGGCTGGAGCGGGTCGGCCCAAATGCCCTTATTGCCGTTGGCGACGATTTTGGCGTTCACTGCCTCGTCGGTCAGGTCGGCGCCGTCCGGGCCGACGTAGCTCGTGACGACGCCGCAAAAGCCGATGTCGACGCGGATCATCGGGGCTTTTTCGACGGAGGCGAACCAGGGATTAATGGCGTAGTTGCCGGCGCGTAGCACCGGGATTTGCAGGCCCTTTTGCCCCCCGGCGGCCAAGAAGGCGGCCGGATCTTGGAAGTTGTTATGGGTGCCGAGCGGCAGCTCCTCGGCGGCGATCTTCGAGGAATCGACAATCGGTTTGCCCTCCAGGATGGTGACGATGCCGACCTGGTCCGCGTCGATGTTCGTCCAGTCGACCACACTGATCACCTTGAAGAACGCCGGGTTGATTCGGTAGCGACCGGGCATGAGCACCTCAAGCTGGCGGCCTTTTTCGCCGCCATTTCGAATGAAGGCCTCACCATCATGGAAGCTGTTGTGGCCGTTGACCTTGAGGGCGAGCAGGCGGCCTTCGGGGATGCGTGCGCCATCCGTTGCCTCGACCAAACCAATTTGCCCCCCCTTGATCTCGGTCATCGGACGTTTCTCAACGCGGAAGAGAATCGTATTGATGCGATAAAAACCGGGAGCTAGGAAGGCAATCTGCGGGCCCTTTTGGCCACCGTTATTGATAAAGGCTTTGGCATCCTGAAAGTTGTCGCAGGCGACCGGCGAGCCGAAATTGCCACCGGGGCGGGTGACGGGGTTGCCGGCGATGGCCTCGACGTAGCCGACCTCGTTGTCGTCGATCATGATGGCGTCGACGATCGTCACCTCGAAGAGGGCGGGGTTAATTTTATATTCACCTTCTGGAAGGATGGCTAGTTGAGGCCCCTTTTCACCGCCGTTGCGCAGGAAGGCCTCGCCGTCCTGGAACAGGTCGCACTCAATGCTCTTTGCCATGTAATTTCCGGAGGGGATCGGCGCGCCGGTGATGGCGCGGACCACGCCGACCTGATTGGACGGGATGACCAGGAAGTGGTGCTTGGTGGTGCGGTAGATAAAGGGGAGGAGAAAATGGAAGCCGGGGCCGAGGACGCGGGCCTGCACACCGACCTCGTGGATCAGAGCCACCGTGCGACCATCAGGCATTTGCCGACCGAACCAGCGCCGTTCCAAAGTGATGATCTTGTTACCGCCGGCGATGGTGAAGGAATTATAGAGGAGAACCAGTAGGGGAAAGCCCCACAGGAAATAGCCGAGGTTTGACGCGATTAATTTAATGAGTTCGATCATGGATATTCCTGTGGAAGGTTATGAAAATGAAGCGATTTGAAGCACGGCGAGGTTGCACACGGGGCGAGGGAGCAGCAATCGGCGTTTTGGTATTTGGAATTTAATCCAGGAATTCCACTCCGGAACGCCGCCGTTGCAGCGGCTGGGAACTGAGCGGATAAACGGGCAGCAGCGATGATCATCCCATGATAAATTTTTAATTATTCGAATGCTATTTTGTGTGAATTAGACATTTAAAAATAAAATTAATATCATATTAACAGCTTTATTACCCTCACAAATTTAAAATTAGCGGTTGAGTTTTTAATAAAAACCAACCCTCCTTCACGTCTAAATAGTGGGTTATTAAATATTCAAAACCAGCTATCGTTCTGGATAA
Organism: uncultured Verrucomicrobiota bacterium; assembly: GCA_903854475.1. Taxonomy (GTDB): domain Bacteria; phylum Verrucomicrobiota; class Verrucomicrobiia; order Limisphaerales; family UBA9464; genus SXXZ01. Next base: position 17,300 of record CAINWP010000110.1, read on the forward strand.
TTTATTAATAATAAGAGTGCGATTTATTCATCCCGAAACAGAGCGTTAACGTGTTTTTTTTTGCCCCCCCCGGATGTCGCCTGGGGACCTCCTAGGTAGAGACCTCCTAGGTAGGGACCGATCTCCGAGCGGTCCGTGTGAGCCGATCGTGCTCCTGGGTAGGGACCGATCTCCGAGCGGTCCGTCCC
>CAINWP010000111.1 GCA_903854475.1 uncultured Verrucomicrobiota bacterium
CGCCGATTCAGTGAATGTTGGGGCATGGTAGTCGGTTCTGGAGGGTAAGGGTTATTCTTCGGGTTTGCGGTCCATCCCACGGATTCGGACAAATTGAGGACTAGCGACAATGGTTTCAACGGCACCCTGAACCCGGGCCTCTCGGGAAGAGAGCTTACGTTGCAAATCGCTCAACAAGGGCTCGTCCGACAGGATCACGCCGCGACCCAGCGAGTAGCCCAGAAGCTTGCGACTGAATTGCCGCAAGAAGGCCTCCTTACGTTGATGGGACAAATAATGCCGCAGCCCGGCCGCGCCTTCGAGCACGGTACCGTCGAGGGCCGTCGCCCGGACCTCGATGGCTCGGCCGCCGAGATCCCGTTCACGGAATCGACCCACCGCGTCGAACGATTCCAACGAGAACCCGTAGGCGTCGATGCGACGGTGGCAGCCCGAGCACTTGGGATCCGAACTGTGTTTCTCGGTAAGTTGCCGCACCGTGAGTTTCTCGAGCGATTCGTCCTCAGGCAAACGCGGCACATCTTTCGGGGGCTTGGGCAGCTTCTCGCCGAGGATCACCTCGCTAATCCAATTGCCCCGGAGAATGGGGCTGGTACGCGAAGCACCCGATTGACGCGCCAAAGTGGACGCCTGGCCGAGAATGCCACCGCGCGCGATGGGTCGGAGGCCCGTGACGCGTTTCCATTCGTTGGATCGAGTGAAGCTCACCGACGTGACCCCATAGAATCGCGCCAGATCGGCGTTCAAGAAGGAGTGGTCGGCGTCCAAGATGTCGAGCACCGGGCCATTGTTCTGAAAGAGGTCGGTGAAGAAACGAACCGTCTCTTCGCGCATGGCGCCGCGAAGCCCGCGGAACTCGGGGAAATGACGCTCGCTCTTTTCGTCCAACGTTTCGAAGTCGTACAAATGCAGCCAAGCCAAGGCGAACTCTGTGGCCAAGCGTTCCACCTTCGGATTCTTGAGCATCCGCCGGGCCTGGGCACGCAAGACTTCTGGCCGATGAAGGCGCCCAGCGACAGCCTCGGCCATCAACTCGGCGTCCGGCGTTGAAGCCCACAAGAAATAGCTCAAGCGCGTCGCCAACTCCACGTCACTGACCCGAGTGGAGGCCACTCCAGGACCGGGTTGCTCGGCTCGGTAAAGGAAGGCCGGCGACACCAGCACCCGAGCCAGAATACCCCGGACGGATTCCTCGTGGGTGAGACCGTCTCCGCGGAGGCGTCCATAGAGACCCTTCATTGCATCGACCTCTCCGGCTTGCAGCGGCCGTCGATAGGCCCGAGCCGCAAAGGCGAAGACTGATTGCAAGTGAACCGGTTCGGTGTCGACCAGCAGACGTCGAAACTCGTCGGCCCGGCGGCGGATGGGCTCACCCATCGGGGTAAAGGCACTAGGGTCGGCGTCTTGGGTGGCGAACTGCCACAACTGCTCAAAGGCATCGACCAACTTGAACGCATCCTGACTAATGTAGTGCAACTCCGACCAGAGGCGCTCCAGTTCGGCCGTCTCCGCCGGAGTGAGCATTAAGCGACGCAGGGCATCGTCTTCGCGATGGTAGAGAGTGAGCGTAACCACCTCGTCGACCGGTACAATCTTGGTGTAGCACAGCGCGGCCGGGAACAGTGCGCGGAAGTGCTCAAGCCCTTGATCCCAACGACGACGGGCTGCCCCTCCGTCCGCCACGAGCACCGGCAGATCCGACAGCGTCGGCAACTCGCCATCGGACCAAGTGCCCTTTCCGCCCTTCGTGCTGACCGCTCCCGGCACCAGCGCGAGTGTGCCCGGGCGCTGCGGCAAGAGTTGCATTTGGACACTCGCTTCAGGACCCGCGGAAGCATCCAACGTGGCCGTGGCCACTAGTTCACCACCGACCGCCCATTCGGCCGGCAGGCGAACTTCCACCACCGACGGCGCCTTCACGCAGAGATCTTGTGGGGCGACGCGAGAAGAAGCGGAAAGGGGATTCTTCCCAAAGAGGGCAGGCTCGGGCCCCGGGCCCTCTTGTGGTGCCGACGCGGATGCTGAGATCGCTAGCTCTGGCTGTTGCACGAGGCCGCGGAGTACCGCCCCGAGCAACGGTCCCTGGAGGGAGGTCCACTGGCGTCGCAACACCGCATCGGGAGCATCCTTACCCAAGCCCGCCGGCTCAGAAGAGAACAAGGCCTGAAGATCGGCAGCCCACCGGCGCTTCTCTTCGATGGAGCCGGCCGCACGCCAACGGGCCAAAAAAGAACCCTCGGGGATCGTGGTTTCCAGCGCACCCCCGCGTGCCTCCGGTTCACTGAAGAAATGCCAGACAGCGGGGTGGCCCAAGCGATCGGCGTGCGGATTGCCCGCCAAGATGGCGGGCGAAACGTCACCGGAGAGACTCCAGACCTGTGCGGCAATTGAGGTATCGGTCAACTGCAAGTCCACGCGGGTAAGGTCGCAGGAGTGGTTGCCGTCACGCGGCCCCACCGACAGGCACACCACATCGCCCACGCCCACCGTCACCGAAGGCAGCGGTCCGAAACGCACTTCCTTGGATCCTTGCGATACACCCGAGGCCAACGACTGGCGCGTGGCACCCCGACGGAGTTCCAGCACCCAACTCACGCCATTGCCGCATTCGGTGTGCGAATGCTGGACCAGACCTTCGATCTTGAAGGTTCCTGCGACAGGCCCTCGCCATCCCACGATCACGCGACGCGAGGGCGACGGATGCACGGCGACACTGTGGGGCCGCATCAGTCCCGGCACCCGAACCTCGCGATCCGAGGAGTTGGCCGTGACACTCAAGGCATCCGCAGCAGTCCAACCCTGAATAAACGAATACCCCTGCGCACTCTCGAGCGTGGAGGTGATCAGTCCCTCAATGCGGGTGCCTCCCGAACGCATCCCTAGCGCCTCCAACCACGCCGCAAACGCCTGCGGTTCGAGATTCTTGGAGCGGGCCAGCGCGGTCAGCGCCTCACCGGAGGGAACTTCTGTCAGCTCAGCAGCAGCATTCAGACACGCCGCCGCCTGAGAGAAGAGCGGACCCCGGGTTTGATCCAATCGATGAATGACCGAACGCAACTGACTCAGCGGCACATCCGGTCGGCCCGGAACCACCAAACGCGGATTGGACCACAGCGCGATATCCGAGGCCGAACCATCCCCCGCATCGGCGGCCACCAGAAAAGCCCGAACCTCCCCAAAGGCATCCGGAGCCGGCAGCTTAAGCCGCGTCTCGCGGGCGCTGGCCAACGGAGAAATCGGTACTTGCCAGGCACTAGGACCATCCCGCTTACCAATGTGACCGACCGTGGTGAATCGCCAAACCGAACGCTGCCACGACTCCACCACTGCGGCCACGGCAGCGCCCTCACCCGGCTTGGCCTCGCGCCAACGGGCACGAACTGTATCCAAGAGCGGAGACGACTCGGACTGGTTCAAATCGGCCCACAGCCGGCTTAGATACCGGACATTGAGCCCCCGAAGGCGGGCCAACGCCTCGAGGTCTGTGGCACTGCGAGAACGCCCCGCCGCCCGCAGTTCCAGCGTGGCGTTCAAATACCGAGCCAGCGGCAAGACACCACCGTCACGCGTGTCAAACTGAATGCCCTGGAGGTTGACCGCAGTGCCCCCGCCGTTCTGGGTATAGCGCCCGTAGAACTGCCGAATGGCCGCGAGGCGTTCCTCGGTCCAGTCACGCGGTGAGGTACTCGAAGAAAACCGAACCCCATCGGGAAGGAGGACGGCATGGCGCGCCACCTCCTTGGCCGCATCCAGGTATTTGGTGACCAACGAGGGCGACATCACTAGCGACTGACCCACGTTCATGAACCCCTCGCCCGAGGCCGAATCCACGGGAAATTCGCGGGCTGGATCGAGAGACTCCACACCCGTTAGATCACGAATCGTGTAAGTGTACTCCGCATTCGCCAAACGCCGCAGCACCACCGGTCCGGGGTCCCCGGCATTTTTGCGGGCCCAGCGATCGAGCCACCCCCGCACTCCGGCCATCAATTGCTCCCGGGCCTTCGCGTCCATCACCGGCTGATCCTTCGGAGGCATTTCACCAACGGAAACCTGTTCCAGCACTTGCTGCCAAACCTTGGGATCGGTCGACTCCGCACCCGGCTGAAGCACCCGCTCTAAATCGAGGTCGCCCTTGTGCTTCGCTGTGGAATGGCAATTCAGACAATGACGCTCGAAGAGCACCCGCGTCTTGGTATCGAGCACTTCGGCGGCCACGGACCCTGCCAGCGACATCGTTGCCAGTACGGTCGCCGTGATCCAACCCACGGCATGACCCAGTTTGCGCGCCGGGTAGGGCACCAGTGATCGTACCGACCTTTGGAATCCTGCCTTCATCACTCCTCGTTTCATCCTGTTGTCCATTCACCCACGCCCACAGCGAATCACTGACCCGTCAAATGCGGATAAAGAGACGCTTCTTCCACAACCACCAGCACATCGCCCAGAAAATCGAGAGCACCACCGCCCCTTCCACGGCCGGCGCATACACACCAAAGTGATCCGGCCAGAACGTCTTGCCGAGATGAGTCCGCAGGTTGTCACGGAAGAAGCCATCCCAGAGGTGGCTGGTGACATACATGAAGATGGAGTTCATGCCCACCACCTGAAGCGGGAACGTCAGCCAAGACTGTTTCAGGCGATCGGCCACCCAATAAAAGCCCGTGATGAGCAGGCAGCACCACCCGCCGCTAAAAAGCACCCAGGACGGCGTCCAGATGCGTTTGACCACCGGAGCAATTCCGGCTCGATCGAGGAGCCAACCGGCTGCCAATCCACAAACTCCGACCAGGGCGATCCGGAATAACCGCCGGCCAATCGGAACCTCTTCTCGGCGCAGCCATCCGCCCACCAGCAAACCGCAAATCATCGTGCCCAGCGTGGGAATGAAACTCAGCGTCAGATAGCCGCCGCCATTGAAGAGGAACGTTTTAGCGCGCGGGAACAAATTGAGGAACCACACCTCAAAGTCGTGAGCCGGATTGGCGTTCTTGTTCCAGTGGGCCGCAAAACCGCTCAGGCCGTGCTGCTTCATCCAATCGGCCGAGACGCCGACGCTCGAGGGATCGAAGTCCGGACCGGGCAACGGAGCCAGAGCAAACCAAGCCCAATACCCCAAAAGAATAGCCACCAGTCCCACCACTTGCGTCCGCACACTCCGCCAGGCCAGAAGCCACAAGAAGGTATAGCCCAAACCAATTTGGGTGAGCGTGTCCTCGAAGGTGAAATTCGTTTGCGACGCATGCGTCGACCGCAGCGCGATGCCCAGCGCCGACAAGGCGAGGGCCCGCCACACCGTGTGGAAGAACATCCGCAAGAAGCCCTGATCCGACTGCTGACGCGAAGCGATGGACCACGGCAAGGCCAGACCTACCAGAAAAGAAAAAGACGGTTGAATCAGGTCATGGAGCGTGCACCCCTGCCAATCCACATGATCCTGATGGTGCGCGAAAAAATGCCACACACTGTCCGCGGGCATGTTGGCGGCCACGGCTCCGAAACGAACCATTTCGCCGGCCATCAACAGCATCACGAACCCGCGATAAGCATCCATCGACGACAATCGCTGCGGCATCGCTGGGGATTTCCCAGAACCGGTTGAAGGAGGCATCCCTGCGTTGTGACAAGGTTCTAGGATCAGCGCAATCCCGTTGGCGGAGTTCTGGGCGGTGAGCCGCGAATCATTGACCTTCAATGGATCGGCTCCGCCTCATAACCGACTCCCTAAGCGAGAAAGCCGTCGGTGCCCAGAAGAACGAACCATCGATCCGGACATTGGCGACCGAGCCCTGCCGAGGCACCCTACGCAGCATGGAACCGGTCCTCCCCGAGACATTGGCTGAACGGTTGTTTTCTGGCGGCGACTTTGCCTTTGGCTTCGGCATGCAGCGGCCCCGTCAAGAGTGGTTTGGTTGGGACGACCCGCGCCAAGAAACCCTGCGCGATCGCCATCACTGGTTGTCCCAAGAACCCCAACGTCACTTGGCCTGGACCGACGAAGCCACCCCCGTCCTGCTCGAGGCATTGGCCCTCTTCCCCAACGCGCCCTTTCCCAAAGAAAACTCCCACCACCTAGACCCGCGACCCGACGGACTGCTCAAGAGCCTGTCCCTCAATTGGGAGCCCGACCTACTGCTCCTGCGGCGGGATGCGTCTGGCCAATTCAGACTGGTCACCGGAGCAGTCTGCTTTCCATCGGCCTGGGACCTCCGCGAAAAGCTCGGCAAAACCGTCGATGCCATTCACGCCGATGTGCCCACCTTGAACGCCACGCTGGGAGCACGGATCCGAACCTTTTTCGATCGGCTGCAGCCCGGACAAACCTTCGAACGCGACAATTGGGGCCTCGCCGCCCACGGCGAACGCAATGCCCACCCCGATCGCAACCTCCCCCGACTGACAGCAGACGCCACCCTCGACACCACCTGGCTACGGCTCGAACACCAAGCCTTCCGGGCCCTACCGAACAGCGGCGGCCTCCTCTTCGCCATCCACCTCACCGTGCACCCCCTAGATCGCGTACTGCAGGCCCCCGGCGCCCGCGATCAACTAGCAACCCAACTCCGCTCGATGCCTGAAGCCATTGCCGCCTACAAAGGCATCCTCCCCGCCCGCGAAACTCTGGTCCGCCAACTGGAGTCCCAATGACGCTTTTCTAAATCCGCCCCTCCAACAGGGAGTCTCAAGGAACCCGAGGACCCAATCATAGCCCAAAGCAGCCGCGCACGGACAAAGCACGGCATCCACCGTGATGCAGCATCCCAAGGCAGCCGCAGGCCCGGTCCCACGGAGCGCCCCAAAAAAACGTCAAGCGGAGCGGGACCGGGCCGGAGCGAGCGTAGGAACGTCGACATCCTGATCCCCGTCGCGCGACAGCGCGAAAGCTCCTCCTGTCCCAACGTTCCCTGCGAGCGAAGGCCCG
>CAINWP010000112.1 GCA_903854475.1 uncultured Verrucomicrobiota bacterium
GTAGCGGTACGACAAGGTCGCAGCGGCCACCAGCGCGCTATCCTGAATGCGCACGCCATGGTGGGTTTCGTAGCGCTCCTTGAGGCCGCGCAGAATCGCTATGGTGTTCTCCACCGACGGTTCAGGCACCTGCACCGGCTGAAATCGCCGCTCCAATGCCGCATCTTTTTCGATGTGTTTGCGGTACTCGTCCAACGTGGTGGCACCGACGCAGCGCAGTTCACCGCGAGCCAATTGTGGCTTGAGCATATTGGCCGCATCGGCAGCGCCCTCCGAAGCACCGGCTCCCACAATGGTATGCAACTCGTCGATAAAGAGGATGATCCGACCCTCGGCCGCAGTGACCTCCTTGAGGAACGCCTTGAGACGGTCCTCGAACTCGCCGCGATATTTCGCGCCAGCGATCATCGAGCCGATATCGAGCGCAATGACCCGACGGTTCTTGAGAGACTCGGGCACATCGCCATCGACGATTCGCTTGGCCAAGCCCTCGACGATGGCCGTCTTGCCCACGCCGGGTTCACCGATGAGCACGGGGTTGTTCTTGGTGCGCCGCGTCAGCACTTGCATGACACGCCGGATCTCGTCATCCCGGCCGATCACCGGGTCGATCTTGCCCTTGCGGGCCAAAGCCGTGAGATCCTTGCCGTACTTCTCCAAGGTCTGAAATTTTTCCTCCGGGTTCGCATCGGACACACGCTGATTGCCCCGCACCGCGCTCAGCGCCTTGAGCACCGTATCGCGCTTGAGACCCAACCGATCCGTGATGCGCCGAAAACTGTCGCCGCCCTTCTCCAGCAAACCCAGGAAGAGGTGTTCTGTGGAAATATACTCATCCTTGAGAGACTTGGCCTCGGCTAGCGCCGCCTTGAGAGCCGCTTGCAAATCCGTGGACGGATAAACCTCGGCCCCACCTTGCACCGTCGGGCGACGTCCCAGCTCCGCTTCCAACTCTAAAACCAATCGACTCACCTCCACACCGGCTTTTTCCAATAAGGGAGGAACGATTCCGTCCGCCTGAGTCACGAGGGCCAAAGCCAAGTGCTCACTATCAAAGGCCGCATGGGAACGTTCTTGCGCTGTGGTCTGGGCGACTTGGAGGGCCTGTTGAGCCTTTTGGGTCCATTTATCGAGCGTCATGCTGGAGCCCCCTGCATCGACCGTGCCACCCCGTTGGCACCGGCTATTGAAACGAAACGGGCCGGAATGGGGCATCCACCCCAAGTCCGGCCCAAACCCTGAAAAAAACCGTGCCAAACCGCGCCAAACCGCGACATCACGACTCAATGAACCGGGCAGACTGTCGCACTGGCTGAGAATCCATTACTGCTGAGCACCGTATCCAGCGACAGGAGTCCCATCTTCCTGCAACCGGCCGGTCGCCCACAACGTACCGCGGGTAATCAAATCCAAGTACACCGGATCCGACATGGTGTGATTGTAATGCCCCATCGTCGTACCAAACACCCGGGCCTTGCCGTACTGATGCACCCAGACATTGGCCTCGCCCTTCTTCGTCTCCGGGCTATAGCCCACGGCCAGCGGAGTCGCCTCCTTCTCCACCTTCTCGATGATGTACAACTCCTCCTTCGGCGTCTGCCACACGGCCGGGAAACCCTTCATCACCGGATGCTCCGGCTTCACATTCGTCATCGGATACGCGAAGTGCGACCCGTGCGAACGGCTCGTCACACCGACAAAACGGAACCACTCATTCGTCGGCGCGCGGTAGCAGTGCATCGCGCAGTGGATCACGACGGCCGGCGTGCCGGCGCGGTGCGGAGCCACGATTCCCTCCAACCAGGCCGGGTCCTTCTCATCGGCATAGCACTCATTGTGCAGCACCACATCGTAGCCAGCGGCCCAGTCACCCTTCTGGTAGGCACTCACCTTATGCTGAGTCCCATCGGCTCCCTTGTCGCGCACCAGCGTAAACTCCACATTGGCCCGCTTCGAGATCCCCTGCATCAGCGTCACCGCCTGAGCATCGTACTCGTGGCAGCATCCACCCGTAATGAGCAACGCACGGAGCGGACGCGGACGGGAACCCGCCTTGCGCTCATAGCGCGCCAGCATCACACCGCCGCCATCACCCACCTTGAACTCTTTCGGCAAATCCGACGAATCCAACGCATAGCAGGCCCGCCATCCGGTCGCGGTCTTCTCCACAATGGCCCGCACACCCCGGCCGACATTCTGACCTTCCTCTTCCGTCACCGTCATCACCGGAGGAGTCGCGCTATAATCCATCGCAAGCTTACCCTTAGCCACCGTCTGACCGCCCGCCTCCATCGAATAATTGCCGCCGGAAACGGTCACCACCAGCGCCTTGCGAGTATCCTCCGGCAGAGGCCCCTGCTCCGTCTCCAACTCGGCCACGGTCCAAGAACCGTCGAAGTCGATGGCGGGGACTGCGGCTTGGAGCCACAGAGCGGACAAGAATAGGAAGAGACGTGCGAAGGTCTTCATGGAAATCAGCCGAGAGGCTGAACCGGGAAACGCCTCCGGCCAAGCCACTTCTGCATCTGGTTAACACGCCGACCCCAGCGAGCGGCAGCGGGATCGATCCGGAGCGAGCATTGGAAGCGATCCACAAAAAACCTGCGCGCAGCGCAAAAGCCGATCCTCCCCCGAGCTTCCCTGCGAGCGCAGGATCGATTCCGCAGAGCCCCCCACCCAACGGCCAACCCAACGGCCAACCCCTCAAGCCGCCACCTGAAGCGACGCACCCCCATTAACCAAGTACAGCGCCGCCATGCGGACCGCCAACCCATTGGTCACCTGCTCCAGAATCACCGACTGAGGCCCATCCGCGATGCTGCTCGCAATCTCCACCCCCCGATTGATCGGCCCAGGATGCATGATCAACGCATCCGGCTTCACCTTGGCCATTCGAGCCGTGTTTAGCCCGAACAACGCCGCATACTCCCCCGTACTCGGAAACATCGACGCCTTCTGCCGCTCATGCTGGATGCGCAGCAAATTAATCACATCGGCGTCTCGAAGCGCCTCATCGATATTCCACGTCACCCGAACATTCGGAGCAAACGACTCAAACAACTTCGGCACCAACGTCGGCGGACCACACAAAGTCACCTTCGCACCGAGCTTCGTCAGCGCCCAAATATTCGACCGAGCCACCCGACTGTAGAGGATATCCCCCAGAATCGTCACATTCAGCCCAGCAATCCGCCCCTTCTTTTCCCGGATCGTAAAAATATCTAAAAGCCCCTGAGTCGGATGCTCATGAGCACCGTCGCCCGCATTCAAAACATGGGCCCCCAAGAACCGCGCCAAAAAGTGGGGTGCCCCACTGGCCCCGTGCCGCAGAATGATGATGTCGGCGTTTAGAGCCTCCAAGTTCCGGGCCGTATCCTTGAGCGTCTCCCCCTTCTTCAGAGAACTGGCCTCCGCCGAAAAATTAATCACATCAGCGCTCAGGCGCAGCGCAGCCAATTCAAAACTAATGCGCGTACGCGTGCTGGGCTCGACGAACAAGTTCACCACCGTCTTACCACGCAGCGCCGGCACCTTCTTAATGGAACGTTGTCCCACGGCCTTGAACTCACGCGCCGTGTCCAGCAAGTGAATGATTTCTTCAGCGGAAAGGCTCTGAATGTCGAGCAAGTGTTTACGGTTCCAGATCATGACGCAGGTTGGACGGCCGAAGATGCGAGAGTGTCGCGCACAAAAACACCGTCTTCTTCGCCCCCAGTGGAGCAACGAACCAGCACGGACTGCCGCAATGAAGTAGCCACTTCTTTGCCGACCACATCCGGACGAATCGGGAGCTGTCGATGCCCCCGATCAATCACCACCGCCAACTGCACGCGACTCGGACGCCCAAACTCAAGAAGCGCATCCATCGCCGCACGCACCGTTCGGCCAGTGAAGAAGACATCATCGACCAACACCACCGTCTTGCCCTGGATATCGCCCGGGATCTCGGTCGGATGCACCGCCGGCGCCGTCCGTTGGTTGAGATCGTCGCGGTAGAAGGTCACATCAATCGTGCCGCACGGGACAGTTCTCCCAAACACCTGAGCCAATTCAGCGGCTAATCGAAGAGCCACCGGCACCCCGCCCCGTTGGATCCCCACCAACACCAACGATCCGGCATCCGGATTGGCTTCGGCAATCTCATGGGCCATGCGCGCCAGCGTTCGCTGAAGGGCTGCCGAATCGAGAAGCATGGAATTCATGATCCGAAGAGGAAACCAGACCCGGCCCACCCACCGCTCCTCAGCGGCTCGCAGACACAGGCGAGCAATTCAGGTGAGGGTTCCCGAGGTACGAGCGCGACGCCAACTGGCACGGTGCTTGGTGATCCAATCCACCAAGGCCGCCTCGAACCCAATATCGTAACCCACTTTCTCCGACTCAATCCACTTGTGCTTCAGGATTTCATCCTTCTCGGCAAGAAACTCCCGATACAGCGACGAACGCTGGAGAATGCCCGGTTCCAGGCCAGACGAAGGTAAGGAGTGCGTCATGTTACGGATTGGTGACCTAACGCCGAAACCGTACTGAGGATCGGCGGCCTGTAAAACGGTTTTCCTCCTGCTTTTCACCCTCGCCTCAACTAATGTCGTCCCGTTGAAACGGATCCTCTCTTTGATCGGCCTCTTGGCCAGCCTCTGGACGGGCTGCTCCTCGGCGAAAAACCCGGTTGGCTCCACCACCCGAACCCAGCCCCTCTCGGTGGCTCAATCTTGGACCCTCACCCCGCCCGGCGGGCGTTTTGACGCCTCGGCCCTCGTCCGCTTGCCCGACGGTCGGATGCTCACGGTCAACGACAAAGAAACCGGACTCTTTGAAATTCAGTTCCCCAGCTCTGGCACCGAAGCCGTCCTAGTTCCCTACGCAGGCCTGTCCCCTTCTTTGTTTGACCCCCTGACACCCGGTCGAGACTTACCATGGGATGTTGAAGGGATCGGCATCGACAGCACCGGAGCCCTCTATCTGAGCGAAGAACATTCGCGCTGGATCCTCAAACAATCGGCCCCCGGTAAACCGCTCGAGCGCCTGCCCATTGACTGGTCTCCGGCTTCCCGATGGTTCAGCAAGACCGACCGGAACGCCTCCTTCGAAGGTGTGGCGGTCGGCGACCGCTTTCTCTACGTGGCCAATGAGCGGGACACCGGGCGCATCCTTGAAATCGACCGCAAGACCCTCCAAGTAGTGGGTGATTTTCAACCCCGCCCCCCCGGGGCCTCCGGTGACGATATCCACTACACCGACCTGTGCTGGTTCGGCGGGGAACTGTGGGCGCTGTGCCGTGAACACCGGCGAGTGCTCTGCATCAACCCGCACACCCACGCGGTGCGGCTCTGCTTCAGTTATTTTCCGATCGAAATGGACCCCAAGTACGCCTATCAGCACTTACTACCGTATGGGTTCTTCGAAGGGCTGAGCGTGGATGCCGACAACGTCTGGCTCCTCATCGACAACAACGGGTACCCACGCAAATCCAACCCTCAAGATGCTCGCCCGCTGCTGCTACGGTGCCCCAGGCCCGATCGCACGGGACGGTGATTTTCAGCCCAACCAAGAGGGCTCACACACAGCCAAGTCTCAAACACTGCCAAAACGGCGGTGCCGTCGGGCGTATTCTTCCAACGCCTCGCACAGGTGGGCTTTGCGGAACTCCGGCCACAAAGTCTGCGTAATGACGAACTCCGCATAGCTCAACTGCCACAACAAGAAGTTGCTAATGCGCATCTCGCCACTGGTGCGGATCATTAAATCGGGATCGGGCCAATGGCGGGTATAGAGGTGCTCGGAGATGACCCGCTCGTTGATTTCCGCCGGATCGAGGGCGCCTGTTTTCACCTTCTCGGCGATAGCTCGCGTGGCCTCGATCAACTCGGTTCGCCCGCCGTAGCTCAGGGCCAGAATCAACGTCAAACCATTGTTCTTAGCCAAGGCAGCCCGGGTCTTGGCCAACTGCTCTTGCACCGCCTCAGGCAGACGCCAAATTTGCCCAATGGCCTCTAGGCGGACATTGTTGCGATTGAGCTCCCCAATCTCGTTCTTCAAGAATCGAGCCAGATACTTCATGAGCGTATCCACCTCATCCTTCGGCCGGTTCCAGTTCTCGACTGAGAACGCGTAGAGCGTCAGGTACTTGATGCCCACTTCACCGGCGGCCCGGACAATGGTCCGGACCGATTCCACGCCATTGCGGTGCCCTTCCACCCGCGGCAACCCACGTTGCTTGGCCCACCGCCCATTGCCATCCATGATCACAGCCACATGGGTCGGCAAATTCAGTTGTGCCGCCGCGGACAGCTTGGGCTCGGCGCTCACGAGCAACCTCAAAGGAACATGGTCTGCGCCCGGGCAGGACCCACGCTGGCGATGGTTAGGCGAGCGCCCGTCATCTGGGAAATAGCCAGCAGGTAATTGCGGCAGTTCACCGGAAGGTCTTCCCAACGGGTGATCTCTTCGGTCGAGGTCTGCCAGCCAGGGAAGGTTTCGTACACCGGCTCACACCGAGCCAATACCTCATGGTCGGCCGGAAAATGGCGCAGGGTCTGACCGTCGGCCCGGTAGGCAACGCAGACCTGCAACGTCTTCAAAGAATCCAGACCATCGATGTTGGTGATGGCCAGTTCGTCGATGCCGTTGACCATGGTCGCGTGGCGGGTGGCCACGGCGTCGAACCATCCGCAACGACGGGCTCGGCCGGTCGTGGAACCAAACTCGCGACCCATGCCGTGCAGGAGATCGCTCACCTCGGCACTCTCGGTCGGCAACGGTCCGCCACCCACGCGGGTGGTGTAGGCCTTGAGCACGCCGATCACCTTGTCCATCCGGTTCGGAGGAACTCCGGAACCCGTGCAAGCACCGCCAGAAGTCGTGTTCGACGACGTCACGAAAGGATAGGTGCCGTGGTCAATGTCTAGGAACGTACCTTGGGCTCCCTCGAAGAGGATGTTGCCGGCCCGTTGGGACACCTCATGGAGAAATACCACCGTGTTGGTGACGAACGGACGCAACCGATCGGCCGCGGCCGTGTACTCGGCGAGAACCTGATCGTAATTGAGCGGGGTCCCTCCGAGAGACTGGATGAGCACATTGTTCTCATCCAACCGCTCGCGCAGCTTGGCGGGGAAACGCTCCCGATTGACCAAATCCAACACGCGGAATCCCACACGGGCCACCTTGTCGCCGTAGGTCGGGCCAATGCCACGCTTGGTGGTACCAATCTTGTTGTCCCCCTTCTGGGCCTCACGGGCGCCGTCCAGTTCGCGGTGCCACGGGAACACCACATGTGCCGTCTCGGAGATGCGGAAATTAGCGGGCGTCACCGAGACACCGAGCTTGGCCAATCCATCGAGTTCTTTGACCAAACCCACGGGATCCATGACCACGCCATTGCCGATCACGCACACCTTGTTCGAGCGGAGAATCCCACTGGGGATCAGGTGCAAGACGTACTTGTCCTTGCCCACGAAGACCGTGTGGCCCGCGTTATTACCACCCTGAGTGCGGACGACCACTTCCGATTGCTCGGTCAGGACGTCGATGATCTTGCCTTTGCCTTCGTCGCCCCATTGAGCGCCGACCAGAATCACATTTGCCATGGATAAACGCCCACCGTGAACAGCAAAAAGCCCCGACTGAAGTCACGTCAGGGCCCGCGTTCCGATGACAGCCTTGCCAGCCTAGGGACAGGAATCCTCGGGGTCAACGATGCAGGAATCCTTTGCAAGCAATCACCCAAGGCATTGGACACCGCACTGACCACCGCGCTCAGACCGCCCACTGTGGAACCGGCACAGAGGGAACGCTGCGGTGGGGAGAGGAGTGATTGCCGGAAAAATTCTTTGGCAATACTCGGCGTGAGCGAGGGGTAAACCCGGTTGAGGTCCGCAACGAGCGAAAGGCCCAGGTCTTGCAGAAGAAAATCCCGCAAGAATCCCCGATCCCAGGACCTCGTTCAGTAGAAGCTCAGAGATCCAAAGGCCCCGCGAATGCAGCATGCCGAATATCCCGAGCTTCATAGAGGTACACCGCCTCTTCGGCGATATTCTTAGCGTGATCGGCGATCCTCTCGAGGGCTTTGCTAATGGTCATGAGGTGCAGACATCGATCAATAGTCGAGGGATCCTGCATCATGAACTGGGTCAACTCCCGATGCAGCGATCGGTTCAACGCATCGACGGCTTTGTCGCGTGGAATCAAGGCTCGGGCTTTAGCGGTGTCGCCATGCACGAACGCATTCAGAGCGTCCCTCAACATCTCGGTGGCCATCTGAGACATCTTCGGAATGTCCTGATAAGGCTTGAGCTGCGGCTCGCGCCCCAACTCCAGAGCACGTCGCGCAATGGTGGTGGATTCATCGCCGATGCGCTCCAAATCCCCGGTGATCTTAATTACCACGGTGATCAGGCGCAGTTGCCCCGCCAACGGAGCCTTGGTCAGCAGCACAATTGATGCGGCGTCCAACGCTTTCTCCAACTCATCCAATGGCTCGTCCCCGGCGGTCACACTGCGAGCCAAGTCATCGTCCCGATCCACAAGGGCCCGGACGGCGCGGACGACCAGGCTTTCCGCCATCCCTGCCATGCGGAGCAACTGGTCCTTGAGTTGTGTGATCTCTGCCTCCAACGATGTCACTGGCGAGTATTGGGCCGAGGGAAGTCTCTTTTGGAAACCCTGTATTCAACGATTCGCATCACGGATCGACCCTCTCAACTAAAGCGACCCGTCACATAGTCTTCGGTGCGAGGGTCTCGGGGCTGGGAAAAAATCCGATCAGTCCGATCCACCTCAACGAGCTCACCCTGATGGAGAAAGGCCGTCTGGTCGGACAATCGCGCGGCCTGCTGCATGTGATGGGTGACCATGAGGATGGTGTAGTCCTCGCGCAGTTCGCGGATGAGATCCTCGATCCGACCCACTGAGACCGGGTCCAGAGCACTAGCTGGCTCATCCATAAGCAGCACCTCCGGTTCGACAGCTACCGCCCGCGCGATGCACAAGCGTTGCTGCTGCCCACCGGAAAGCTGAAGAGCACTCTCGCTCAGGCGGTCTCGAACTTCATCCCACAACGCGGCGCGGCGCAGCGCCGATGCGACCCGCCCCTCCAGCTCAGAACCCGAACATCCGCCAATCCGCAGACCGAAGGCCACGTTGTCGAAGACCGACTGCGGGAACGGGTTGGATTTCTGAAAAATCATCCCCACCCGCCGACGGAGTTGTGTCACATCCACCCGCGGATCCTGAACATCCACTCCGCCCACCCGGCAGCCCCCGCTCACACGAACCCCGGGGATGAGGTCATTCATCCGGTTCAGGCATCGCAACAAGGACGACTTCCCACAACCACTCGGTCCGATGAGCGCGGTGACCTGCCGCTCCGGGACGATCAGCGACACCGACCGCAGAGCCTGGGTCGGTCCATACCAGAGGGACAGGCTCTGGATTTCGATGCAAACAGGGTTCTGGGGAGCCTCGGAGGTCACGGTGTCAAAGGCGATCCGGCGCTGCCGGGGTGGCCCGGGATCGGAGAATCGCTGCGCCAGCATTCAACAATAAGGACAGGAATACGAGAGCCCAGACGCTGGCCAGCAGCAGGGGGCGACTGGCTTGAGGATCCGGGGACTGCGTGGATAAAACAAAGACCTGGTAGGCCAGGTCCATGAACCGCTCATTCAAAGCGAGCGAACCCTGAGTGGCGACTGCGGCGCCGGTGAAGAGCAGCGGCACAACCTCACCGGATGCCCGTCCAATGGCCAGAATCACTCCCGTCGCCATTCCCGGCAGGGCATTGGGCAACAGGATCCGCAGCAACACTTGCAGGCGAGTGGCACCCAATGCGATGGCCGCAACACGGAGATCCCCAGACACCGAGCGCAAGGCCTCCTCGGTGGCGACCACCACCACCGGCAAGGTCATCAATGCCATGGTGAGCGAGGCCCACAACAAGGCCGGACGCCCCCAAACTGGGGATGCGAGATCGCCCGTCCAACGATCTAATCCTCCGCCCACGACGCCGACGAAGAACCCAAGGCCAAACAGTCCAAAGATCACACTGGGAACGCCGGCCAATACCTGGACGAGCCATCGCAGCAGGCCGGCCGCTCGCGATCCCGACGGCGCGTACTCAGCCAAGTACACGGCCGTGAGAATGCCCATGGGAATTACGGCCAAAGACATCAGAAAAGTTCGCGCAGCCGTCCCGACCAAAAGCGGCACCAGGTGGACACTCCGAGGATCCAAGGAATTCGAAGCACGCCCGTCTGGCCCTGGCCCCACCCACGCCGCCCACGACAGGTGCGGCCAAGCCATGAGGGAAATCCCCAGAATGAGGCTCAACACCAAACCGGCCAGTGCCCAGGCGACAGCCCCGGTGAGGCGAGGAAACAGCCAAGCGGGGATCCGTCGGATCATGCCATTCCCTCCCCTCGGAGTCGGGCCTGTCGAGTGCGGATGGCACGCGCCAACCCCTGGAGCACCACACTCAAAACCAACAACAAGAACCCCATCAGGAACAGCACTCGGTAATGGGGCCCGCCCCGTGCCGCCTCGCCCAACTCAATTGCCAGCGTCACCGGCACCGTCCGAACTGGATCCCACACGCTCCACCCAAGCGTAGGCGCATTGCCGCTCACCATCATCACGATCATCGTTTCTCCCAAGGCCTGAGCCGCCCCCAGCAACACTGCGGCACGAATACCGGGGGCCGCCGCCGGTAATACCACGCGGCAGACCGCTTCCCACGGAGTGGCTCCCAGAGCCAACGCCCCCCGAACCCAATCTCGCGGCACCGAACTCAGAGCGTCCTCAGACAGTGAAAAAACCACCGGTACAATGGCCACACCCACCGCTACCCCAGCGACCATTCCATTGAGCAAAAACGGAACTCCGACGACCCGCTGGAAGACCGGAGCCAGAATTCCCAAAGCCAGAAAACCCATGACCACCGTGGGAACTCCTGCAATGAGTTCGATGACTGGCTTGAGCCACACGCGCCACCGAACGGTGGCAACCTGAGACACATAGAGAGCGGCCGCGATCGCCAGAGGCACACCCACCACCAAAGCAATCACGGTTACCTTGAAGGTTCCCCACCACAGCGGAATCAGGTTGAACCGGGGTCCCGCTCCGGAAGGTTGCCAAAGGTACACCGGGGTTTCGTACCCCTTCCAGGCGTGGGGCAAAATCAGGTGTTGCCAATCGGTGGAACGGACCGAAGCGCCTCCCTGCCCCTGCTCCTCTCCACGTTCCTCGGCCAAGGTTTCCGCACGAACCTCCGCCAGCAGTCGGAGTTGCTCCCGAGTCTTAGAGGCAAACTCCGACGGGCTGAGCCCCAAAAAGCGCTGCAAGGATTCATCAGGAACTCGATCCAAGTCACCCGACGCGATCGCCGTATTCGTGGGCCCCTCAGAAACCTGCCCCACCAGCGCCGGCCATGCTTCGACGCAAATAAAAAGGAACACCAGAACCGTGGCCAACCCGACCCCGGCCGCCACCATGGTGATGCCCCGAGCTGCCCAGACATCCAACCAAGCGGATCGGCGCCGGCGGGTCAGCGACTCACTGAATCGTGGAATGGGCTTCTTCAGGACCGGATTCATCCGAGGCTCAACTGGATGAGCCATCGTCGGTCTGGACGGCCCTCTTGGAAAGCATCGAGCCAAGAAGAAATTATCGCGTCGGGGCGGCTCAACCCAAAGAAGTCGGCGAGGCCGGCGCTTGGCACTCCGGACAAAGGACTCCAAGGTGCCCCGGCATGTTCCCTAGCGCACAAACTCTCGAAGCGATGACCTGGATTCCCGGCCCGTATCCGGGCGTTGAATTGGCTATTCTCGAGCGACATCCAGAAACTGGAGGCGTGACTGTTCTGCGTAAATTCCACTCGGGCATCACCGTGCCCGCCCACAGTCATCCGGCGGCCGATGAGTGGGTTTGTGTGATTTCTGGGGAATGGGTGGAGGACGAGCAGACCTATGGTCCGGGTTCAATTTTGCAATGTCCCCGCGGAGTCCGGCACGGCCCGCATCATGCCCGGACCGAGGTCCTCTCACTGACCCGGTTCAATGGTCCCCTGACCGTGGCCCCCTAAATTTCTACCGTGAGCCACAA
>CAINWP010000113.1 GCA_903854475.1 uncultured Verrucomicrobiota bacterium
GAACCCGCGATGCAGCCCGATGAGCCTCCTCGTCCGACGCGGCTCCTAGGTAGGGACCGATCTCCGAGCGGTCCTTGTCCGCAGACTTTGCACGGCGACGATTATTTTCCCCAGCCCGTTGCCTCAAGAAAGAATGTTATTAAAGAAGAGGTATTCCGAGAGTGATCATTTCTCTCCTGACTTCACAGGTCGACTTCCTCTCGAACGCTAGCACTGGCACGAAGACAATAAATTAATAAAGAAAAATCAGAGACGCTGTACTAGACTTGTCAAGGATTCCGGGCGGTCCAAGCGTTCCTAAAAAGTTCGCTCTGCAACGCTCCCCGGCCTCTCTATGGCCCCGCTTGTTACCCGGGTGACGGGGTGTCCCGCAAAGAATCAGTCTTCGGATTCGGATTCCAATTCGGGCTCCGATCCGGGGGCTTCCTCGGCCTTGACGGCCCGTTCCACCATCTCCCGGATGATCTTGCGGAAAGCAGGAAGACCTTCGTCGAAAGCTGCCGAAATGGGGAGGACCAAGGTCTTGGGGACCCGTCGCTTGAACGACTTCAGATTGGCTGTCGCTGCCTCTTCATCCATTTTGTTGGCGACCACCAGACGAGGGCGGTCCAAGAGGGTCGGATCGTACAGTTCCAGCTCTTCCAGCAGGCTGTGGTAGTCGTCCCAGGGGTGCCGGTTGTCAGTCCCGGCCATGTCGAGGAGGATGACGAGGATCTTGCAGCGGGCGATGTGGCGCAAGAAAGCGTGTCCAAGGCCAACATTGAGGTGAGCTCCGGCAATCAAGCCGGGAACGTCACACACCGTCAGACGATAATAATCCTCTGGATACTCCAAAATACCCACCTGAGGCGTCAGTGTGGTGAAGGGGTAGGCAGCGATCTTGGGGCGGGCCTTGGAAATGGCTGTGAGCAGCGTGGACTTGCCGGCGTTGGGATATCCCACCAGTCCGACTTCGGCGAGCATGCGCAGTTCGAGCATGAAATCACCCTCATCGCCCGGTTCTCCCGGTTGGGCATATCGGGGGGTCTGTCGGGCTGCGGTGGCGAAATTACGATTACCAAGGCCGCCGCGCCCTCCTTTGCACAGGACAAAGCGTTCTCCGTGCGCGGTGAGATCGCAGACCCGCTCACCCTTTTGGGCATCACGCCGCTGCGATCCGCTCCGAGTGTCTTCTTGCTCTTCCTCGGCGCTCAGATCCAACTCCATGGCCTGCACACTTCCCGAATGGCGTATGACCGGCCGATCCGCTCCGGCGTCCGGAATGACGAGTGAATCGTCGGTTTCTTCGGATTCGGTGACACCTTCAGGTAATTCTGGTTCCCGGTGTACCCGCCAGACGATGGTTCCACAGGGCACCTTGATGATCAGATCTTTGCCGGCCTTGCCGTCCATGCCTTTACCCATGCCGCCCTCACCACTCTGTGCGATCAGGTTAGAGACGAAGAACTGTTGGATCAGATTGTTGAGGTCATGGTCGGCCTCCAAGATTACATCGCCGCCGCGGCCCCCATTGCCACCGCTAGGGCCACCTTTTGGAATGTAAGCTTCGCGGTGAAACGCGATGGCACCTTTTCCTCCATGACCGGCACGGGCGGAAACTTTGACCTCATCAACGAACATAACCTGAGAGTAGGAAGACTGACGGAAAAGGCGAGGCTCCGTGGAGCCATAGTGGATGAAAAAGGGCGAGGCCCAATGAGCCTCGCCCAGAAGAGTTTTGTGACTGTGCCGTGCGTCTGACGATTCCGGTAGACTCGCAGCACTGCTTTCAGGAATCCAGTCACCGGAAAGAAACTGCCCCACCGTCGCCGCAGTGCGGCTCAGGGGGGCGGAGTCTTATCCCAGCGCTGTCAACTGAAGCGTAATCAGCCGATCGCTACTGCTTCGGCGACTACTTCGGGGGCGGGCACAATGCTCACGCGGGACCGAGCCTTGTCGAAGAGGACGGTGCCGTCGGTGAGAGCGAACAGAGTCCAATCGCGGCCGGTGCCGACGTTGGAACCGGCGGAGAACTTAGAGCCGCGCTGGCGGATCAAAATACTCCCCGCGGTTACGAACTCGGAGCCGAATGCCTTGACGCCCAGACGTTTGCTGACGCTGTCGCGCCCGTTGCGTGAACTGCCTTGACCTTTCTTGTGAGCCATATGACTAGATAAATATTAGCCGTTGATCTCGGTGACCTTGACCACGGTCAGTTCCTGACGGTGGCCGATCTTCTTGTGATAACCCTTGCGGCGACGCATCTTGAATGCGACGACCTTGTCACCACGGATATGTTCCACGATATCGGCCTTGATCGTCGCTCCAGCGATGACCGGGTTGCCGACAGTGACGTTGCCCTCCTTGTTAATGAGGAGGACGCGGTCGAAGGTGTGGACCTGACCCGCGGTGACGGGCAGGAGTTCGATCTCGAGGGTGTCGCCTGCAGCGACGCGGTACTGCTTACCGCCGGTTTCCAAAACAGCGTACATAAAAACTTTCCCCCGACAGGGGGACGTGGAAGGAACCAAACAGGGGAATTGGTGTCAACGCCCGATTTCTAAAATCGAGACCTTTTGGTCCTTCTGACATATCTGATTCGGTGGTTGGATCTGTGCTTGAGTCCCTGGAATCTCCTGCGGGTCAAGCCGTTCGGTTCAGTGACCCAATTGTCGGTTTCAGTCCCGCTGAACCTCCAGAGCATGGTTTCAGAGTCTCGATTCCACGGGTCGATTAAAACGCGAAGATCACCCATGAAAACAGGCCTAAAAGCGCTGCCTCCCAGTATTTCAATCGTACCGACCGCGTCAGGGCACGCCGCCTCACTTTGCCAAGCGGTGGATAAGGTGGCCCGGGAGCGGCGGTGGTTGGCGGCCGTGGAGGGTTTTTCAGCGTCGGAGACCCACTTATTTGTTCAATTAAATCAGGCGGCGGGTGTGCCGCAATTTGTTGCGCTGTGCGAACTTACGGTTGTCGGGTGGTGCGATATTGTTCGGCTGTATCCGCATCCTGGATACGACCACAATGGTCGTTTGGGAATAGGGGTGGTGGCAGCCTGGCGTGGTCAAGGGCTGGGTCGGGGCTTGCTCGACCAAGCCCTGAGCGCCGCTTTAGGAGCTGGATTCCGGCGGGTGGAACTCGAAGTCTACGCTTCAAACATCGCTGCGCTGAGCCTTTACCATAGCTGCGGGTTTGCCGTGGAAGGGGTCAAGCGGGCGATGCGTCTCCTCGACGGTCGGGTCGATGACGTGGTGCTCATGGCTTGTCCCGTCGGCGACGGGTCTTTGATTCAATGTGTTTGATGCTTTGTGGCTCGATTTATGCCCATGCCACCGCCGGGGGGTGTTATTAAAAGAAACTGATTTCGTTCAAAACCGGTGACTTTGTGAAAAAATTCACAAAAGCCACTTGCTGCCGGAGGGATCGAAAACATAGTTTGCGGCATCCGCGGGGACCACTCCCCGCCATTTTGGTTTATGGATGCAATGTCCCCAGCTGTGATCGGCGGCAAGACCACTACCGAGTTCGGGTATAACTCGAAAATCGAGGGTGAGGTCGTTCATACGACGGTGGATGCTGCCCTCAATTGGTTCCGCAAGAACTCTCTGTGGCCCATGCCGATGGGCTTGGCGTGCTGTGGCATCGAGTTAATGGCCGTGGGTGCTAGTCGCTTTGATATATCCCGTTTCGGGTCGGAGGTCATGCGGTTCTCCCCCAGGCAGTCGGATGTCATGATTGTGGCGGGCACGGTGACTTATAAGATGGCCCTGGCCGTGCGCCGCATTTATGAGCAGATGGCCGAGCCCAAGTGGGTCATTGCCATGGGCGCCTGCGCTTCCACCGGCGGGATGTACCGCAGTTATGCGGTGCTTCAAGGTGTCGATAACATCATCCCGGTCGATGTTTATGTGGCCGGATGCCCTCCGCGGCCCGAGGCGTTGCTCGATGCGCTGATTCGTCTGCAGAACAAGGTTGCCCATGAACCGATCACCCATGATCTCAAGCGAGATGTCGCCCCGGACAAGTACGGTCGCATGGGCTTGGAACTGGGTGCCCAAGGCGAGGTTCTGCAACGTAAACCCTGATTTTACGCTCTCCTGTGCCGACCTCCCTTGAACTCGCCGGCCAGCTTCGTGAGAAGTTTGGCGACCTGATCTCTGATCCCCTCGAATTCCGGGGCGAAATCACCGTGACCGTCGCCGACCCCGAGCGAATTGCCGAGGTGTGTCAGCATGCCAAGACGGTCCTGGGTTTCGACCTCCTGATCGATCTGAGCAGCGTGGACAACTACGGCGACGATCCGCGCTGGAGCGTCGTCTACGAACTTTCTGGCCTCGGTCATGGGCAGCACCTGCGCCTCAAGACGTCCGTTAGCGAAGAGCGTTCTGAGCTTCCGACCGTGTCCTCGGTGTGGCGGACGGCCGATTGGCATGAGCGTGAAGCCTACGACATGATGGGAATCCGTTTCTCAGGCCATCCCGACCTGCGCCGGATCCTCATGTGGGAGGGCTACCCATACTACCCGTTGCGCAAAGATTTCCCGCTGGCCGGCAAGCCGACCCTTCTGCCCGATACAGCCTTCACTCAAACCGCGCCCTTGGAGGGCGGTCCCTTTGTAACTTTGCCTGGCGGCAAAGATTCAGCGGCCCGCGAACCCCGCGTCCGGACTCCCGAGGAATAGACCATGGCGACTCAAACCATCGAATTCAAAGACGCTGCGGCCCGGGCGGCCCATGCGGTGCAGTCCGAAGGCCCGAGTTCGGGTGACGATCTCCAAGATCTCCACGGTGACAAAATGGTCCTCAACATGGGGCCTTCGCATCCTTCCACCCATGGAGTGTTGCGCATCCTCATCGAGTTGGACGGCGAGACGGTCACCAAGGCGGTTCCGGATGTGGGTTACCTGCATCGGGGTGATGAAAAAATCGCCGAGAACATGACTTACAACCAGTTCGTGCCTTACACGGACCGGTTGGACTACCTCGCGCCCTTGGCCAACAATGTGGCCTACGCGTTGGCGGTCGAGAAGTTGATGGGCATTGACACCCAGCTGCCGCCGCGCTGTCAGTATTTGCGGGTAATTTGCTGTGAGTTGGCCCGCATCTCGGCCCATCTACTGGGTCTGGGTGCGTTCGCGATGGATTTGGGAGCTCTGACGGTGTTCCTGCACACCTTCACCGAGCGCGAAAAGATTTACAATTTGTGCGAATCCCTCACCGGGGCGCGCTTTACCACCAGTTACACCCGGATTGGTGGCCTGACCCGCGATTGTCCTCCGGGTTGGGTGGCCGCGGTGCGGAAGTTCCTGGATGAGGTGGTCGTCAACTTCGACGAGTCTGAGACCTTGCTCACACGCAATCGCATCTTTGTCGATCGCACTCGCGATGTGGGCGTGATTTCGCGCGAGCTGGCCATCGACTATGGCCTGACCGGTCCCAATTTGCGGGGCAGCGGTGTCGACTACGATGTTCGCAAGGCGCATCCCTACTTGGTCTACAAAGATCTGGAGTTCGACATTCCCGTCGGGTCGGTCGGTGATTCTTACGACCGCTATCTCGTCCGCATGGAAGAGATGCGTCAGAGCGTTCGTATTATCCGCCAGTGCCTGGATCGCCTGCCTGGCGGCCCCGATAACGCCGGCAAGGAACCCGTCAATGTGGCCGACGGCAAGGTGGTCCTGCCGCCCAAGAACAAGGTGATGACCAGCATGGAAGAGTTGATCCACCAGTTCATGATCGTCACACAAGGAGTGAACGCTCCGGCCGGCGAAGTTTATTTTGGAGCTGAAAACCCCAAGGGCGAACTGGGTTTTTACATTAACAGCCGCGGAGGCGGCACGCCCTACCGTCTCAAGATCCGCGCCCCCTCGTTTGTCAATCTGAGCATCCTCCCGGCAGTGTTGCCGGGGCACCTCATGAGCGATGTGGTCTCCATTTTGGGGTCCTTCGATTTCGTGATGGGCGAGTGCGACCGATAACCGGACTTCACCGATGAGCTTTTCCGTTCCCGCCAGTTTGGAAGCCGAGCTCGATGAGCTCACCACGCACTATCCGGTCAAGAGGAGTGCCTCGCTGATGTTCCTGCATGCATTGCAGGAGCATTTTGGCTACATTTCGAAGGATGCCGTAGAGTGGACTGCTCGTAAGTTAGGGCTCCAGCCGATCAATGTGTACGAGTTGGTGACGTTCTATCCCATGTTCCGTCAGGAACCGTTGGGCAAGACGCACATCAAGGTGTGCCGAACTCTCAGTTGTTCATTGGCCGGAAGCGCTGAGCTGCGGGAGCAATTCTGCACCCGGCTTGGCCTCGATTCTCACGCCCATGCGCCGCAGACCACGCCCGATGGCAAGTTCACGGTGGAGTTCGTGGAGTGCCTCGCGAGTTGCGGCACCGCGCCGGTTGTCTTGGTGAACGAAGCCTTGCATCACAAGGTCGGCACGGCTGAGGCCGAGGCGATCTTGAAGCAGGGACAAAACGCTTAAAAAGCCCAAACAGCCTGAACACGTTCAACACCAT
Source organism: uncultured Verrucomicrobiota bacterium (assembly GCA_903854475.1). Taxonomy (GTDB): domain Bacteria; phylum Verrucomicrobiota; class Verrucomicrobiia; order Limisphaerales; family UBA9464; genus SXXZ01. Next base: position 6,496 of record CAINWP010000113.1, read on the forward strand.
GAACCCACTCGTTGCCCAACGGGTCTGCTTGGCAGAGCCGGCTGGGAACCGCGTAGCCTTGGCTTGGGTGATGGGGCCGTGTGTGGCCAGCGTGTGTGCTGGAAATACCACCGGGAATGCTGCGTGGGTGATCTTTTCGAAAACGACGGGGATTGCGAAAACGACGGGGATGGAAGGATCAAAAAAGAAGCCTCTGACCACACTGACCGCGAATCCGATAATGACAAGAAGGGCTCTTAAAGGGGCTCTTAAAAGGGACCGCCAAATGGCTCAAAAGCCTAAAAGAATTTCGAAAATTTCGGTTCCAGCGAATGGTTGCCCGACATGGATTCGAACCATGACAAACAGATTCAGAGACTGTTGTGCTACCATTACACAATCGGGCAGCCAGAACCGAAGCAGTGACCTTACTAGGAACTTTCTCTGAGTCAAGAAAAGCTATGCCGGAACCTTTTAAATTGATTCTCAAGAACCTCGATGAGCCGGGCTTCACGCCGGACATTGGGTGTTATCAGCGCCATGGCGGTTACGAGGCGCTCAAACGGGCTCTGGCTATGCCTGCTCGTGATTTGCCCGATGGCAAGAAGCTCAGTCCTCAGGAATCGTTGCGCGAAGACGTCAAGGCTTCAGGACTGCGTGGTCGTGGTGGCGCTGGTTTCTCGGCGGGTCTCAAGTGGAGCTTCGTAGACCGCCGCAGCGGCAAGCCAATCTATCTGATTTGCAACGCCGACGAGTCCGAACCGGGCACCTTCAAGGATCGCCAAATCCTCCACAAGGATCCGCACCAGTTGATCGAGGGGATGATCCTCTCCTGCTGGGCTAACGACGTAAAGCTGGCCTACATCTACATCCGGGGTGAGATGCCTGTCGCGGCCAAGTTGTTGAATCAAGCACTCAAGGAAGCCCGGGCCGCTGGTTTTCTGGGTAAAAATATTTTGGGCACGGGCTACGATCTGGAGATTCACGTGCATCGCGGTGCCGGCGCCTATATTTGTGGTGAGGAAACCGGTTTGATTGAATCCCTCGAAGGCAAACGGGCTTACCCCCGGATCAAGCCTCCTTACTTTCCGGCGGTCTTGGGGCTCTACATGTGCCCGACCATCGTGAACAACGTGGAGACCTTGTGCCATGTGAAGCACATCGTGCTCATGGGGCCCGCCGAGTACGCCAAGCTGGGGACCCCCAACAACACCGGCACCCGCATCGTCAGTTTGAGCGGCGATGTGCAGAAACCGGGTTACTACGAGATTCAAGTCGGACGGGTCACTCTGGGTGAATTGATCTTTGACCCCAACTTCGGCGGCGGACTCAAACCGGGTCGTACCCTGAAGGCCATCATTCCGGGCGGTTCCTCCTCTAAGGTTTTGAAGGCCGGCGAGGTCTTCAAGCTGAACCGCAAGGGGGCCGACGGCCAGATGGCCAAGGTGGATGTGTCGTTGCTCGATCTCCCCTACGATTTTGATTCGCTGCAGCAGGCTGGAACCATGTCTGGCTCCAGTGCGGTCATCGTTCTGGATGATTCCCGAAGCATGGTCCAGACGCTCGGCAATCTCTCCGAGTTCTATGCTCACGAGAGTTGCGGCCAGTGTACGCCGTGCCGTGAGGGGGCCCTTTGGCTCTCCAAGGCGACCCACCGTCTTTGCAATGGCGAAGGTCGCAAGGCCGATGCCGACTATCTCACCCACATAGCTCAGAACATCCAAGGGCGGACCATTTGCGCCTTCGGCGAGGCGGCCTCTTGGCCTGTCTTGAGCTTTGTGAAGAAATTCCGGGACGAGTTCGAAGCTCAGGGTGCGGCCGACGAGGCCGCTCATGCGAAGTCCCAGGGACCATCGTTGACCCAGTCGTCCGCCCCCCGTAAGGCGGCAGGAAGCCTTCAAACCCACTGATTTCGATGTCCGCTCCCGCTGCTCCCTCCTCCACCACGGCGCCCGTGACCGCCCCGGCGGCACCGCCGGTCGAGACCATGACCGTGATGGTCAATGGCAAGACCGTGCAGGTGCCCAAGACCATGCCTGATTGGCAAGGAAAGCCCGCGCCGACGACCATGCTGCAGGCGGCCAGGATCGCCGGCGTGGACATCCCGCACTACTGCTACCACGACAAATTGCCGATCGCGGGCAACTGCCGTATGTGTTTGGTCGAGTTCGGCACGCCGATGATGGGCCCGGACCGCAAGCCGGTGCTCAACGAAGATGGCACTCCCAAGATCTCCCGGTCGGTTCTGCCTTATGAGCCGGGAACTCCGCGCGGTGCCATCGCTTGTGCCACGCCGATTTCGCCAGGCATGGAGATTTATGCCAATTCGAAGGCCACTCATCAAATGCGTGAGTCGGTGCTCGAATCGCTGCTCATCAACCATCCGCTCGATTGTACCATTTGCGATCAGGCCGGTGAGTGCAAACTTCAGGAATACTCGGTTCAGCACGGCCAGGCTGGCAGTCAATTTGTCGAAACCAAGGTCCACAAGCCCAAGGCGGTGGACCTCGGGCCGCGCATCGTTCTGGATGACGAGCGCTGCATCTTGTGCACCCGGTGCATTCGCTTCACCCGCGACATTGCTGGCGACGACGCGTTGGGCATCGTGAATCGCGGTTCCTACAACACGATTAGCGCGTTCAATCCGGGTCACTTCGACAACAACTACACGCTCAACACCGTGGACTTGTGTCCTGTAGGAGCGCTGACTTCCAAGGATTTCCGCTTCAAAATGCGGGTCTGGTTCCTTAAGGAGACCAAGAGCCTGTGCACCAGTTGCGGCACCGGCTGCAACATCATTATGGGTTCCCGCGAGGGAGTCATCCACCGCTACGAGCCGCGAGAGAATGACGCCGTCAACGGGCCGTGGATGTGCGACAGTGGACGCCTGAACTACCGTTGGGTGGGTCACGCTGACCGCTTGAAGCAGGTTTTGCGGACCTCGGCTGATGGCACGCTCCAGCCTATTTCATGGAATGCCGCCATCGAGTCGGCCGCCCTCATCCTGACCCAGGCGCCTCAAGGCAGTGTGGCCTTCGTGGTGTCGGCTCGTCAGACCAACGAAGAGCTCTTCCTGCTCAAGAAACTGGCCACCCATACCGGTGCCATGACGGATGCGGTTGCCCGCGATGGCGAGCCGGACCGGTTGCTGGTGAGCGAAGACCGTAATCCCAACAGCAATGGCGTTCGGCTGACCGGCATGGCTTTCACCGAGTTTGGATTCAATCTAACGAAGATCGCCGACGGCATCGCCCAAGGCCGGATCAAGACGTTGGTCGTCTTCGGTGAAGATGTCACCCAAGTGGGCATCGGCCCCGAATTGTTGGCCAAGCTCGATGCGCTCATCGTCAGCGACATTTTGCCCAATGCGACGACGGCTGCGGCGACCTTGCTTTTGCCCGGTTCAGCTCATGCCGAGAAGCGGGGCACTTTCGTTAACGTCAAGGGACGCCTGCAGAAGTTCCACAAGGCGGTCGAGGCCCCGGGCGACGCTCGCCCCGAGTGGGAATTCCTCCACGAGTTGGTGCATTCGATGACCGGCCACAACGGGTACCGGACTATCGAAGGCCTCTTCAACCAAATGGCCGCCGAAGTGCCGGCCTTCGCCGGGCTCGAATGGGCCAAGGTGGGTGACACCGGAGTCACGGTTCAGATCTGAACGACCATGGAAGCGATCAATTATCTTAATCCGACGGCACAGATGATTCTCTTCAGCGCGCTGAAGATTGGAGTAGTCTTTGGAGTGGTGATGACGGCCGTCGCCTACGCGGTCCTCGTGGAGCGCAAGGTCTCAGCATGGATTCAGAACCGTGTCGGTCCGAATCGCACAGCACCCTTCTTCATCAACTACCTGCCGGTCATTGGCCCGCTCTTGGTGCGGTTGGGAATCTTCCAGCCAGCGGCCGACGGTCTGAAATTCCTGCTCAAAGAAGACTTCACGCCCAGCTACGTCCGCAAGGTCTACTTCTGGCTGGCGCCGGCCATTACGGTGATTCCGGCGCTGTTGACCGTCGCGGTCATTCCTTTTGGTTCCAACCTTGGCAGTGAGAAGATGGTCATCGCGGACCTGAACGTCGGTATCCTCTACACCTTCGGAATCGTGTCGCTCGGCGTCTACGGAATCGTCTTGGCCGGTTATGGTTCCAACTCCAAGTACCCGTTCTTGGGAAGCATCCGTTCCACCGCCCAGATGATTTCCTACGAAATCGCCATGGGCATGAGTGTGATTCCGATTTTCATCCTCACCGAGAGCCTCAATTTGAGCGATATCATCCGGTACCAGGCTGAGAACGGTTGGATGATCCTCAAGCAACCACTGGCCTTCGTCATCTTCCTGATTGCGTCCTTCGCCGAGACCAATCGTCTGCCCTTCGATCTTCCGGAATCCGAGTCCGAACTCGTGGGTGGGTACCACACCGAGTACAGCTCTATGAAGTTCGCTCTCTTCTTCCTGGGCGAGTACGCCAACATGATCGCCTCGGCGGCCATGATGGTGACGCTCTTTCTGGGCGGCTGGACGCTGCCCTTTATCGACGCCTTGAACTTGCCGGCCAGCTCCTTGTTGTTGGGCCTCATTCACATCGGGGTGTTCTTCGCCAAGATGGCCTTCTTCATGATCGTCTTTATCTGGGTGCGATGGATGCTCCCTCGCTTCCGCTATGATCAACTAATGGATCTGGGATGGCGCCGTTTCATTCCGCTGGCCTTGGCTAATATCGTGGTGACCGCGCTCGTGGTCGCCTTGTTCAACAACTAATTCGCCCACTGACTTCATGAGCACCAAAGTTGTCGATCGCGCCCCGCTGACCTTCTACGAGCGCACCTACCTACCGGCCATCCTTGGTGGCCTCAAGGTGACGGCCAAGCACTTCGCGGACACCGTCTTCAAGGGCAATTCCGTGACCATGCAGTATCCGGAAGAGCGTTGGGTGGTGCCCGAGGGATACCGCGGGGCCCCCTATCTGGTGAAGGACCAGGACGGTGCGACCAAATGCGTGAGTTGCCAGTTGTGTGAGTTTGTTTGCCCCCCCAAGGCCATCCGAATCACCCCTCCCGGCGCCGATGGCCTGACAGCCGACCGCAAGAATGCCGAGAAGATGCCCAAGGAGTTCGAGATCAACATGCTCCGGTGCATCTTTTGTGGCATGTGCCAAGAGGTTTGCCCTGAAGAGGCGATCTTCCTCCAGAAGGACTACTCCATCACCGGGGAAAATCGGGAGTCGATGATTTTCAACAAAGAGAAGCTCCTCAAGTTGGGCGGGACCCATGCGGGCATCCAGAAATGGAAGAACAAGCTGGAGGAAGCCCAAGCCCAAGAGACCTTTCCGGTCGACGCCCAATAGCCCCCTCGACTTAAGATTACCGGCACCCTCCTGGAGACCCACCCCTTCCCGACATGCCTCAGTTCACCGATCTTTTTTTCTACGCGCTGGCCGGCCTCACCCTGCTCTTCGGGTTCCTGACCGTGCTTAACCCACTGAGCCGTAGTCCGGTCACCAGTGCCATGTTCCTGGTCCTGACCATCCTTTGCATGGCCGGGTTATTCGTCTTGCTGCACGCCTTCTTTTTGGCCGCGGTGCAAATCCTCGTCTATGCCGGTGCGGTCATGGTGGTGTTTCTGTTCGTCATCATGCTCTTGGATCTCAAGGCGGACCAACGGCGGCACTTCAACAAAATCGCCGTGGGCCTGGGCGGACTGTCTGCGCTGGCCATCGCTGGCACTCTGGTGGCCTCGATTGTTACAACCATCCCTGTGTCACAAACGGCAGGTCGTTTGGCCGAGGGCGAGACCAAGGCTTTGGGTCGATTGCTCTTCGAGTCGCACATTCTTCCCTTCGAGATCCTGTCAGTGCTCCTTTTAGTCGCCATGGTCGGAGCAATCCTGATCACCAAGAAGGACCTTCGTTGAAACCTGTGAGAATCCCGAGCGCGTCCACCTTGAACCCGACACTCCTGTGACTCCCGGACTCCACCATTACCTGATCGTCAGTGCGCTGCTCTTCAGCCTCGGTTTGCTGGGCGTGGTTGCGCGCCGCAATCTCTTCGTGATCTACATGGGTCTCGAACTAATGCTCAATGCGTCCAACCTCGCCCTGGTGGCCTTCTCTCGCTACCACAACAACCTCAATGGCCAGGTGATGGTTTTCTTCGTCATCACCGTCGCCGCCGCCGAGGTGGCTGTGGGCCTCGCGCTCCTCGTGGCACTGTACCGCAAGCGCCAGACGGCGCATGTGGAAGACCTGACTTCCCTGAAACTCTGATCGACCGCCATGGAACACGCCGCCGTAGTACAGCATGCCGTTGAATCCGGCTCCAAGATCCAGGACCTGGCCTGGGCCATCCTTATTCTGCCGCTGGTGATGGCCTTCGGGACGGCTGTCCTGACCCCGAAGAACCGCACGCTTTCCGCTGCCTTCAACATCAGCGGGGTGGTCGTCGCCTTCCTGCTCAGTTTCACACTGTTCTGCGTTTACGGGGGACAGTCGGTTGACGCGACGCCCTTTCACTGGCTGCCCGTGGCTGGACTCGACGCCGAGATCGGTTTGCACCTCGACGCGCTTTCGACGCTAATGCTCATGGTCGTGACCGGTGTGGGATCGCTGGTAATGATTTATTCCACCGGCTACATGCATGAGGATCGGTCGTACACCCGGTTCTTCTCCACGCTGAGCCTCTTCGTCTTTTCCATGTTGGGGATCGTTCTGGCCAATAACCTCCTGATGCTTTTTGTGTTCTGGGAGTTGGTGGGCGTCTCGTCCTATTTGTTGATTGGTTTCTGGTACGAGAAGCCCTCGGCGGGCGACGCCTCGAAAAAGGCTTTCTTGACCAACCGTATCGGCGACTTCGGCTTCATGCTGGGCATCCTCGCCATTTGGAGTCTGGCTGGCACTCTCGACATCGCAGCCCTCAAAGCCAAGTTCGTGGCCAATCCCGCCTTGCTGGGCCCCTGGGCCGGTTTGGCTGGTTTGCTAATTTTCATGGGTGCCATGGGCAAGAGTGCCCAGTTCCCGTTGCACGTGTGGTTACCGGATGCCATGGAAGGCCCGACGCCGGTGTCGGCCCTGATTCATGCCGCCACCATGGTCGCGGCCGGCGTATACATGCTTTGCCGGTTGTTCTTCCTGTATACGGCGACTCCGGGTTGGCCGGCCACGCTGGGCTTCCTCGATGGAGTATCCGCAGCAACAATCATCACCTGCATCGGTGGATTCACCGCGCTGTTTGCTGCCGTGATCGCCGTCCAGCAAGACGACATTAAGCGCATTCTCGCCTACTCCACTTTGTCGCAATTAGGCCTGATGGTCATGGCCGTGGGGTTGGGCGCCAAGACCGGTGATGCGTCGGCTTCCATGTACCATTTGGTCACGCATGCCGGATTCAAGGCGATGCTCTTCCTCGGGGCTGGTTCGGTGATTCATGCCTGCCATCATGAGCAAGACATCTGGAAGATGGGTGGTCTCCGCTCGAAGATGCCCAAGACCTTCTGGACCTTCGCCCTCGGCACGGCCGCTCTGGCGGGTTTGCCGCCCTTCAGCGGATTTTACTCTAAAGACGAGATTCTCGCCGTGGCGTTGGAAGCCAATCCCATTTTCTTTGGAGTGGGCGTACTGGTGACCGTGCTGACCACCTTCTACATGAGCCGCCTCGTGCTCGTGGCCTTTTTCGGAAAGCCGCGCGGCGAGGGTGCCGATCACGCCCACGAATCGCCTTCCAGCATGACGCTGCCATTGCTGGTGTTGGCGGTGCCCAGTGCGTTCATTGCCTGGTTGCCACTTGGAGAGTTCTTGAGCGGCCATTTCAAGCCCGGTCATGCAACCCATGGAGGGGACATCCTCTTCGGTCCGTTCAACCACAACCCCATTGCCGCCGTCTTCGGCTTGGGCGCGGTTCTGTTCGGTTTTTCGTTGGCTTACTCGCTCTACGGGAAGGCTCCGACCCAAGACCCCTTGTCGGCAAAACTCGGATTGCTTTCGCAGGCGATGCGCAACCGGTTCTACATTGATGAGATTTACGACGGCATCGTGGTACCACTCCATAATTTGATGTCCCAGATTGCTGACGCCATCGACCGATGGCTCATCGCCGGACTCGCCGTCCGCGGCCTCTCCGGTGTGGTGGAGATCGCCGGCCGGGCCTTACGCCTGGTTCAGACCGGCAGCATTCAGACCTACGCCTTCCTGTTCACGGCTGGCGTGCTCCTCATTGTCCTCCTTGCCCTGAAGTAACCGCCATGGACTCCCTGACCTCCGTCATCCTCATTCCGGTCTTCACGGCCGTGCTGCTGTTGTTGATCCCGGGCAATTTCCGGGTCGTGCTGCGTCTGGCGGCCATCCTAGGTTCGGCCTGCACGGCCTGGACAGCCGTCTCCTTCTTCTCCCGATTCCATGCAGGCCAAGAGGGGTTGCAATTTGAGTCGTTGGTACCCTGGGTCACCGTGGGCCCGTTGAACCTCGCCTACCACGTCGGTGCAGACGGCCTGAACATTGGTCTTATCTTAGTCACTGGTCTCGTGGGTTTCGCCGCAGTGCTGGTATCCTGGAACATCGAACGCCACGTGAAGCTCTTTTACGTGCTGCTCATGTCGATGATCGCCGGGGCCATGGGAGCCTTCGCGTCGCTGGATCTGTTCTTCTTCTACTTCTTTAACGAATTGGCCCTCGTTCCCACCTTCATCATGATCGGTGTGTGGGGTCGCGGTGAGGACCGCAACTGGGCCGCGTTTAAAATCACCCTCTACCTGACCTTGGGTGCGCTCATCGCCTTGGTGGGTTTGATCGCCTTCTATGTGGCCGCTGGCGCCAACAGTTTGGATGTCACCGTGCTCAAGGCGCACTTGGCCGCACATCCGCTGTCGGCCGCGGCCCAGACCTGGATCTTCCCGCTGGTGGTTTTTGGGTTCGCCATCTTGGTGGGCCTCTTCCCCTTCCACTCCTGGGCTCCGATCGGGTATGCCGCTGCTCCCACGGCCACGGCCATGATGCACGCGGGCATCCTTAAGAAGGCCGGTCTCTACGCGATCCTTCGCATGGCGGTACCCTTGATGCCGGACGGAGCCCATCGCTGGCTGCCGGTGGTCGCGGTCTTGGCTGTGGGTAATTTGCTGCATTGCGCCTGGGTAGCCCTGCGTCAGAAGGACATGAATCTCCTGATCGGCAACTCGAGTTTGGCCCACATGGGCTTTGCGTTCTTGGGCATCGCCAGCCTCACGGTCATCGGTGTCACGGGAACCGTGCTGGTGATGGTGGCTCACGCACTCCTGGCCGGCCTGAGCTTCGCCTTGAGCGGCTATCTCGAGACCCAGACCGGCACTCTCGACATGACCCGTATGGGCGGCCTGCTGCGCAAGATGCCCTTCTACGGTAGCGCACTGGTGATGGGCTTCATGGCCAGCTGCGGATTGCCGGGCTTCGCCAATTTTGCCGGTGAGGCCACCGTGCTCTTCGGATCTTGGAAGTCGCTGCCTTGGTTCGTGATCATCGCTGCGTGGAGCGGCTTGATCATTGGCGCCGTGGCCATGCTCCGGGCCTTGCGTGCGGTGCTTCAGGGGCCTGAAAAACCCGAATTCTCGCGCGTGGCTGACCTGAATTACTGGCGCCGTCTGCCCTTCGTAATGCTCTTGAGCGCAATGGTGCTCTTTGGCGTGGCCCCGGGCATTCTGACTTCCCGTATTGAACCCGCCGCCAAAGCGGTGTTGGCCGCCCACCTGACGCCCTCGCAGGCCCATCAGGCTCCAGCGGTTCCCGCAGCCCACGCAGCTCCCGCAGCCTCCGCCCCGGGCCATTCCGGACACTGAGCGCAGACCAAGCCTTTGCAGTCATGAATTATTCGCTGATTACGTTGGAAGTCCTGGCGGTCCTGATGGGCCTGATCGTGCTGTTGGCCGACTTGTGGGTGTCGCCCACCGCCCGCAAGGCGTTGGGCCTTGGCCTAGCCGCCGCATTGGGATGCCTACTGGCCTTTGCGGTGGGTTCGTTGGCGCCGCAGTCCGGATCGGCCTTCTCCGATATGTTCGTGGTCGACGACCTCGCCCGCTACTTCAAGGGGTTCTTTTTGTTCGCCGCATTGGCCGTGGTGCTGATGGCTGTGGATTTCGCGCCCAAATTCGGCGCGGGGCTTTCGGAGTTCTTTGCCCTCACCGTCTTTGCCCTGGTCGGGATGCTTTTTGCCGCATCGGCCAATGACCTGGTGCTGCTCTTCGTTAGCTTGGAGTTGATCACCGTGACCTTCTACGTGCTCAACAGCTTCCAGCGGACGCAACTGGCTTCGTTGGAGGCCGGTGTGAAGTACCTGATCTTGGGTGGCGTTTCTTCGGCCTTCATGGTGTTCGGTATTGCGCTGATTTTTGGAACGGCCAATTCCACCAATCTCGCCGTGTTGGCCGCCAAGCAGAAGGAATTGGCCCACTCCGCACTGTTTCTCATTGGATTGCTGTTCGTTCTCGTCGGCCTGGGTTTCAAGATTGCAGCAGTGCCCTTCCAGATGTGGGCACCGGATGTGTACCAGGGATCGCCCGCTCCCGCGACCGCCTTTCTGGCCGTCGGTTCCAAGGCCGCCGGGTTTGTTCTGCTCATCCGCCTCTTGGTCGGTGCGGTACCGCAGATCACGGCCGAATGGCACCGCCTCTTTGTGGTGATGTCCGGGGCCACTATTCTTTTCGGAAGCTTGTGTGCGATCCCGCAGCGCAACCTCAAGCGGTTGATGGGCTATTCCTCCATTGCCAACGCCGGATACTTACTCTTGGGCATCGTGGCCGGTTCGGCGGCGGGCTCAACAGCGGTGCTTTATTATTTGGGTGGCTACACCTTAACAGTCTTGACCGCCTTCACGGTGATCAGTGCCATCGCCAACCACGTGGAGAGCGAAGACATCAGTGCCCTATCGGGTCTGGGTCAGCGGTCTCCGTTTTTGGCTGCCTGCCTCACCATGGCGATCGTCTCACTGGCGGGCATCCCCCCGATGGCTGGATTTTTTGGCAAGTTGCTCCTCTTCAAGAGTGTCCTGGATGTGGCCCCGGGTCATCCGGAGCTCTATGCACTCATTGCTGTGGCCGTGGTGGGGGTAGTCATTTCGCTCTACTACTACTTCAGTGTCATCCGGGCGATTTACTGGGGTGGCCAATCCGCCAACCTCTCTATCATTCCGGTGGCTCTGTCCACCCGCATCGTCCTTGTGGCCTGTGTGGCCGGGATGTTGGTTCTGGGAATTTTTCCGCAGGGTTTGGTGAAGATCGCTGACCACGCTGTGGCCGGTCTTTCGCATAAGGTGGCTCCGGCCAAGGCGGCGCACTGAGCTTCGGAACAGACACGGGGCAAGGCTCTCGCTTTAGGGCGAGATCCCCGGCGATCCGGCTCTTTCCATCCGGGCCGATTCACCTAGTCTCGGGTCCTTGAGGCTGAGTCGGTTTCCATTCTTCAAGCACCTTCCGATGGTTTGGGCGCTGACCCTTCTGTTATTGGTGTCCCGCGCCCGATCCGGCGAGGCTACCCCGGTAGTTTCAGAGAAAGAGAACTCCGGGGTCGCAGTCACCGTGGATTTGGAAACTCTTCCTGGGCGTCGCGCGGCCGCCATTTACTGCGTGATCTGCCATGCGCTGCCGAACCCCACCGACTTGGATCGGCGCACCTGGAGTGAAGAACTCTTGCCGAAGATGCGCTACATCACCGGGGTTTCTGCCGCTCCGACCAATGGCTATTTTCGGGATCTACCGCTCCTCCTCGCCGCAAATTATTTTCCCAAAAAACCGCTCATTCCTTCGGCGGTCTTTGATCAGATCGCGACCTACTACATTCAGGCCGCTCCGGAACGCCTGCCGATCGAAAATCCGCTACCGATCGCAGTAGGGTTGCCGCTTTTTCGCCCGGAGATGGCACCCCATCGCCACTCTCCCCCACGGACCCCCATGGTTCGAATCGATGCCGCTCAGGGGATAATCCTCGCCTCCGATGCGACCTCGCAGGTTCTGGATTTCCTGGATGGCTCCGGGCGGCATTTGGGCAGCCTGCCGCTGGGCAACATCGCCGTGAGCCTCGCGGAAAGCGGGCGACACTGGTACATCGGCGCCATCGGCCACTTTTTCCCGCGCGAAGAACCCGTGGGCCAATTAATTCGGGTCAACCGCAACACCACTCCGCTGCGACCGGAGCCCATTCTCTCCGGCCTCCCGCGACTGGCACATGTGGCTGCCGGCGACCTCAATGGGGATGGTCGGGACGATTTAGTTTTGTGTGCCTTCGGCAATTATCTCGGCCGCCTGTCCTGGCTCGAGGGGCGTGCCGACGGCGGTTTCACCGAGCGAGTAATTCTCGCAGAGCCCGGTTGCCTGCGCTGTGAAATTCGCGACTTCAATGGCGACGGCCGGCCCGACCTGATGGTCCTCCAAGCGCAAGCGCGCGAATCACTGCTGCTCTTCCTCAACGAAGGAGGCGGGAAATTCCGACGGCAACTCATCTATCAGCGCCCTCCGAGCTGGGGCCACTCGGGCTTCGAACTGGCCGACTTCAACCGCGACGGACTACCGGATATTTTGGTCACCAACGGCGACAACGCCGACTTCAACACCTCCCCCCACAAGGCCTACCACGGGGTCCGGATTTACCTGAACCGCGGAGGCTTAAAGTGGGAATTAGCCTGGACGGCCCCCATGCACGGCGCCTACCGCGCGGTCGCCCGGGATTTCGATTTCGATGGCGATCTCGACATCGCCGCCGCCTCGTTCTTCGCTGACTACGAAATCACGCCCCAGGAAGGGTTCCTCTATTTCGAAAACAGCAGCCCCGCCGGTGGGCGGGAATGGGATTTCAAGGCCCGGACCCTCCGCCAAGGTGTCACCGGCCGTTGGATTTCCCTCGAAGCCGGCGACCTAGATGGCGACGGCGACGACGATTTGGTCTTGGGATCCCTCATCGAGATGCCCACCCCGGTTCCCGACAAGCTCAAGGGCTTCTGGCGCGAAAAAGGCCCCTCGGTGCTCATCCTCCGCAATCAGACGAAGTGAAGTGAGTTTATTCTGATCCTGACCTTCTCAGCCGGACCCAGTGGCCCACACGAGGCGGCAGCGGGAGCGGTCCGGAGCGAGCGTAGGAACGTCGACATCCTGATCCCCGTCAGCGCGAAAGCGCGAAAGCTCCTCCTGTCCCAACGTTCCCTGCGAGCGCAGGACTGGTCCCGCGGAGCCCCACCACGAACCTGTCCCGCGGAGCCCTTCACCGTTCACCAGACCAGCTCCGCAAGCCAGCCCCTCGAATCCCCCAGACTCCATAGGCCATTTTTCTGACGTGCGCCTTTGACCTCGATACCTTTCAATCCCTGGTCTGGTCATGTCTGTTCCGACTCATCCGATCGAATTGTTGCGCTTCAACACCTGCGGCTCGGTGGACGATGGGAAGTCCACCCTCATCGGCCGCCTGCTCTATGATTCTAAGTCGATCATGGAAGATCAGTTGGAGGCGCTAGAACGTTCCGCCGACATCACCGGTGGCGGCCAAATCAACCTGGCCAATCTCACCGATGGCCTGCGCGCCGAACGCGAACAGGGCATCACCATCGACGTCGCCTACCGCTACTTCGCCACCCCGCGTCGCAAGTTCATCGTCGCCGATACCCCCGGCCACGTGCAGTACACCCGCAACATGGTCACGGGTGCCTCCACAGCAAATTTGTCCATCGTGCTGGTCGATGCCCGTCAGGGAGTCATCGAACAATCCCGCCGTCACACCTACATCGCCTCATTGCTGCGCATCCCGCACCTCGTGATCGCGGTCAACAAGATGGATTTGGTCGGCTGGTCCGAAGCCCGTTTCAACGAAATCCGCGAAACCTTCGAGAGCTTCCTGCCGCGCCTGGCTATCAAGGACGTGAAGTTCATCCCGCTGAGCGCCCTCAATGGCGACAACGTTGTGGACCCCTCCACGCAGACACCCTGGTACTCCGGTCCCACGCTGCTCGGTCATCTGGAAACCGTACACATCGCCAGCGATTGGAACCTCCAAGGCCTGCGATTTCCGGTGCAGTGGGTCAATCGCCCCAACAACCCCACCGACGCCCAGCTCCATGATTTCCGCGGCCTCAGCGGCCAGATCGCCAGCGGCATCGTTCGCGTCGGCCAGCGCGTGATGGTGCTGCCCAGCGGGCTCAAGAGCACCATCCAGAAAATCTGGACTCTCAACGGCGAACTGGACGAAGCCTTTTGCCCCCAAAGCGTGACGCTTCAATTGGAACACGACCTCGACGTCAGTCGCGGCGACATGATTGTCGGACTCGATTCTTTGCCGGGCATGTCCAACGACTTGTTAGGCAAAGTGTGCTGGATGAATCCCCGCCCGCTCCAGAAGGGTCGGAAGTACTTTCTCAAGCACGCCACTCAAACCGTGCAGGCTGTGGTCACCTCACTCGAGAGCCGCATCAACATTCAAACCATCGAGGCTGAACCGGAACCGGCGGAATTGGCGATGAACGACATCGGCGAGATCCGTATTAAAACGGCCAAGCCCATCGTCTTCGACGGCTACGGAACCAACCGACTCACCGGAGCCTTTATTCTCATCGAGCAGGGCACCAATGCGACGGTCGCCGCCGGCATGCTCAATCCTCCGATGGAGGCCGTGAAGCCTGAGTACAACGACTTCGCCATCTGAGGAACTCAGCCCAGAGTCCGCTAGGGCGATGGGTTTGAGCGATCAGTTCCAGAAGTGGTTCGTGGGTTCCTCCGCGCTTGATCAACCTGCCCGATCGGAGTGCTGTTGGGCAGATCATGACTGCTGCTGAACTCTTCGGCCTGTTTCCGGAAGCTCTAGCCCGTTTGCGCACCCGCGGACCGGGTCCGTCCGGAAAACTCCCGCTGACCGAGGCGATGTTGCGCGAGGCCCCCAGCGGGGATCTCTTCGGCATGACCCAAAATGCGGGCATGGGATGGAACCCGTCCGAATTGGGCCGCAAGCAATTCCTCATCCTCAGTACCCAGGGCGGTATCCGAGCCGAAGACGGTCGCCCCATCGCGCTGGGTTACCACACGGGTCATTGGGAGATTGGCCTCCTCTCGTGGGCTGCCGCTGAAACCTTTCGCGAGGGCAAGGCGCTGCCCTTCGCCGCCTCTGTTTCCGATCCCTGTGATGGTCGCACCCAAGGCACGGTGGGCATGTTCGATAGCCTGCCGTTTCGCAATGACGCGGCCATCGTCTTCCGTCGTTTGATTCGATCCCTTCCGCAGCGGGTGGGGGTGCTCGGTGTGGCCACTTGTGACAAGGGCTTGCCCGCCATGATGATGGCGCTGGCCTCCCAGTTGGACCTGCCGACCGTGCTAGTTCCCGGCGGGGTGACGTTGCCCCCCGAACGCGGCGAAGATGCTGGCACTGTTCAAACTCTCGGAGCCCGATTCTCGCATGGACTCGTCACGTTGGACGAGGCGGCCGACCTAGGATGCCGGGCTTGCGGCACGCCCGGCGGTGGTTGTCAGTTTTTAGGAACGGCGGCCACTTCACAGGTGGTGGCTGAAGCGTTGGGCCTGGCACTGCCGCATTCGGCACTCGCACCCAGTGGCGAGCCGATCTGGCTCCAATTAGCCCGCGACTCGGCTCGTGCGCTCATGGCCCGCGAGCAGGTTGGCCTCACCACCCGTGCGGTACTCACCGACTCCGCGTTGCGCAATGCGATGACCGTTCATGCGGCCTTTGGCGGTTCGACCAACTTGTTGTTGCACATCCCGGCCATCGCCCATGCGGCAGGCCTTCGCCGACCCACGGTGGATGATTGGATCGCCATTAACCGCCGCACGCCCCGCCTCGTGAGCGTGATGCCCAATGGACCCACCCACCATCCCACGGTGCGGGCATTCCTGGCGGGCGGCGTGCCCGAGGTGATGCTGCACTTGCGAGATCTCGGGTTGCTCGACCTCGAGGCGCTCACGGCCACGGGGGATCGGCTTGGTGAGACCTTGGATGTCTGGGCGCGGTCCGAGCGTCGATCGGTACTCCGCCAACGATTGCAAGAATTGGACGGTGTGGATCCGGATTCGGTGATCCTGCCGCCCGCCTTGGCCCGGGAACGCGGCCTGACCAGCACGGTGACTTTCCCGCGGGGCAACTTGGCTCCCGAGGGAGCGGTCATCAAGAGCACCTCCATCGATCCCGCGGTGCTGTCGCCCGAGGGGGTGTTCTTCTTGGAGGGGCCTGCTCGCGTGTTCACGCGGGAACGGGAGGCGATCATTGCCATCAAGGCGGGTCACATCCGCGCCGGCGATGTGCTGGTGCTGGCGGGGGTCGGCCCCATGGGCACCGGCATGGAGGAGACCTACCAGTTGACCTCGGC
>CAINWP010000114.1 GCA_903854475.1 uncultured Verrucomicrobiota bacterium
CCACCGAGGCGAATTTCCGCTCCCGAGGTGGCTGCGTTCGCCGAAGACTTGACCCCGCCGGAGGCCCGTGAGGAAGCGCGGCAGAAAACATTGGAGCCTGGGTTCAGGGCCCGAGGGCTGGGAAGGCCGACCAAACGTGAACGCCGGCAAATCGACCGTCGGGACGATCCGATGTGAGCCTGATTCGCGGCGGCGGTCACAACGTCGGAGACGTCTTCGGCGTGCTGGGCTGCCCTGAAGGATGGGGCCTGTTCTCGGCTGCTGCCTTGCGCCACTGATCCAAGCGCTCGGAGATTTTGCGCTCATGCCCCTGAGTGCTGGGTTCGTAGAAACGACGGGTGGCTCCCAAATAATCCTGTGCGACATGATGCCCAGGGAAATCATGGGCGTAGCGGTAGCCTTCGCCATGCCCTAAGACCTTCGATCCGGCGTAGTGACCGTCCCGCAAGTGGTTCGGCACGGCGAGGGTTCGTCCCGATCGAATATCCTCCAAGGCCGCATCGATGGCTTTGACCACCGAGTTGCTTTTGTTGGCGGTGGCGATGTAGAGGGCGGCTTCGGCAATGGGAATGCGGGCCTCGGGCCATCCGATGACTTCGGCGGCCTGGCAGGCGGCGGTGGCCAGTACCAGGGCCGCTCGGCATCCACCGGGAGAGGCTTCAAGCCGTCCGGGTTTGCTGGGTTTGGCACGCCCGCCGGGCCGCCCAATTCAAAGAGGTTCGACTGCGACACGGATCGACAGTATGGGCATAGCCTTGGTAGGCGGGCTCTGGAGCTTTTACGGATCCGGAATACGATCCGGGGGCTGGGCGGGTTCGATGGACACCAAGCGCTGGACAACTGCTTTCGGCAGATCCCCGTAGAGGTACTCCAGTAGTCGTTTGGTTCGGTCGATCTGGGCCTGTTGTTTCAACCGATCCATGGCGATTTCGGAATCGGAAAAAAAACGGATCGATCGGAGTTTCCTCTCCCGGAGTTCAATGTCAGCAATCTTGTTGGCAGCGTCCAACTTCTCGTCTCTGTCCGTCATCATGGAATGTTGAATTTGATAGTTTTCGCTTCTGTCGCAGCCCGTACACAGTAGCAGGTAGATTCCGCTATGGAGCCTGCCGCTGTCCCGGGCAGCCGGATGCTCTTCGAGAATTTCCAAATATTCCGCCGCGAAGGGGTCCCTCGTCAGGTTTTTCTCACAGGCCACCTTGGCCAGCGTCTCGAATTCCTCGGTACCGAACTTGCGAAAGATCGGCGGATATTGGCCTTTCTCCACCATGGTTTCGTTCGACGAGAGAGTATAGATGTTGGTGATAAAGTCGCCCCGCAGGATTCGAGCGACTTCTTCGTCAACTTTTCGGGCAGGGTCAGGACCTGGACCTTGGTGCCCGAGATCGGCGGATGCCAAGGGTCCCCCACTCCGAGGGCGCGAGGGCAAGTACGACGGCAAGCCCTTCATCTGAACGGTGGCTGTGGAATGCGAGCCCGGATTTCTCCGGGGCACCCACCAGAAGAGGCCCGCCACCGCGACGAAGATCAGCAATATCCACAGCGCCCGATGCTTGAGGCTAGGAGGGTTTGGTTCGGGAGGCCGAAGGGGGGGGGCGGGAGGGTGGGAGCTGGGTCATGGCGTGGGCAAGGGTTCAGCCGGTTCGTAGATCTCGATGGACATCAGCCGTTGGTACACCGCCTTCGGCAACTCGCCGTAGAGTCGAGTCAGTCGCTGCTTGAGGCGTTCCCCTGCGTCCCGGTAATCCAAGCTGAGCATCGACCCCACTTCCTCGGACAGCTTCGATGCCTCGTCGTTGAGTTTCTGGCGTTGGGCGTCCGTCAATGAAACATTGCCTTCATCACCCTCGTTATAGAGGCGGATCACCCGGTCGGAGTTCTTGTACCTCTCGTCGCGGAGTTGCCGCATTCGGGCACGTGCCGCGTAGGCCTCCCGGATACCGCTGTAAAGCTTCTGGGAGGCCATGGCCGTTGGGAAGTCTTCGAGGATGGCCTTGATCTCTAGGAGATTGGTTTCTGTCGCGACATGGAGCTCGAAGTCCGCCTTGGCCGCCGTTTCATAGTCCGAGGAACCCAATCGTTGGTCCATGGGATGGGGACTCACGACCCGGACGATGAACTGGGTGGGGGACACCTGATAGGTGTTCGTAATCATGCCCGAGTCGGATTCCTCGCTGATGAGCATTGGACCCCGCCCGGCAATTTGTCCCCACAGCGTGACGCGCTTCCGTGGATGGGCGACCTCGGATCCCTTGCGCATGGCATCTCCCGCCGCATCAGGACCGGTTGCCGGAGGTTGGTCCGGTTCCAGAGTTCGTCGGTTCGCAGGCGGGATGAACCGCCAAACCGCCACCGCGACGACGATCAGAAACAGGCCACTGATCCAGAGGGGGGGCGAGGGTTTCATCATGAAATGGTAACGCTATTTGACCGCAATCCCTGCACCTTCTCCGTGGCTAAGGTTGATCATGGAACCGTTCAACCAATGTGACTTAACTGCGATACTTCCGGTCCCATTCGCAGGGATTGTGCCGTTGAAAGACGCACTCGTAGAGCGATATCTCGACGCCTCTTCACAATTATTTAATTCCGGATTCCAGTTAAGGAGAGTTAAAGTTACACGCTTCTCTTGGGGTACGAACCATGGAGAATTTTTATAAGACAATTTGCATCGGACATTAAATTGAGTCTGGTTAGAAAATGAGAATAATCGTTGGGTCATCCTATACGGTTCGCTATAGTCGTCTTCTACCCAATATTCGCATCTAGAATCCCGAACTTCGAGCGGCACATCACCCATAGATCCATATTCAGCTATGGAAAACTCGTCTCTATGGCTATAAATTGTTTTGTCGGAAAAATTCTCGCTTTGGCATCTGTAATAGTAGTTCCAATTTCCTGCCGCATTCGGTTGTACCGCGGCCCAATTCTGCAGAATTTCAACGCCTCCGTAAACCGTTCTTATGCTGCGATCGTATTTCCACATTGTTTGTTCGACTTCATAAAAGCAGCCAACGGTGTGATCCCAGAGAGTTATTAATAATGTAGCGCCAGCACAAAAAGCGCCTATAGATGCTGCTGTAATTACTATCCCTCCAATTATCAATGGGGCTGCCGCTATTATTTTGATCGGAAATAGGAGGCCGATCAAAGAGGTTTTCAGTATTTGAATTAGGCTTAACCTTGTGTGCTGAACTGCTTTTTTAATTAAACTTGCTTTCATATCGCTGTTCTGATTGGTGTTAAACATGGTGAATTTTTGATTGTAGAACGTGTTTTATGAAATTGAACCGTCTCATGGTTCCGCGGTAGCCGTGCCGTTTATTAAAATCCAAGCGAATCTCTTGGGATTGCGGTTAAAGCGGTAATTCCTTTCCGGTTCCGATGGAGGAACCGTCTTTTAGGTGGATGGCCATTGGGCGGTTGGAGGTTTCGAACCGTATCTGGAGGTGGATGGTCCAGCGGGCCGTCTGTGCTTGGCACGCCCACACGGGGCCTCTTGGATCGGTTGGCGGGTACCCGATTGGGGAGCGCCTTGCCGGTGGCTTCGGCGGCGAAACCGCAATAACGGATGCCTGATCCCGATGCGGATCGAGACGTGGGCGCTGGCCAGGAGGTGAGGGAAGGAATCTGTTGTTGGCCATGGGCGGAGAATGTCCTTCGGGTTGACTAGGGTGGGCCGGGCGATGCGGTGGGGTGATGGCCTCGGGCAAGCGGCTATCGGATCGTGGAACTCGATGGCGGCAATGGGCATTGCGGAGAGCGTTTGCAGGCTGTCGTTGGGGATGGGTTTGAATAACTATCTGGTTTTTTCAATTTTTCAGGGCGCGTGGGCGTTGTCTACAAAAACATTTAACAATAATTAAAATATAATTACTACAGGCCTAAATTTCTTTATAATAACACTATTATATTTAATAAAACGATAAATTACTGTATAAGTTACAAAACACTTTTTCCCGAGGCTTCACCAGCCACCCGGTCAGGTCATCCCTCACACTGAAGTTCGGGATTTGGCCTGTCGCCCGGGACCGCCAGTGGTGTCTTTCTTGCCACCCTCCTGCCGCCGGGAAGCGTTGGCGCCGGCGGCGATCAAGGGCGGGCGGGTGCTTGTCGATGGCGTGGCGATCAAGCCCGCCCGGGAGGCGAGGGCGGGTGAGACGATGGCGGCGCGGACCGGCGACCTCACGCGGGTCTGTAAGATGCTGGGGTTCCCGCTGCGCCGGGTGTCCGGGCCCGAGGTGGCCGCGTTCGCCGAGGACCTGACCCCGCCGGAAGCCTTCGAGGTGGCCCGCCAGAAAGCCCTTGAGCCCGGGTTTGTTTGGGAAAAATAATCGTCGCTGTACACGGGTTCCGGCCGCGGGGTGCAGGGCGGCCCACCAAGTGGGACCGCCGGCAGATCGAGCGGCGGAGCGACCTCGGGTGAGGCGCGGTTGTAGGAACCTGACGGGTGCGGCTATGGGTTCCGTGCTGGGTTCCGAGCCGGGCGCAAGGGCGGACAGCTGTGCCCGGGGAAGAGGTCCTTAAGCGAGGCTGGTGGTCCTCGAGCAGTTGGCGGTCCTTGAGCGAAGCCGGCGGTCAGGTCAGCTCCCGGTGTGTGTTTCAGAGGCCGTCAGGGCCGCTCCGCAGGAGACGATGCCGAGGGGGGTGATGGCGGCCCGGATGGGGTTCGCCCGGCATCCGCCGCCTGGACGCGGCGCCACTGGTCCAAGCGCTCGGAGATTTTGCGCTCATGCCCCTGAGTGCTGGGTTCGTAGAAGCGCCGGGCGGCTCCGAGGTAATCTTGCGCGACATGATGCCCAGGGAAATCATGGGCGTAGCGGTAGCCTTCGCCATGCCCTAAGACCTTCGATCCGGCGTAGTGACCGTCCCGCAAGTGGTTCGGAACGGCCAGCGTTCGGCCCGATCGAACATCCTTCAAGGCTGCATCGATGGCTTTGACCACCGAGTTGCTTTTGTTGGCGGTGGCGATGTAAAGCGCCGCCTCGGCAATGGGAATGCGGGCTTCCGGCCATCCGATGACTTCGGCGGCCTGGCAGGCGGCGGTGGCCAGTACCAAAGCCATGGGGTCCGCCAATCCGACGTCCTCGGCGGCGTGGATCATAATCCGGCGGGCGATGAACCGGGGATCCTCGCCGGCATGGATCATCTTGGCCAACCAGTAGAGCGATGCGTCGGGATCGCTGCCGCGCATGGACTTGATGAAGGCGCTGATGGTGTCGTAATGGGCATCGCCGTCGCCGTCATAAACCACCGCCTTCCGTTGGATGCATTCCTCGGCCACGGACAGGGGGATTCGGATGACCCCATCACTCCCGGGAGGTGTGGTCATGGCAGCGATCTCGATAGAGTTGAGCGCCTTGCGTGCGTCTCCGTCGGAGACTCTGGCCAGATGAGCCAGCGCGTCGGGCTCGGCGGTAATGCGGAGGTGACCGAGACCGCGTTCGGAGTCCGAAAGAGCCCGTTGGAGCAAATCTAAGAGGTCGGACTCGTCCAAAGACCGGAGCTCAAAGACCTGGGACCGGGAGACCAGCGGGGAGTTGATGAAGAAGAAGGGGTTGTGTGTCGTCGCTCCGATCAGCTTCACCGCGCCGCTTTCCACATCGGGAAGGAGTACATCTTGTTGGGCCCGGTTGAAGCGGTGGATCTCATCGATGAAGAGCAGGGTGGATTCGCCGGTATTGCGAAGACGATGGTTTGCTCCCTGTAGAACGCGGCGCATCTCCGCCAGATTGGATTCGACGGCATTGAGTTTCTCAAAGTGGGACTTCGAGCGCGCGGCGATGATTTGGGCCAGGGTGGTCTTACCGGTTCCGGGCGGCCCGAAGAAGATGAGGGACTGGATGCGGTCGGCATCAATGGCGCGACGGAGCAGGAGACCCGGGGCCAGAAGATGCCGCTGGCCTGCGTACTCCTCCAAGGTGCGCGGTCGCATCCGGGAGGCCAGCGGGGCAGCTGACATGGATCGTTCCGTATCAATCCGAGGAGGGCTCATGCCCTCCGGGGTGGCCGGGTTTGGCGCGCCCGCCGCTCCGCCCAATTCAAAGAGGTTCGACTGCGACACGTCTCGACAGTAGGGACAGGCTCTGTAAGGGAAAAGATCCGGTTGCGAAAGATAGAGGGTTCGTCAGTAGGGACAGGCTGTGTAAGGAGGCTCGTCGGTAGGGACAGGCTCTGTAAGGGGGTTCGTCGGTAGGGACAGGCTCTGTAAGGGGGTTCGTCGGTAGGGACAGGCTCTGTAAGGGGGTTCGTCGGTAGGGACAGGCTCTGTAAGGGAAAAGAATCCGGTTGCGAAAGATAGAGGGTCAAAACAAAC
>CAINWP010000115.1 GCA_903854475.1 uncultured Verrucomicrobiota bacterium
CGGCGCTTTCGATTCGGCCTGCAGGCGTTGGTAGAGCTGCTCGCTGCCATCGAGGTAGGTGTCGTACCAACCCCAAAGGTGCAGGGCAGGGATTTCAATACGATCCATTCGTGTGCTCACATCGTATCGCGCCCACCAGGGAGCGGCCTTACGGTGGGTGGTCCAATCCCGGTGGTAGGTGGGAAGACCGCGGGCTGTGAGACAGGCGATGCGGGAGTACGGCCCACTGGCCATGAGTGCCGGGAGTCGAGTCGCGGCCTCTTCAAGGTGGCGACTGGCCGCCTGGAGTCGCCGCGTGCGGGCATCACCGCGGAGGAGTTGCAGCGCCCAGCCGACACTGGAGGCGAGACGGTAGGCCCCTTGATGGTAAAACCATCCGGAAAACAAATCTCCGGCCGTCTGCGCCGGGGCGATGCACTGCAGCGCCGCAGGCCTTTCGGCCGCCGCTAGGAGTTGGGTCAGCCCCTGATAGCTGAACCCGTACATGCCGATGCGCCCGTTGCATTCTGGGCGACGGGCCAACCACTCGATGGTGGCCTTGCCGTCGCGCCCCTCATGCCGAAAGGGATAGAATTCACCGGTGCTTTCCCCACGCCCGCGCACGTCCTGAATGACCACATTGTAGCCCTGAGCGGCAAACCAGGCCGGCTGGGCATACACCACCGTGCTGGCCACGGCCCGGCCGTAGGGTTGGCGCATCAGGATCGTGGGCGCCGGACCGGGTTGTGGCGGGTAGTAGTGATCGGACACCAGACGCGTGCCATCGGCCAGTCGGAAACGCACCCCTCGCTCCACAGTGACGCCAGATCCGACCTCCACACGGCGGCCGGCGACCGGACTCCGGCTCCGAGGACTTCGTGTTGGGGAACGATTCGCCACGATGTCTCCTCAGCGTTCCAAGATCTCCTGGAAGTCGTGCATCTCCACCAGCGCCCGAGCAATTCGATCACTCATGGCCTCACACCAGCGCCAACCGTTCTCGGCGGTGGCGGGCGAGGGATCGCCCATAACACCGCTCGGGGCGATATCGCGGGTCAGCCAAGAAAACGTGGCGCTGGCGAACTCGGGTTTCAAAAGGCCCGGATCCCCAACTCGGGCGATGTAATTGGAGGTGTACTGATCGGTGTGGACCAACTCCGGGGTTCCGGCCAGCAGCAGGGCCGTCTCAACCTCGCCTGCGTGGAATCCATAAGCCGCCTCTTGAGCACAAACCCCCTCGGCGGGCCCTCCGCCATACAGGCAGAAGGTGCGTAGACCCAACTCGTCGCGCAGGTCTCGGGCCATGACATCGATGAGTGAATGGTTTCCGCCATGGCTGTTGAAGAAGACCAGTCGCTGGAATCCAGCGGCCTTGAGGCTGCGACCCAAGTCTCGCAGCACGGCCATGAAGGTGTCCCGGTGCAGACTGAGGGTTCCCGGATACCCCACATGCTCATTGCTCTTGCCATACTGCACCGGGGCCAGCGCGTAGACCGGAAGGTCTTTTGGCAGTTTCTGGAGCGCGTGCCCGAGCAACAAGTTATTGATCAGGGTGTCGGTGGCCAGTGGCAGGTGGTGCCCGTGCTGTTCGATGGCCGCCGTGGGTAGAACCATCAACGTCCGGTCGCGCGGCAGCGCATCCACCTGCTTCCAGGTCAGGTAGGGAAGGAAACGCTCGGGGGGAATCCAGGTCTTCAAGGCAGTAGTTGGGAGGGTTTCAGGCCGAAACAGTCTGTGAACAGGCCGCCGGGAGGCTGTCTTTCTGGGTCAGCGGCGTCCCGGGGTTGTCGGAGGCTTGCGGTGTGAAGTCCCGCATCTTGCCCGGATTGAGCAGCCCCCGAGGATCGTACATCTCCTTGGCCTTGCGTTTGGCGTCATCGGGTCGCCAGCGCCCAGAAGCCTCCAGGAAATTAACATGGGGATTGGCCACGGAGACTCCGATGCTGGCGCAGAAGTCGATCATCCCTTGGAGCCGCTCATCATCGGTGTACCGGACGACGGGAATGGCTCCCGGAGTGATGATGCCGCCGGAGCGAACAAATTCGATGTGGAGCAGGAAGTCGTTCCCGTAGCGGGCCTTGAGGGCCCGGAACTGACTCCTCGCCTCCGTTGCCGAGAACCCGCACTGAAGGTAAGTCAGCGACGGGTCCTGCTTCAGGGCCCAGAGCGTGGTGTGATTCCAGGTGTAGTCGCTGAGCTGTGCTCCGCGTCGAGGTTCAGAGAACGGAGCGACAAAACAGGGATCCCCGCCGGCGGCGCGCGCGGCGTCAGTCAGGCGCTGCAACTGATCGTCAGCCACCTCGAAAAAGGCCACCGCCTTGCCCGACGGGAGCCACTTCAACAACGGGACGAACGAGCCGGGAATCGGCCACTCGAAGACCGTCGTTAGGCGCTTCCGGAACGAATCATTGCGAGCGATGGCTTCGGTGAAATCGAAGGCCCCGGAAAAATCGTCGAAGGCCACGGCGAGTTGTCCCCAATCGGTCTTGGGAGCCAGGCGTAGCTCCACCTCGATGATGATGCCATTGGTGCCCCAAGCATGCAGGACCTGGAAGATGTCCGGACCACTCAGACGCACCTCCCGGGGCTCGGCCTCCAGCGTCAGCACGGTGAGTGAATGCACGGTGCCGTTCTCCCGAAGCGCGCCCCATTCGATGCTGCCGATGCCGCCGGATCCACCGGCACAAAATCCGGCCACGCTGGCCTTCACGTAAGTGCTTGGGTAGCAGCGCAGTTCCCAGCCGGACTGCCGCGCGACCCGTTCGATGGCTCCCAGTCGGGCTGCTGGATCACACGTCACAATGCCGTCCGAGCTAATGGAGTGGATTGTGTCCAGGGCAGCCAAATCCATTACCATGCCTCCGTGTGTGGGGATGCACTGCCCATAGTTGCCGGTGCCGGCTCCGCGCAGCGTCAGGGGAATCCGTCGCTGGTGCGCCCATCGGACCAAGGAAACAACCTCGTCTCGGGTGGTCGGCTGGACCACCACTTCGGCCAGCTTGTCCGATAGGTCTCGCTTGAGAACGGGCGAGTACCAGTAGAAGTCCCGGCTCAAGGATTCGAGTCGCTCGGCAGCGGTGATAACGCGCTCGGCGGGGAGGAGTTCGGCCAAGGCGTTGAAATCAGCAGTAGTCATGCGGGAATAGGAACTAAGTAGAGTGAGGTCGGTGCTGCAGAGATCAGCCTCGGGAGGCCAACGGCTTCGCGGCGTTTCGGCGTGACTTCCGCCAGAGCGCCATGGCTGTAACCATGCGGGGGTCTTCGAAGAGGGCGACGCAACTGGCCCGAGCCACCGGCCCATCGACGAGGCAATCCATGTCGGAGCGCTGCTCGAGTTGCCGGGCCGACACATGGATCTGGGCGCAGTGCCGGGCCGCATCGGCGATGGTCGCTCCAAAGACCACTCGGTCCACGCCCGACCAGAGTGCCATGGCCATGCACATGGGACAGGGCTCGCACGTCGTGTAAAGCGTGTGTCCCACAAGACTGGGTTTCTTGAGCCGTTTGCAGGCGGCGCGCATGGCGCGTACCTCGGCGTGACTGGAGGGATCGTTTTCTTGGCGCACGGCGTTGAGTCGACGCAGAACTAGGCGACCGGAGTCGGTCTCGACTACCGAGGAACCGAACGGAGACTGCGCTTCGGTGCCCAGACGGGCTCGGGTGAATTCGACGAGAGACTGCATCTGTAACAGATCCGCCTCGCGGGAGCTTCCGTGGTTTGGGGCCATCGTGAGGTTCTACCAAGCACACGGTGTTCCACACCCGGAGAGGCTATGGCAACTGAGCGAAAACAACCTGTGACGCGTCGTCCTTCGGACTCGCTGAGGTGGATCGCGACGGGGCTGGCATCCATTCTCTATCCACGGTGGACAAAACAAAACACCGCTTCAGTAGTGTCCGGACATCGGCTGTTTTCCCGCACGCTGAAATCGTTTCATGCTCGTTGAAGTCATTCAGTGAACCTGTTCATTCCATCTTGGGAATGGCGCGGTTGGGAGATCGCAAAAAGGACCGATTATACTAATAAGTTTCCGCAAATCCTACCTCCCTCGGGATTCCTGGATCGAGCACTCACTCATCCTGATGACCCTGGGTCGGCAGATCCAAAACAAAGCTGGCATGAGGTATGCGGGCCACCAGTTGCAGCGTCTGACCCTCGCTGCACTCAAACAACCCAACTCATCCTCCGTACCCACGCCCAATGAAACCCTCCTTATGGTTGCCGATCCGGATTGGATCGCTTGCCGCCCTTGCTCTGGCATCGGGTGGTTCCGCCCTGGCACAGAGTGCTGGTTCAACCAATGTCTTGGACAAGGTCGTTGTCGAAGGCCTTTCGCTGCAGGACACCGTTCTGCCGACCGCACGGCCGGTCGAGTCGGTCATGGGAGACGATCGCAGCATTTTGGAGACGCCCCGCTCGGTTTCCTTGGTGACCAAGGCCCAGATGGAAGCCCGCGGGATCTCGCGTGCCACCGATTTCAATCAGTACTCTCCGGGCGTTTACACGCCGTCGCGCTATGGCTTAGCCAATGTGCCCGTCATCCGCGGTGACCTTTCGGAGATTTACCAGAACGGTCAGCGGACCATTTATAGCCGCAACTCCATGCTCGCCAGCTTCAACGGCGTGGAGGCCATGGACATCGTCAAGGGACCGGGTTCCGCGGTTTATGGTCCGCAAGGACAAGGCCCGGGCGGCTATGTGAACTTCGTCTCTAAGCTCCCTTACTTTGATGGGTTCCACGGAGAAGTGCTGAGCCGCTGGGGAACCTATGTTCCCGGTGGTCAGAGCTACTTCAACCCGGAGTGGGGCATCGACTTCGGCGGACCCATTAACGACAAGCTGGCCTTCCGGGTTAGCTACCTTGGGCGTGAGGCCGACGGTTACTACCGGAACGTGACCGACAACACGCAGGACATCTTCACGGCTCTGACTTGGAAGGCCAATGAGAAGCTGACCGTCGATTGGAATTCGCAGTTTTACACTTCCCGCTTCAACGAGGTCATCGGCATCAACCGTGTCACCCAAGAGTTGATCGATGACTGGGTGTACATCGCCGGCCCGGTGCTTCCCAACAACCGCTTTGGCGATCCGCTCACGTCCGTTGGCAAATTCGGTCAGAACGCCAACTTTGCGCTGCTTAACACCAATCTCGCCACGCGGGTGAAGGTCTATCCGTGGCAGACGATCAACGCGCCTTTTGATAGCGCGGCGGGCAAGAAGTTTTCTTCGCAGCTCATCGCCAATTATCAAATCAACGACTTCGGAAAAATCGTCAACCGGACCTACGGCGAGACCATGGAGTCTCGTAAGGCCTCCGGCTACGGATACACCGAATGGGTGCCGGAAAACTGGATGGCCAACAACCGTTCGGAGCTCCACTACGAAATCACGCCGGCGGTGGCCAATTACGAGCTGCCCATCAAGACCATCAGCGGTGTGGACTTGCGCTACCAGTCGCTCGTGTCCTATCAGGATTTCGGCGTCGAACCGTTCTTCCTCTATGACGTCACTCAGCCGCCTTCGACGT
This sequence comes from uncultured Verrucomicrobiota bacterium, assembly GCA_903854475.1. Lineage (GTDB taxonomy): Bacteria > Verrucomicrobiota > Verrucomicrobiia > Limisphaerales > UBA9464 > SXXZ01. The sequence continues at coordinate 5,508 of CAINWP010000115.1, forward strand.
TCCGGTTGCCTCCCACCCCGCTGGTGAGCACCTACGGCGGAAGTTCACTCATGGTGCCGGGTGCCCCGGGCTACGGCTCCAACGGGTTTGGATCGGGCGATCAGAATTCCGAGATCGCTCAGAGCGGCTTCTTCACCCAGTGGGACATGAAGCTGCACGATAAGTTCTCCATCATCGCTGGCGGCCGTGGTGATCTCATCGGGGCCCAGGCCAAGAGTCCGGAGTACGTCGGCAAGGCGGCCGGTTCGAACTACAATGTCTCCTCCGACGTCTTCAACACTTCGGTTTTCCTGAGCGGCATTTACAAGTGGACGCCGGTCCTCACCAGCTATGCCACGTACAACGTGATCAACGCCATCCAGGGCAGCGCCAATTTCGGCGGCGTTAATGGCACGGGCAACACGGAGGATTCGCTGAAGAAATCCCTGTCCACCGAGAGCGAGCTCATCGAGGTGGGTTCAAAAGCCAGTCTCTTTGAGAATCAGGTGTTCGTGAGCGGATCGCTCTTCCAGCAAACCCGTTTGGCCCCGCAGTTGGTCGGCAACCCGATCGGAATCGAGACCAAGGGTTTGGAGCTGGAGTCCTTCTACCAACCCAACCGCAACTTCAACGCCAGCGCCAACTTCACCTACCAGAACGCGGAGCAGGACGACTTCGGTTACCAGCAAACCTACAACTACCGCGACGGCTACCCGGAGGGCTTCCTCGTGGATGGCGCTTCGGGCACCGCCGGCGGCGCTCCGAACTACAACAGTCGCGGACCCACCACCCCGGCCCGGGCCTTCGGCAAGACTCGGGCGGCGAGCGTGCCTCAGGTGATGTTCAACTCCTACGTCACCTATCAGTTGGACAACGGCTTCGGCGCCAGCTTCGGACCGCAAGTCACCGGTGAACAGTGGCAGAACCAAGAGGGATCGCTGCGCATCCCCATGCAGTACGTGATCAACGCGTTTGTCTTCTACCGGCAGCCGAAGTGGGACGTGCAAATCAACTTCTTCAACATTACCGACCAACGGAACTGGACCTCCATCGATCCGAGTTTCGCCGGCAATGACGTGATTTATCCGGAACAACCGTTCCGGATCAGTGGTCAGATTCGTTTCCGGTTCTGATCATTTCCTGAGTGCGCGGGCCCCCGGCTGTGGTGTGTGCGGCCGGGGGCTTTTTTTCAGAGTTGAACCTATGAAAACCCTGCATGGTTCCGCCCAAAAAGTTCGGTTTTTTCGCGCTGCGTTTCCTGAGGTTGGCCTTGCACAGCCGAAGCCCCAACCGATGAGACTGCTATTTCTATCGATCTTCCTGCTGTGGGTAGGTTGTTCCCCGAAGGAGTCCGGATCGCCGTCGGCCTCGGCGACTCCCTCGGAACCGGTTCTCAACTTCATCCACGACTGGATCCCCGAACCCGAACACGGCGGATACTACGCGGCAGACCGACTGGGCCTTTGGAAGGCCGAAGGGGTGGCCGTCCGGGTATTGGTCGGGGGGCCCAATTCTGAAATCGAGAAACGCGTGGCGTTGGATCCGTTCGGCCTGGGAATTGTCCGCGGTGACGCCGTCTTTGTGGCCGTGGAGCGGGGCCTGCCGGTGGTCGCAGTGAACGCCTACTTCCAGCATGATCCGCAGGGAATCATGGTGCGTGAGGATTCTCCGGTGAAGGCCTTCGCCGATTTAGAAAATCGGGATATCGCCATGCAAATTGGAGCGACCTGGTTGATATACCTTCAGAAGAAATACGCGCTGAACCAGGTTCGGGTCCGACCGGTGACCGGCAATGTGGCCAACTTCGTCAAGGACCCCAACTGGATCACCCAGGCCTATCCAACGAGTGAGCCGTACTACGCACTGAAGGAAGGAGTCCGTTCCCGGGTACTTCAAATCAGCGAGTCCGGGTTTGATCCGTACCGCGTGATCATCGCCAACCGCCAACTGGTGGAGAAGCATCCAGAGCTGGTGGCCCGCTTTAGCCGCGGGGCGTATCGCGGTTGGCAGGAGTACTACCGCAGTCCGCAGCCCATCCATGATTACCTTCGTTCCATTTCGCCGACCATGGAGGACGGTGGCATGCGTTTTAGTTACGTGGCCATGCGCCGGTTGCGTCTGTCGGAAGGAGATCCTTCTCGGGCTGAGACCATGGGTGCGGTGGATTTGGAGCGTTGGCGATCTCTCGGGTTCATCCTGAAAGACCTGGGTGTGATCCAGTCCGTGCCCCCGTTGGAGTCGGTGGTCTCGACCGCCTTCACGCCCAAGGCTCTGGGCGTGGATCCCACGTTGCCGCCCCCGTTCTGGACGGACGCGCCCACTCCGTCGCCCCAGCCGTAGTCGACCTTCCTTTCATCCGTTTAAACCCATGGCCATGACCCCTTCCCAACGGACCCTCCTCAAGAATATCGGCTATTTGGTCACCATGGATCCGGAACGCCGTGTCCTTCGGAACGCGTGGTTGTTGGCCGAGGATGGCGTGATTTGCTCCGTTGGGACCGGCCCAGCGCCGCGGGTGGCCAAGGCCACGGTGGTGGATGCCCGAGGCGGCATCGCGTTGCCGGGGCTCATCAACACCCACCACCACATGTTCCAGAACTTGGCGCGGGCCTTTGAGCCCATCGCCAGTTTGCCGCTCTTGCCGTGGCTGGCCGGGCACATGCCGTTGTGGCGTCATTTCAATCCCGACGACTTGTATGTGGCCACCCAAGTGGCCTGTGCCGAGTTGATGCTCAGCGGTTGCACCCTGACCAGTGACCACCACTACTTGTTTCCCCGCGATGGCAGCGCCGGGATGCTCGATGCCGGATTCAACGCGGCGGCGGCCATGGGCATCCGCTACGTCGGTTGCCGGGGCTCGGTGAATTTGCCCAGCGACATCATGCCCGACTGGGCCTGCCAGGACCTCGATGTGATCCTGGCTGACTGTCAGCGATTGCACGACCGATTCCACCAGCGGGGCGCGGGGGCTATGTCGCAGGTGGCTTTCGCGCCGTGCACGGTCTTTGGGTGCTCCGGCGAACATTACCGACAATCGGCCCGGCTGGGTCGTTCGCTCGGGGTCCGTCTGCACACCCATTGCGGCGAGACCATTCCTGAGAATCAAGATGCGGTGAAGGTGCTGGGATCCCGCCCCTTTCCGTACATGGCCCGGCACGAATGGGAAGGCGAGGATGTCTGGCTGGCCCACGGCATCCACTTCAACGACCGCGAGGTCGCCCGCCTGACCAAGACCCGCACTGGGGTGGCCCACTGCCCGTGCTCTAACATGCGATTGGGATCGGGTGTTTGCCGGGTCAATGACCTCCGTCGAGGCGGCAGCCCCGTCAGCCTGGGTGTCGATGGATCGGCTTCCAACGACTCGGGCCACTTGCTCAACGAGGCCCGGTTGGCGTTGTTGCTCACGCGGGTCGTCCACGGGGCCGAAGCGATGACGCCCGAAGCCTCCCTAGAAATGGCCACGCTCGATGGCGCCCGCAATCTCGGACGGCTCGCCGACCTGGGATCCCTGGAACCGGGTAAATGCGCCGATGTGGCGGTCTTCCCGCTGGAGGATCTCTTCAGCAATGGCGCCCACAATCCAGTGCATGGCCTGGTGCTCTGCCATGCGCGGCAGGTGGACACGTTGCTGGTTCATGGTCAGGTACGAGTTCGCGAAGGCCAACTCGTGGGTGTGGACCTGCCGAAACTCTTGGCCAAGCACCGCAAAGTGGCCCGCCGCTACCACGACGGCGCGGTCAAATGACTTTCGAAAACCCCGAAATAAAATCCATGCACGGCCTGATCGCTGTTTTTGCTCGTTGGAGCTTCCTGTGGGTCGCCCTGGTTTCCATGGCGGCCGATCGCGCACCCGTGCGACTTATCACCGACTGGTATCCCCAGCCCGAACACGGAGGTTTCTACTACGCGCTCATCAAGGGCTACTACCGGGAGGCCGGGCTCGATGTGGAGATTTTGCCCGGAGGACCCAATGCGTTTCCGATCCAACGCATCGCCACCAAGGCAGCCGAGTTCGGCATGGGCAGCACCGATGATGTGCTCTTGGCCAATGATCGGGGCATCCCGATCGTCGCCGTTGCGGCCACGCTGCAGCACGATCCACAGGCGATCATGGTGCACGAATCCTCGCCGGTGAAGACCTTCGCCGATCTGGAAGGGCGCACCGTGGCCGTGACTCCCGGCACCGCATGGTTTCCGTATTTGATCCAGCGCTACGGCCTCAAGACAACTCGTGAGCGCGCCCACAATTTCAGCATCGGATCCTTCCTGCGGGATCCGGATTACATCCAGATGTGCTTCGTCACCAGCGAACCCTTCTTCGCGGCTGAGGCCGGCGTAAAGGCCCGCGTGCTGCTCATTAGTGGCAGTGGTTTCGATCCGTACCGGGTCTTCTTCACGCGGCGTGAATTTGCGACCGAACATCCCGATCGAGTCCGGGCCTTCGTGACGGCGAGTGTGCGAGGTTGGAGGGGCTACATGGAGGATCCCACCGAGGTGCACGCCGAGATTCGCCGGCGCAATCCCGAGCTCACCCCGGCCAAGATGAACTTCAGCCATCAGGCGTTGAAGCAGGGGTCTTTCCTGAACGGCGATCCGGCCAAGGGCGAGGCGGCCGGCCGCCTGTCCGAGGCTCGGTGGAAATTTCAGTTCGATACACTCAAGAAACTCGGCGTCCTGCGCGGAAAATTCGATCTGGCGACGGCCTGGACGGGCGAGTTCTGCAACGCCACCAACACCCCCACAGCCACCCGACCATGATTGAACGAATCTCCAAGATTGCCCTGCTGGCCGCGGTCGCGCTGTTCATGGC
>CAINWP010000116.1 GCA_903854475.1 uncultured Verrucomicrobiota bacterium
GAGTGGAAACATTCCGCCTCTCTGTTTGTCCTCACGACACCGGACGGAGCCCACCTCCCGGATGGAGTCACGCTCGAGTCTTTCCCCCTCCTCGTCCGACTTAGCCGTGACGACTTCGACTTCTCACAAGCCTGTTCCCATGGGGAGGACCTGCGCTTTTCAACACCCGAGGGACAGGCTCTGCCTTTCGAAATCGAATCCTGGGATACCGACAAGGGTTCCGCTGCCATTTGGGTGCTAATTCCGCAGATCCGCGGCAACCAGCGGCAAGAACTCCGTATTCACTGGGGAAACCCGACCGCCCCAACCGCTTCGAGCGGCTCTCAGGTCTTCAAACCATCCCATGGGTATATCGGAACCTGGCACCTCGGAGAATCGATTCAGGACACCACTGGAACCCTGACTTCTGAAAATCGTGGAACCACCCCCATGCCCGGGGTCATCGGAACCGCCCGACGCTTCAAGGAAGGCCAGGGTATCTTTGGCGGGGACACCTCCAATCGTTACCCCACCGGCGCGGGCCCGCACACCTCGCAGGCTTGGTTTTGGGCAGATCAACCCAACGGCCGGATCCTAGCTTGGGGCAATGAACACAACCAAGGGAAGGTAGTCCTCCACTACACCAGCCCACCTCAAGTCCGATTGGACTGCTATTTTTCCGGAGCCAACGTCGCAACACAGAACCCGGTTCCTGCCCATCAGTGGACCCATGTCGTCCACACCTGGGAAGCCGGTGAATCCAAGGTCTATATCAACGGTATCTTGGACGGCGTCTCCCGGACACCGAGAGCTCCATTGAACTTAAGGCAACCAGCCCGACTATGGATCGGCGGTTGGTACGATCATTTCGATTTTGTCGGCGTTATCGATGAAGTGCGCGTTTCAAACCGGGTTCGCAGCCCAGATTGGATCCGATTGGAGTATGAAAACCAAAAGCTGTTACAAACCGTTGTCGGGCCCCTCGTTCAATCAGGTCGCGATTTTAATGTCACGGTGGATGTAACGACCGAAACCTCCAAGGGACAGGCTACCTCCAAGGGACAGGCTCCGGTTGTCTTGGAGGAGGGACAGGCTCTGGGGTTGATGGCGAGGGCCGGCGGGGCACAGCGGGTTTGGTGGACTCGACAGGATGCTGGAGGGGCACCGGTGGTGGTGGCGGTGAACCAGTTCCGTTACCGGCTCGAGGCGGGTCGGGTTTCAGGAGACTCATCGGTAACCCTGACTTTCCACGCAGCCTACCCGGAAGGAATCCGGCAGCAGAAGATCCCGGTGACCCTCCGCGAGGCCATCCAGGATCCGGAGTTCTCACTGAAGGCACCCCGTCGCTGGGACGGGCGCAGTCCGCTATCATTGAAGGCCCAACTGAAATCGACCGAAGCAGCTCTCATCGCTGCCGGTGCTTCAAAACTGAAGGTGATTTGGTCTGTCGAACCACTGGCCACAGTTCGTGAAATTCAAGGCCATGACCTGATCCTGAAACGAGCTCTCCAGGAGGGCCAACTGACCGTGACCGCCACAATCGACGATGGGGGCACGCCGATCCGTCGATCGGTAACGTTAATGGTCCAGCCGCCGAGCCATGACGCGTGGGTGCAGCAAGTCCCCGAATCGACGGAGTTGCCGCAGGACAACCAGTTCTACGCCCGAAACGACCGCAATGAGGGAACGCTGGTCGCGGCGGGCTCCATCCAAGAACCCGCCGAAGCGGTGGTGGTTCGATTGTTTGCACAGGATACGTCAGGAACTAGGGACAGGCTCGTGACGCAACGCCGAAAACGGCTGAAGACAGATCGGTCCTTCCGCTTCGATTTGCCCCTCAAGCCGGGGCTCATCCAATACCGCTTCGAATTCGCACGCCTTCATGAAGGACGAGAAGTATTAGTTCATTCGGCCACGAATATTGCGTGCGGAGACGCCTACCTCATCGATGGACAATCCAATGCGGTTGCCACGGATTGGGGCCCGGACAAACCCGACTTCCGCAGCAATTGGATCCGATCTTTCGGCAGCATGGGGAATGAACCCGCTGAGGCAGGATCTTGGGGCATGGCCGTCCATCGCGGGCGGGACAACGAACGCCATCAGGTGGGCTATTGGGCCATGGAATTGGGCCGCCACTTGGTCGAAACCCACCAGATCCCGGTTTGCTTCCTCAATGGAGCCGTGGGCGGCAGCCGTATCGATCAGCATCAGCGCAACCCAACTCACCCAACGGACCCGGCCACCATTTACGGTCGCTTGCTGGCTCGAGCACGCGCCGCACGGCTGACCCACGGCCTCCGTGCGGTGATTTGGCATCAGGGCGAAAACGACCAAGGCGCTGACGGCCCCAGTGGCGGCTACGGCTGGGAAACGTACCGATCACTCTTCATCGACCTCGCCGCGGCCTGGGCCAGCGATTACCCGAACCTGCGCCACCACTACGCCTTCCAGATCTGGCCCAAGGCCTGTTCCATGGGCACCGATGGCTCGGACAACCGACTCCGGGAGGTGCAGCGCAATCTCCCCTCGGCCGTGTCGCGCCTGACGGTGATGTCCACCCTGGGCATCCAACCTCCCGGGGGATGCCACTATCCGGCCCAAGGCTATGCGGAGATGGCCCGGCTCATCGCCCCATTAATCGATCGCGATCTACACGGGCTAGAACCAAAGAAATCCATCACGGCTCCCCACTTGTTGCGGGCCGCCTATGCGGATTCAACCCACTCCCAACTGGTATTGGAGTTCGACCAACCCGTTCGATGGGACCCCGCTCTGGTCCGCGATTTCTGGCTCGATGGCAGCAAGGATCGCATCGCCTCCGGAAGGACCGACGGCAACCAGTTGATCCTGACATTGCACCAACCGTCTCAGGCCAAAACCCTCACTTACCTCGACACCGCGTCTTGGGATCCGGAACGCCTGCTGCGCGGCCTCAATGGCATCGCCGCCCTGACCTTTTGCGAGGTGCCGCTGGAAAGCCCGAAAGCGACACCCGAGAAAAAGATGTCTCGCTGATTCGTCCGAGCCCCAAGGCAGTGTCCAATCCAATTGCCGGGCCCGTCCAAAGTGGCCCCCAGCGTTGAATGGGTCGTTTCAGGCCAAAGACGTCATCGAGGAGACCTTCGCCTTCACCGCCGCATCCATCTGGATGATCGGCGGCCAAGGGCGATCGAATCCTTCTCCCGGCAGCTTGCGCGTGGCGTCGAACCCCATTTTACCGCCCATGCCAATGTGCGAGGTCGCATGGTCGAGCACATCAGACGGCCCGCGCGTCAGCAAGGTGTCGCGTTGCGGATCGGTGTCGGCGAAGAGGTGGAAGAGCACCTCGCGGGTATCGTGAACATTCACCTCGGCATCCACCACGATGATGTACTTCGAGAACATCATCTGCCCCATGCCCCAGAGGCCGTGCATGATCTTGTAGGCCTGCATGGGGTAGGTCTTGCGGATGCTCACCACCACCAAGTTATGGAAGGTGCCTTCCGCCGGCAGGGAGATGTCCACAATCTCCGGGAAGTTCATCTGGAAAATGGGCAGGAAGAGCTTCACCGACGCGGCTCCGATGTAGAAATCCTCCATCGGTGGAATGCCCACGATGGTGGCCGGATACACTGCGTCCTTGCGATGGGTGATGGCTGTGACATGGAACACGGGATACGGCTCAGGCAGCGTGTAGTATCCGGTGTGATCGCCGAAGGGACCTTCCATCCGCAGGGGTTCCGTCGGATCCACATATCCCTCGATGACGAAGTCGGCATTGGCCGGAACCTCGAGGTCGTTGGTCTCGCACTTGACCAGTTCGACGGCCTTTTTGCGCAAATACCCCGCCAACAGAAATTCATCCAAGCCATCGGGCAACGGGGCTGTGGCGGCGAAGGGAAACATGGGATCGCCACCGAGAAAGATGGCGACGGGCATGCGTTGACCGGTCTCGTAATAACGACGGCCATGACGCGCAGCGACCTTTTGCAATTGCCAGTGCACACCCGTCGTCCGGTCATCGTAAACTTGGATCCGATACATGCCTAGATTGCGGGCCCCCGTGTCCGGATCGTGCGTCACCACGCACGGCAACGTGACAAAGCGTCCCCCATCGAGCGGCCAGCACTTGAGGATGGGCAAGTCGGCCAGCGTGGGCGGCAACGGATCGGTTCCCTTCCGCCAGTCGGGCGCATCGGGCCACGGCTCCTGCCGACGAGCCGGGGCATCGAATCGGTGGATCACCTCCTTGCAAGGGCCGCTCTTCACCGTCTTGGGTTTCGCGTGGCGCAAATCCAAGGCCAGCGACAGGAGCCGCAACGCCTCTTTCATGGAAGCCGGGGGGCGGGCCTTCATGAGCCCACCCAGTTCGGCGGCCACGTCGTCCACCGAAGCGGCATTCATGCTCATGGCCATGCGCTTCCAGGAGCCGAGCGTGTTGATGGCCACCGGAAACGGGGAAACAACACCCCGGACCGTGGGTTTCTCGAAGAGCAACGCCTTGCCGCCGCCCGGTTTCTTCATTTCACGGTCGGCGATCTCCGTGATCTCCAACTCCGTGGCGACGGGATGCGAAATACGGATCAACTCACCCGCTTTTTCGAGCAACTCCACCCAGTCCCGGAACGATTCAAACGCCATGCTTGACCGACGGTACGGCCCGCGGGCAATCCCGCAACGCTGGGATCTTCAGAATCGAGCGCTCAAGCCAGGAGTGAAGGCACCGGCTTGGCACCGGTCACTTCCGCATCCGTGAGACTCGCTTCGCGTCCCTCGTGGGGAACATGCAGACGGGTGTGATCCAACCCCAATTGGCCCAACAGGGTCGCATGGAAGTCGTGGACACTCACCACATCCTGAACCGCCTTGTAGCCAAACTCATCGGTCGCCCCGTGGACATGCCCCGCCTTGAAACCGCCACCCGCAACCCACAGAGAAAACGCATGCCGATTGTGATCGCGACCGTCTTTGCCCTGGGAGATCGGCAGACGCCCGAATTCGCCGGTCCAGAGCACGATGGTGTCGTCGAGCAACCCACGGGCCTTGAGGTCCTGGACCAATGCGGCACTGGGTTGGTCGGTCATGGCACAGAGGCCCTTGAGCCGCTCAGCGTTTTTGTCGTGAGTGTCCCAAGGCTGGCCGCTCAAGAACAACTGCACGAACCGCACACCCCGCTCGACCAGACGCCGGGCGATGAGGCACCGCCGCCCGTATTCAGCGGTCACCGGGTTGTCGAGGCCGTAGAGCCGTCGCGTGGCTGCCGATTCCCCCGACAAGTCCATCACCTCGGGCACGGCGGTTTGCATGCGGGCGGCGGTCTCGAATTGGGCCAACCGTGCCTGCCATTCCGAATTGGCCGGATCGCGCTCGGACTGATGCCGGTTCAGACGGGTGATGAAGTCCAATTGATGACGCCGCGCCTCGGCGGAAATGCCGGCAGGGGTTTGCAAATGAAACACCGGCGTCTTGCCACTGCGGAAGGGTGTTCCCTGATACAACGCCGGAAGGAATCCAGAGGACCAATTGCGCTCACCATCGACCGGGAGGCCCCCGGGATCGGACAGCACCACGTACGCGGGCAAATTCTCATTCTCCGAACCCAGACCATACAGCACCCAGGAACCCATCGAGGGCAGCCCTGCCAGAAACCGACCGGTGTGCATGATGCGCAACGCCGATTCGTGGTCCACTGACCCGGTGGTCATGGAACGAATCAAGGTGATGTCGTCGGCAATGGATCCGGTATGCGGCAGCAATTCTGAAAGATGCATGCCGCACTGGCCCTGAGGGCGAAATTGATAGGGAGCCCCCAACACATTGCCCGCCTGCTTGTCGAAGTGAACCTCCAGATCCCCGCCCGGATACGGTTGCCCGCTCCAACGATTCAAGGCGGGTTTATAGTCGAAGAGGTCCATCTGACTCGGACCGCCATGTTGAAAGAGACTGATGACAGCCCTCGCCTTGGGACGTCGGTGCGCGGGCGCGACGGCTCCGGCTGCCAGAAGTGGGTCCCGCGACAACAACTGTTGAAGCGCGAGGAATCCCAGGCTTCCGGCCGAACGCCCCAGAAAACCACGCCGCGACAGAAAATCCATGGAGGGGTTCATCGGAGGTAGAGGCAATCGTTGAGGGTGAAGAGCGACTGGGCGAAATCACGCCAAGCCCGCTGTTCGGAATCGGCATGGGCCATATAAAGAGATAGCTGATGCCGCAGAAACTCTTCCGACGCCGAGCGCTCGGAGGCATCAGGCTCACGACTGCAAACCAACAAGAAGGCCCGCTGAATGCGCGCCTTCTTTGAGGACTTGCACTCCCGATCGAGCCGAAGAACCAAATCCCGGGCCCGCTGCAGAGTGAACTCCGAATTGAGCAAGCTCAGGGATTGCAGCGGCATGGTGGTCCGAGCCCGACGAGTGCAATTAAACACCAGCGACGGCGCATCGAAGTTGACCAACCAGGTCGGCACCTGCGTCCGACGGTGTTGGAGAAACACTGAACGAGCCCGTGCTCCCGGTGCGGACTCCTCCGCCAAAACCTCTCCGTCGCCGTTGCGCGGGGTGGGAACATACGGACCACTGGATTTGGGATCCAAAACCCCGCTGGCCGCGATCATCAGATCACGAATTCCCTCGGCATCGAGCCGGTGGACGGGGAAGCGCCATAATCCTCGATTGGATGGATCAACGGACATTGCCTCCGCACGGGGCGCACTGGATTGCTGGAATGTGCGGGAACACAAGATTTGCCGGTGGAGATGCTTCAGGCTCCAGCCTGAATTCACAAACTCGGCCGCCAACCATTCCAACAATTCGGGCTGGGTCGGAGGTGAGCCGCTCAGGCCGAGATTCTCTGAAGTCTCCACCAATCCGACACCCCAGCACTGCTGCCAAATCCGGTTAACGGTGACACGCGCCAGCAAAGCTGATTGAGGAGTGCCCGATGCCGTCAACCAGTGCGCCCAAGCCAAGCGTCGGCCGGTGGTCCGTCCGTGAGGGACAGGCAACGCCGCTGGGAGTTTCTGCCCGCGATCCAAAAACCCCGGAAAGGCCGGCTCGACCGGCTCACCCGGGGTCTTGGGGTTGCCACGTTTGAGCAAGGGCACCGGGCGTGGCTCTGGATGCACGTCGCTGACCCACGCAATGCGTCCCGGTTTGGGTAATCGCTGAGCCTTGAGGACAGCCAACCGACGGTCCCTCTCCTGGACTTGAGTTTGCAGTGCCCGTTCGTACGTCAACCAGCGCTCGTGTTCTGGGGTTCCCGCACGCGGAGAAGCCTGAATACGCACCTGATCGACCTGGAAGCTACGCCCACAACACAACTCAAAGGCAAACCCGCCCGGCGGCAGATCCGAGGCTGATAAGGTTAGCGGCGTTCCATCGGCCATCCCATCCACCCAGTGCTGGAGCGAGAATCGGTCTTTCTCCAGACGAGTGATACGGACTCCATAATTGTGCCCGGCCCGATAACCTTGACCACCGATGCTGCCAATGGACTTGGAGTCGGCACCGGGGTAATCGAGGTGCACGGCGCTGGTCCCAGTAGGGTGACCGTCGATGAGTAGGTTGCCGCCGGACTGGGTTCCGCGATCACCAAAATCGTGGGCGGCCAGCACGTAACCGATGCGATCAGAATCCGAGGCCTGTCCATCGGTCTTCAATGCGACGAGATCAAAAGTGACCTGGATCCAATCCCCCACCAACGGCGGTTGCCACGTGAACCGCTGGCGAGTGGACAACCATCGGTCCCCGGACCCGCCGCCTTCGATGAGTTGAAGAACTCCCTCCTTCACCCGAGCGGCCGGGCCCACCGAGCCACCGATAGAAACAGGCGGTGAACCGGCAGGTTGGTCCTCTCCGGGAACGGTGTTGGACCAACGGTCACCGAGAGATCCCGGGACGTCGAACGAGTCTTCCCACAGAGGTTTCAGCGGGGGCTGATGCTCGGCCAACCAGCGCGACAATGCGGCACGGGCTTGGGCTTCGCCAGTTTCCCAGCGACGCTCGGCCGCCAACCAGGCCTCGTGTTCACCGCTCAGCGGTGCCTCGATGACCCGGTCGTTGGGCTTCACCCAATCCTCGATGGGAAAGGCGGGGTAGAAGAACGCCTGCAAGGCATAATAGTCCTTCTGGGTGATGGGCTCGAACTTGTGGTCGTGGCACTTGGCGCACTGGATCGTCAGTCCCAAAAGGCTCGACCCGATGATTTGCTGGCAGGCTTCCAACGCATAATAACGGTCCACCCGGACCTCGTCCGGATTGCCGTCCGATTCACCCGTGCCGTCCTGACCGTTGCGCAGGAAATGGGTCGCTTCCAGCAACTCCCGAATCGCCGGAGTCACCGGATCGCCGGGCTTCCATCCCGCCATTTCGTCGCCGGCCAGTTGCTCCCGAATCCAGCGGTCGAAGGGTTTGTCTTGGTTGATCGAGCGGATCACGTAGTCGCGGTAGCGGTAGGCCAACGGGCGATCCGAGTCGGCATTGAAGTATCCGTTGGAATCGGCATAACCCACCGTATCCAGCCAGTGCTGGGCCCAGCGCTCTCCATAGGCCGGGGAAGCCAGCAATCGCTCCAACCAAATCTCCGTGGCCTCGGGGCGTTGGTCAGCGACAAAGGCCTGGAGATCTTCCGGTGTCGGAGGCAATCCGGTGAGCACCAATGCCATCCGACGCAGGCGGGTCGCCGCATCGGCCTGCGGGCTCGGGGACAGGCCCTGGGACCGCAAGTGCTTTTCGACAAACCGGTCCAAAGGGCTGACCTGGGATTCATCAGCAGCGAGATCCGACCCTCGACCCGGCACCGATGCTGACAAGGGTTGGAAGGCCCAATGCGTCTGGGCTCGGGTGAAGAGCGACCCCAAAACGGCCGGCTCGGCCGCCTCGATCATTGCCAGCATCGCGACCACGGCAGCCAGCGGAACGACCCGTCGAAAAACAGGAAACCCTCCCGTGTTCAACCAGGCCGTCATACCTCTTGAGAACCATGAGGCCCGGCGCGGTGGCATCGATTCATTCATTGGGGGACAACGCCTTCACTCTTTCCTGAATTCCATCAGGGAACAACCGCAGAGCAAGCCGCTGAGAAAGCCCGCCGCGCGCGACGCCGGGATCGTCGAAAGGTCCTTCCTCCCCGCTAGCCCCTTCTCACGGTGCTGCCGATGAGGGTTTGGAGCCTGCCGCAGCGCGAGTGTTCGACTTCTGCAGGAAGGCTTTCAATTCCTCGCGACTCACCTCGCCATTCCCATTCGCATCGGCCGCCTTGAACTGGTCCGGTGACGGTGATTCGTCGAGGGTGATCCGGCCATCGTGGTTTCGATCTAGCGCGTCAAAGGCCTTAGATCCTCCGCGACGCGCCGCTGGAGGACGCAAATCCACCGGCGTTCCGGGAATCACTTCGGGCAGGTAATATTCGATGTAGCCGAGCATCATCTCCTCATCGGTCTGCTCACCCCACTGCACTCGCCGGGTCGGGTCGGGATTGGCCGGATTGCCGGCGCTGTTGTCGTAGCGAGCGATGCCCTTGAGGACACTGCCGGCCGGCAAGTCGATGTGCTCGGACAAGCGGTAGAGCAGCTGCCAGTTAAAATCGTAACGCGGAACATCCAGGAGGGTTTTTGGAGCGCTCCCAGGCAGTTCGAGTTCATACCGGTAAGCCTTCCCGCGGACATGCATGTGGGGCATGAAGGACATCAATCGCGCGGACTGCGGCACCGGAAGTTTCCCCTCGACCACGAAGTCGGGGTCGCCGGGCGGAATGTCGATGGCGCCCGCGATGGCGCTGACCCGCACCTCATGCTTCGGTGGCGTCTTGGAGAACTTCAGTCCCAGTGCGCTTTGGTCGCGGGTCGCCTTGCCCTTGGGAGTGTAATGCAATTGGAAGTGGAGCGTGGATCCGGCCGGGATGAATTTGGCCCAACCCTCTGGATACGAAACCGCCTGATAGCCTGGCGCATAGGCTGCGAGGTAATCGCTCGTTCCGTCGATGCGGCGGTTCTTCTGGGGTTTCCCGTCCTTGCCCGGAGGCAACACATACACCAAGACATGGTGGACCACATCCCGTGCCGACGGGCGAATTTCCCATCCCTGAACCCATCGATCACTGTCGAATCCCGTGGGCACCTCGATGTTGACGTAGGGCATGACGCCGGAGGCAGCCACGTCCACCGGTTCCGGAATCCGGACGATGGCATCGGGCTCGCCCAACTGCCATTCGGAGGGATAAGTCCGCGGTTTAGGAGCGTGGGAGACTTTCCCTTCAGGCCGGCCGCGCTCCATCCACGCCAACAAATCCGCCTTGTCAGCAGCAGGGAGACTTCGGTCGTTCAGCCAAAGGCTGGGCCCCTGAGCCGGCGGCGCTGCAAACCACGGAGGCATGGCGCCTCGAGTCACTTGCTTGCGGACCATCCCTGCATGCGCAGCCACGTCGGCGGGAGTGGTCAACGCGAACGGAGCGATGCCTCCCTCGCGGTGACACGGTACGCACGACTGCTGCAGGATCCGGGAAATCCGGTTGTGGTAAGTCACCGGCTCGGAAACAGCCACGGGCGCAGCCGATTCAAGAGCGCAACCCGGAACGCGGGTACAGGCCGTTTCGACTTCTCTTCCAGCGAGAACCGACTCGAGAGCACTCACCAGATACCGTTGGTGGGGCGCCGCCTTGGAATAACCCAGGCCATATTGATCATCCACGGCTCCTCGGAATTGAACCGTGCGGGCAGCATCCAAGACGAAGACCTCCGCGGTCGATCGAATCCCCAGCGCCTTCGCAATCTCCCCCCGCTCATCGCGAACGTAGGGACCTTGAACTCCCTGATCCCGAATCCATTGCCGCACGGATGCATTGGAATCGGTCGCCACGGGATTGATCCAAATGAATCGCACACCCCGGCTGGCATACTCCTTTTCTAGGGCAACCAGAGTCGGACCATAGCGGCCGGAGACCGGACAACTGGTGCTGGTCACGGCGATCACCACCGCACGGGCATCTCGAGTCCGCTTGGACAGCGATGACCGCGACCCAGATTCCGGGCGAATATCCAGATCAGGAACCCATCGACCCACACCCCACTCCGAGGCCAATGCCGGTGCCGGTGCATCTTGGAGCGACGGCGAGGCCGCCATTAATGGGGTTCCACCCCATGCATTCACCATCCAAACGCCAACCCAGGCGGCCACAATTGCGGAACGAGTAGAACCCATCATCGGAGCCACACTACCTCGAACTTCGAACAGGACAAACGCCAGAGGTGTGACATCGACGCGCTCCAAGAAATTACTCAAAAAAACATCTCTGGGTTCGCCGCCGCAAGAGGAGCCGGTAGCCTGACGGTATTCCCGATGAGTTCCTTCCGCCGATTTCTGCTTTTACTGGGTCTCTCCCTGCTCTGCCTGCTGACGACCCAGGGGTTGGCCGACGCCGAAACGGTTCCTCCGAGGCTCGAGGCGATCTTCCCCGAATCCGGCTTTGTCTTCAGCATCTCCCAAGTCGAAGTGCATTTTAGCGAAGCGGTTCAGGGCGTCGATGCTGGAGACCTTCGAGTCAACGGCCTTGCGGCCACCGCAATGAGACCGGTGAGCGCGGATGTCTACATATTCACGCTCCCGGAACTCCCCCTCGGCATTGCGTCGCTCACCTGGGCCGTGGACAACGATATTCGGGATTTGGCGGACATCCCTAACCGTTTCGCCGGAACCAAGCCCATCGAGTATCAACTACTCCCGCCGCCGCGACCCGGGGGAGTCATTCTGTCGGAGGTGGTCCCGGACAACCAGAAGACCCTCCGAGACGAAGAGGGCGACTACGAAGACTGGATTGAACTCCAGAATATCACCGATCAAGACATCCCTCTGGCGGGATGGCACCTGACCGATGACCCCACGAACCCACGCCCCTGGACCTTCCCCGACATCATTCTTCCAGCCCGGGGTTTCCTGTTGGTATTCGCTTCTGGCAAAGACCGAGCCAGCGTCACCAACCGCCTCCATACCGATTTTAAACTCAAGAGCGACGGCGAGTATCTCGCTCTGAGCGCACCCGACGGTGTCACGGTGGATGCCTTCGCCCCCAAATATCCGGCCACTCCGGCCAACGTCGCTTATGGACGCGCCAATGGTGACACCTCGCACAGCGGATTTCTGGCGACCCCGACACCCGGTGCTCCCAACTCCATCTCCGGGGTCGGATTTGCTCCGGCGGTTCTATTTTCTCAAAGCGGCGGGCTAATTCCGGATCCCAAATTGAACCGGACCCTCCGACTGTCCCTGGCGCAAACCGCTCCTGATGCGCTGATCCGCTACTCCCTCGACGGCCGAATCCCCACCCTCACCAACGGGTTCACCTACACCCAACCCTTAGTGCTGGTGACGAACAACGCGCTCATGCTACGGGCCCGTGCCTTTCGGACCAATCACCTACCAGGCCCCGTCCACACCGAATACTACACGCCTCTGTTTGTATCGTCGGCTGGGCCGGTCCAGGGAACCAACGCCTGGGGAGATTTGCTCCAGAACGTCTCGAACCCCAACATCCAGCAATTCCGTTCAGATCTGCCGCTGCTGGTCATTACCACCTTCGGAAAACTGCCCAGTGAGAATGTCAATACGACCGTAGCCTTGTCGCTGTTCGAGCCGAAGAACGGGGTGGCGCGCGTCACCGGAAAACCCGACTTCACCGCGCGCGGCGGCATTAAGATCCGTGGTTCGAGCAGTGCCGGCTTGGCCAAGAAGCAGTACGCGCTGCAATGGACCGATGACTACAATCAGGATCTCGAACTGCCGGCGCTGGGAATGCCCGCCGAATCGGAATGGGTGCTGTATGCCCCGAACGATTTCGAGCCGGTTTGCATTCATAATCCATTCATACACCAACTGGCGCGCGACATCGGCGAGTACTCACCTCGGACTCGGTTCGTGGAGGTGTTCATCAATAAGCTGGGGCCTCTGACCACCAATCAGTACGAGGGGCTTTATGTGCTGACCGAGAAGATCGGCGTGGGTGGCAAACGCATCCCGGGCCCCAAACTGCAACCCGAAGACAAAACGCTTCCGGACATCACCGGCCCCTACGTCATGAAGATCGACCGCCTCGATCCCGGTGACACCGGGGTGACTATGGGTGGCATGAGTGTGGCCATGATTAACCCCAAGGAAAAAGATCTGAAGCTCGCGCAACGGGCCGCCCAAAAAAAGTACCTGACCGACTACGTCAACGGCATGAGCCGTGGATTTCAGGTGGCTAATCGACGCAACCCCACCAACAGCTACGAGAACTACATCGAGATGGGGCGGGCCATCGACTACCACATTCTGGAAATGCTCTCAGGCAATGTCGACACGATGGTCTTGAGCGCCTACTTCCACAAACCCCGGAACCAGAAGCTCATCTTTGGGCCCCACTGGGATTTCGACCGGGCCCTGGGATCGACCGACGGACGAGACTCCAACCCGCGGAGCTGGACTTGCGGCCCGGTCTTCGCTGGCTGGTATGGGCAACTCTTCCAAGACACCGAGGCGTGGCAGCGATGGGTGGATCGGTTCCAGCAACTGCGCACCCAGCAACTGTCGGTGCGCTACACGGGGATGCTCATGGACCGCCTGGCCAATCAAATTCGCCTGGCGGAGCGCCGTGACTATCAGCGCTGGAAGATCCCACGCCGCGGCGGCAGCTATCAGGCCGAACTCGACTCCATGAAGCGCTGGGTGTCCAACCGCCTCGACTTTGTGGATCGGCAACTCGCGCAACCGCCCGTTTCCTCGCTGGATTCAGGCATCGTCCGGTTGGGCACCACGTTCACCTTGTCCTTGGGTCCCAACGCCAGCACCAGTGCGGCCATTTGGTACACCCTCGATGGCACCGACCCCCGAGCGGTCGGAACCTCTAACCGTTCGGCCAGCGCCCTCTTGTACACAGGGCCGATCACGATCACCGGCCCGGTCCGCCTGAGGGCTCGCACTCTGGACACGCTCCGCCGTCAAACCAGTGGCCCCCCGATCAGCACGCCCTGGTCTGGACCGGTCGCTCGAACCTTTTTGTTGTCCGCTCCGCCCCTGAACCTCAGTGAGATCCACTTCCACCCATCAGACCAACGTGGCAACCGGTCCTTCGATCCCGACCAAAGCGAATTCATCGAACTCAAAAACACCTCCGGCGCACCGCTCGACCTGACCGGGTTTCGAATTGAGGGCGACATATCGTTTACCTTCAACACAACCAATGGCACCCGGATCCTCGCGCCGAACGCGCGTGTTGTGCTAGCGTCAGACAATTCCACCTTCCGCTCCCGCTACGGATCCATGGCCGAACATCTGGGGAAATATTCCGGGCAACTGTCCGACGGCGGAGGTCGATTGAAGCTGGTGGATCCACAGGGCAACCCCGTGTTTGATTTTGAACTCACCGATCAGTGGATCCCCCCGGCTGATGGGGACGGTTATAGCATGGTGCTGCGATCTGAGGCCCTTCAGGCCTTCCAGATCGACACCCCATCTGCTTGGGTGGCCAGTGCCCAAGCCGACGGATCGCCCGGCCAACCCGACCAGGCCTCTGACGTCGGACCCGGCACGGACTCCGACGGCGATGGTCTGGCGGATCTCTGGGAACTCAACTTCTTCGGATCTCTCCAACTGCGCGGTGATGCGGACCCCGACGGCGATGGAGCCAGTAATCGTGAGGAATTTCTGGCAGGAACACTTCCCGGCGACGCCTCAGACCATCCCAGCCTCAAGGCGTTACCCTCCCCCTTCGATGGAAACCCCATCTTACGTTTCTCAAGACATGGAGCCCGCTCCTACCGCCTACAATTCCATGAGGCGTTGACAACCGATTCCGCGCAAAACTGGCGCGATTTAATGGAATTCCCATCGGATTCAAACCCATCGATGGTTGAAGAATTCCGCGACCTGACGACCACCAATGCCACCCGTATCTACCGGGTCGTCACTCCGTAGAACTCTACGCCTAGAATGCAGAGTAAACTGCGGAATCAAAAAACACCTCTTGCCAAGTCCCCCGAAGGTGAGGCAAATTAATCCCGTCAACGCGAGTGTAGCTCAGTCTGGTAGAGCGTCACCTTGCCAAGGTGAATGTCGAGGGTTCGAATCCCTTCACTCGCTCCAGCTTTCCAGATAAAAGACCGGCCTAATCCGCCGGTCTTTTTTGTTTTTGTCTCAGTATTTTTGTCTCAAGAGCCCCCTCTTTCACCCAAGCACCTCCGAGGTAGGACGATTTCTCCGAAAGCGCCGCGTCCGTAGACATGAACCAACGCGGTGATCGGACCGCCGCAGAGCCGGACCGCTCGGAGATCGGTCCCTACCCAGGAAATCCTCGGGAGGCCTCCGGGAGGCCTAAAACCAAATGTCAGTGACGGTATGAAAACCAATGAAATCTGCCGGTTTAAGAACCACTTAAAATAGCGAGGAAACAAAATTAGCCTATATTGCGGTACGCCGTTCTCCGCC
>CAINWP010000117.1 GCA_903854475.1 uncultured Verrucomicrobiota bacterium
CCTCTTCCAGACACAACCCCTGCTGACACGACTTAATGGGAATGCGCTGAACGCGCCGATGGTTTCCGTGGTGAACGCCGATGCCTTTACTTGGTTCGCCACCAACCGTCAGCGCTTCGATTTCGTGGTCGCCGATTTCCCGGACCCTTCGAATTTCAGTCTCGGAAAACTATACACCACGACCTTTTTCCAGCGCGTCCGCTCGACGTTGGAACCCGACGGAGCCTTGGTCGTCCAATGCACCTCACCCTATGTCGCCCGAAGGACCTTCTGGTGCGTGAACGAAACCCTCCGCGCCTCCGGTTTTTCGCACACGGCCCCCTATCACCTCTACGTACCCAGCTTCGGCGAATGGGGCTTTATCCTCGCTTCTGATCACCCTCTAGATGCCCCGCTGCAACTGCCGACCGGACTGCGCTACCTGAACGAGAACTCCACCCGGAACTTGTTCGATTTTCCGCCCGACATGACGGCGGTCCCCGTCGAGGTGCATCGCCTGAACAACCAAATGCTCGTGCGCTACTTCGAGGAGGAGTGGGCCCACTATGTCCATTGACTCGAGCATGATCCCGGCATCGCCCCACAACGACGGCCCATGCGGACACACCCATCGCTCGACACGACGGCAATTCCTCGCCACAGCGGCGGTGGGTGCGAAAGTGGCCGCGACAATTGCTGCAACGGCCACGGGGTCAGCCTTTACTTGGGCTGGATGCACCGTAGCTCCGTCGTTTGGGGGCGAAATTGTGGGTCCGGATCGAGTGTTGGGGCACCGATTGCGCGATCGAGACCTGCCGGCGCCCGATGCTTCAGAGCGTCACAACGTGGTCATCCTGGGCGGCGGGATCGCCGGATTGTCCGCCGCACGGTCGTTGGCTCAGCGCTCGGTCCGCGACGTGGTGGTGTTGGAACTTGAAAGCGAAACCGGTGGCAATTCTCGCAGTGGCATTACTGCCGTTTCGGCCCATCCGTGGGGAGCCCACTACCTGCCCTTGCCCAGTCCGCAGGCGCCGGAAATCCATCAACTCTTGCAGGAACTCGGAGTGATCACCGGCCACGATCCTCTCGGACGCCCCATCTACCGTGAGGAATTCCTCTGCCACGATCCCGCCGAACGACTGTTCGTCCACGGACGCTGGCAAGAGGGTCTCATCCCCCAACTGGGTCTCGACTCCGGCGAGCGAGATCAAGTGACCGCCTTCCTAGCTCGCATGGAGACCTTTCGGCGGAGCCTCGGTTCGGACGGCCTTCCGGCCTTTGCCATTCCGGTCGACCGAAGTTCTCAAGATCCCAGCCTGCTGGCGTTGGACCGCATCACCATGGCCCAGTGGATGGACGGCGAAGGATTTCGAGCCGCGCCCCTCCGCCGCTATGTGAACTATTGCTGCCGCGACGATTTCGGAACCGGCCTCACCCAAGTCAGCGCCTGGGCCGGAATTCATTACTTTGCCGCCCGATCCGGGGTCGCGGCCAACGCACCCAGTCACTCGGTGCTCACCTGGCCTGAAGGCAATGGCTGGCTGGCGGCACGCCTGCGGGAACAGGTAACACCCGCACAAATCCGCACCCGGCATGCCGTCTTCGGCATTCGGCCCCATGATCACGGAGCCGAAATCGACGTCTTCGATGCGACCCTCGGGCGCTCCCTGCGCATCGAATGCCGGGCGCTCATCGTGGCCACACCGCGGTTCGTGTACCGGAGGCTCCGCGGCCTTCCGCCCGATTCCGTGGCTCAGTACCCACCGTGGATGGTGGCCAATCTGACCCTGCATTCCCGGCCCGAGTCACACGGCATGCCCCTGTGCTGGGACAACGTCATCGATGGATCGCCCGGACTTGGCTACGTGCATGCCGGCCACCAAAGCTTGAGCTCTCATTCGAAAGGAACGGTCCTGACGTATTATCGACCACTGGACCATGCGGAACCCTCGATGGCCCGAGGTGAGGCCCTCAAGGCCGACTGGTCGCACTGGAGCGACCTCACGCTCGAAGACCTTTCGGTGGCCCACCCGGATCTCCGTCGCCGACTCGAACGCCTGGATGTCCAAGTCTGGGGACACGGCATGATCGCACCATCACCGGGTTTTCTGTGGGGACACCGCCTCACGGCCATGACCCATCGCGACGGAGTGGTGCACTTTGCTCACTCGGACATGTCCGGTATCTCCCTTTTTGAGGAGGCCTATATTCGAGGCCTCCGTGCCGCCGATGCGGTCTTCCAACAGCTTCAGACCACGGCCTGAAATGAACCCCATCGCCCCGATCCGCCCGAAACGCCGTCCCTCCCCGAAGGCTCTGTGCCAGCACACCTTGCTCGAATTCCACGGTTGCGATGCCGAGGTCTTGAGCCGGGTGCGAACCATCCGTGAGCGATTGCTGGCCGCCGTCACCGCCGCCAATGGAACCATCGTGAAACCCGTCTTCCACGAGTTTAGCCCCTGGGGGGTGAGCGGCGTGGTGGTCATCGCCGAAAGCCATGTGACCATTCACACGTGGCCAGAACACGGCTATGCGGCCGTGGACATTTTTTCGTGCAGCCGAAAGCTGCGCCACGCCGTGGTGCGCGAGACCTTGCGCCGATCATTGAAGGCGCAGTCGGTCACCGCCCAGCGATTGAGCCGCGGCCTCGTTCCACCGGGATCGATTGCTCAACGACTCACAGGCAAGGCGAAGGCCACATAAGCATCGCCGCTGGGCGTGCCCATCTTGCCACCGCCACAGGCGATCACCACGTACTGACGCCCCCCCACTGAGTACGTCGCCGGGGTGGCATAGCCGCCGGCGGGCAGGGGTGCCTTCCAGAGTTCTTGCCCCGTCTTGCGGTCGAAGGCTCGCAAGTGCGCATCTCGACTGGCCGCGATAAAGACCAGTCCTCCGGCCGTCACCAACGGACCGCCGTAGTTTTCGGTGCCGGTGGGCGGCACTCCTTGCGCAGTCAATTCCTTGAACTCCCCCAGCGGCACCTTCCACCGAATAGAACCCGTGTTGAGATCGATGGCATTGAGGGTTCCCCATGGCGGCTTGACCGCAGGATAGCCATTGGTGTCGAGCCATCGGTTGTAGCCGGTCATAGAATACGGGATGAGCCCCAAGGCATCGGCCCCGCC
Source organism: uncultured Verrucomicrobiota bacterium (assembly GCA_903854475.1). GTDB lineage: Bacteria > Verrucomicrobiota > Verrucomicrobiia > Limisphaerales > UBA9464 > SXXZ01. The sequence continues at coordinate 3,108 of CAINWP010000117.1, forward strand.
GGCCCCGGACCGCCCGCCACCCGCCGAAGCCCCCTCGGCCCCAGCCGGCTCCGCTTCACCTCGCACGAAGGCCACCAGACGAGCCCGTTGGCCTTCAGTCAGAAAATCGAAGGCCGGCATCACTCCCTTGCCCGTCTGAAGCAACTTCAGCAGGTCTGCGGTTTGGAGTCGCTTTTCGACCCCGACCAATGACGGGACGTTCTGACCCGGATTGCCCTGCCGTTCCGAACCGTGACACACCGCACAAATCTGCTGATACAGCGCCGCGCCGGAGGCCGCCGATTCCCCCTCCTTCCGACGAGTTTCCACCATGGTCAAAATCCACGGCATCTCGTTGCCGTTGACGTAGAGAACCCCGTCCGGATCGGTCGCCGCCCCGCCCCATTCCGCGCCCCCATCGAAGCCAGGGAATACAATGGACCCCTCACGACTGGGCGGTTGGAAGGGCGCATGCGGCCGGATCCGGGAAAACCGCTCTAAGACTTGCCGGTGAGAACTCGGCGAAATGTCGGTAATTTCGTTGTGGGTGAACAACTGGCGGGAAAAAGGCGGCGGACGCGACGGCACTGGCTGCGTGGGCCACGCCGACTCTCCGGAAAGGTCGGAGCTAGGCACCGGGATTTCCTGAATCGGGAACAGCGGCCGGCCGGTTTGTCGATCGAACACGAACACATGGCCTGATTTGGTCACCTGCGCGACGGCATCGATGCGTTTCCCTTGATGGGTCACCGTCACCAAATTGGGAGGCGCTGGCAGATCTCGGTCCCACAGATCGTGGTGGACGAACTGAAAATGCCAGAGCCGCTGGCCGGTCTGGGCATCGAGAGCAATGAGGCAATTGGCGTAAAGGTTCTGTCCCATCCGGTTGCCTCCCCAGAAATCGAACGCCGCCGAACCTGTCGGGCAAAACACGATCCCCCGAGCCTCATCGAGGGCGAAGCCCGTCCACACATTGGCGCCGCCGATGGAGCGGTACGCCTCGGGCGGCCAGGTCTCGTGCCCCGCCTCACCGGGCTGGGGGATGGTGTTGAAACGCCACGCCAGTTTTCCGGTACGAATGTTGAAGGCCCGTACCGGACCCGGAGCCGCCGGGGCCGGACCTTCGCCCAGGCGCATGCCCATGATGAGGAGGTCTTTGAAGACCACCCCGGGAGTCGTCGCCTGAAGGGACAGGCCCGAAGCATCG
>CAINWP010000118.1 GCA_903854475.1 uncultured Verrucomicrobiota bacterium
ACCCCAAGGCGATGAGGGCATAAATGGCCCCCAAGAGCACTCCATTGAGCAGTTGTTGCAGGAACTCGGTCATCGGGTTCCGCGGGCCCCGCCACGCGGACAAGCACACAAGAAAACCCCAGTCGCGCCCAATGTCGAGCGTCGGCGACCAGCGCTGCGCTGAGGCCGATGCGAAAGTGAGATCCACGTCATCGCTGCTGGGAGGGTTGTGCAGTGACAATGACCCGGCGAGCCAACATCTGAAGGGTATCATCGCCGCCCAAGCGCTCGGGATGAATGTAACCCATACGACCAAAGCGCAGGACCTTGTCGAGGGCGTTCTTTAAATCTCCCGTCCTCAGATCGGCATCGATCAGGCGAGCCATCATCCCACCGGGAGACGCTGTATCTTCGGAAAAGTCCATTGGCCCAAAGCGCGATTCGTCAGGATTTAGTGCTTCTTCGAAAAGAACCCGAGCCCGAGTATCGTTGCCTCGATCCCAACTCACCTCAGCCAATCGCATGCGATGGATGCGCTGGCGCTCGGGATCCAACCCGGCCAACGCGCCCAAAAACACCTCCAGGCGCGCTGAATCAGGCACATAAAACGCCGAGCGCTGAGTGCGGTGACGTAGCAGCAGCAGGTCAACCAACTGGCGCATGAGGTTCAGGTCGCGGAGCTGCTCTTCATTGGAAAAAGCCGGGTGATTGATCAGTGAGGCCACCTCGCCGTCCGGTGCGGGATTCTGAATGGCGTAGGTGGAAAGCAACCGGACCACCGTTGGATCGCCCGATTGAAGTTCCTGCCAACGACGCAAAACGGAGCGGAAGATCGGGAGTTGAGGAATGCCGATCTTGGCGAATTGCCGGGCCAAAGCTCTGCAATCTTCGGCCGTGAGCGGAGTGCTCACCAAGTGTTCCCCAAGGAGGGTTCGCGGCCGAGGATGCAAGGCCTCGTTGAGCCGATAAGGCACCATGGCCATGCCGCGGGCAAAGAAGGCCCTCTGGGCTCGGTACTCGAGCACCGGATGAAAATCGCTGTGGATCGTCGTGCCGTCCGGGGCCAAGAAGAAGGCGTCTCCAAAGGCCACCATTTGTAATGCGAGCACGTTGACCGGCCGGGTGATCTCGATGCGCCCGAGGTCGGCCGCGACGGCAGGCTGGGCAAGGCGGCGGGCCATGGCCTGCAAGTCCGGACGAAAGGGTTGGGCGGCCCCGATAAGGAGCAGGTCGCTGGTGGAGGTCTGCCACAAGCTCAGGTGCGGGAAGACAGATCCAAAAGTGGCCACGACAGTGGCGAAGGTCTCGTCGTCGGTCTCGTAGGTCTGGACCCACTGAGCACAAAGCCCCCCGGGCTTCAGGCGAGCCAAACAGTCTTGATAATACTCCTGACTGAACACCGCCGCGACACCCGCCATCCAGGGATTCGAGGGCTCGGTGACGATGACATCGAAGGACTCCAGCGTGGTCTGGAGGAAGGTTTTAGCATCTTCGATGCGGGTGCGGCAGCGGGGATCCCGAAGCGCGTCATGATTGAAGGGAGCGAAGTACTCGCGAGCCACCTCGATCACCTCCGGAGAAATTTCCACCAAATCGACCGATCGAACACCCGGATGCTGCAGCACTGTGCCCACGGTGACACCGCTGCCAGCGCCGACTACCAGCACCGACTGGGCCGCCGGATGGAGGAGCATCGGAAGATGCCCAAGGAGCATTTGCGTGCTCATGTCCACGCCAGAACTGGCGTCGGCCTTGCCGTTGACCTTCAGGCTCACGTTGCGCTGCCCGGCCAGATTGGTCATGGCAATCACGACCACTGTCGATCCAGCTCCGTCGCGGTGATAGGCCAACTCGCCTAATTCGGCCCGACGACGAAAATCCTCCACTGAGGCCGGAGGACTGGCATCCCTCCAAAGACCTAAGGCGAAGGTGCGCGACCAGCGCTCGCCGAGCAGCCAGCCCACGAGCACCATCAAGAGTGCGGTCGCCGCCAAGGCCTGCAGTGCCGGCTTCAGGATGGGCCCCCGACGGGAGGCCAAAACCACCCAACCGATCAGACCATTGAGACCAATTCCCAATGCTAGAGTGACTGCCAGTCCCAAAGAGGGCAGAAGCACCAACCCGGTCATCGCCGCGCCGAGCACCGTCCCCAGTGTGTTGACCGCGAACACACGGCCCACAGAGCGGCCCGTCCGCTGGAGATCGACCGTGGCCATCCGGCTGGCCAGTGGCAGGGTCATTCCCAGGCAGACGGCCGGGGGGAATAACACCCCGAAGCAAATTAAGGCCTGGGCCAACTCGTAGAGCGGATAGGCTGCGGGCCGGCGGGCTATCCAATCGGCCAAGTGGGCGAAGGCATAGGGCAGCAAGTCATAGAAACCCAGGGACACCAGCAGCGATCCCGCGATCGCGAGTTCCGCCCAAGCAAAAGCGACCCATGTGTCGATGGGCCGCTTCCAGGCAAAGACGAGCCAGCTCCCCACGGCGATGCCACCGATGAACGTGGCCAGCATGAGCGAATAGGCGTGAGTGCTGGAACCGAGAGCCAAGGCCAACAATCGCGTCCAGGCGACCTCGTACAACATGGCCGCAAAGCCCGAGAGCCCGACGGCAACGAGGGCCACCTTCCATTCCCGCTCGCTGAAGATCTCGGCGGCAGGTTCAGGGCCGGAAATCTTCCGCTCGACAACCATCCCCTCTCCGCTTTTGACACTAATCACATAGGCCAACAACGCGATTCCCAGACTGAGGGTGGCGCCGATTTGAACAACCGCCTCCAGCCCCAGCGATGGAATCCACCACCAATCGGCCAAAAGGATTCCCACCACCGCTCCAGCACTGTTAATGGCATAGAGCGCAGCGACTTTTCCACGCAGCTCCGACAGCGATCGGGTGACGAACTTGGTGAGGACGGGCAACGTCGCTCCCATGAGGACTGTGGGCACCAGAATGGTCAGCCCGGCGAACAAGAACTGGAGCGCCAACCGAGACAAACCCTCCGGATGGATCGAACGAATCAGCGACAAGAACACCTGATGAATGCCCTCGAAGTAGCTCGGGAAAATGACCGCAAAGAGACCAATCCCCGCTTCGAGGCAGGCATAGAAAAACAGCGGGCGTCGGAGCGTATCGACGCGCGGGCCCAGAAGCGCATTGCCCGCAGCCAACCCTCCCATGAAAGCCACAAGCACGGTAACCACTGCATAGCTGGTATGGCCAAGAAACAGGGCCAGATAGCGGGTCCAGACGACTTGATACAATAGACCCGCTAGCCCCGAGACGAAAAACGAGGCCAAGACCGCCCAGAAAACCCCGCGGGAGTTAAGCTTCATGGTTTGAGACGCAGTCTACAGAGGCGGCTGTGAAAAACCTAGGAGGAGCTAGGCACGGAGCTAGGCACGGAGCTAGACGCCTGCGTTCGCAGTCGCTGCCAGATCACCCGGAAGGCGCTGGCAAAGTCGTCGGGTCGCCGTGAAACCCATTCAGCGACCGCCTCTCGCGTGAACCATCCGCCCCCGCGGATCTCCGAGGGTTGGAGCACAAAGGGCCCCTCGTGGTCTGCGCAGTACACACCACAGAATTCCCAGCCCGTGTCTGCAGTGGCATCGAGTTCAAAGATCCTGCGCGGAGGCTCGGACAGTTCGACGCCGAGCTCCTCGGCGACTTCCCGGAGCGAGGTCTCGTCCATGCCATCGCCGGCGCTGACGTGCCCCGACGAGGAGGAATCCCAAACACCGGGGAAATCATCCTTCCAGAGCGCCCGCTGCTGGAGGAACAACTCACCCCGTTGATTGAAGACCAGCACATGGACGGCCCGATGACGCAGCTTCAGTCGGTGCACCTCGCTCCGCGGTGCTTTGCTAATGACCTGGTTTTGCTCATCGACCACATCAAACCATTCCTCGGACATACCCGCAGACATTCCGACAAGACGCTGGGAGCGGCAACCGCAGATCACCACCGGATTTCCGATCCCAGGTCTTTCCTGTGACTGCCGCTTGACGGATGAGGAGCGGCTTTCGAGATTGGTGCCTGATGTCGCAGGCCAAACAACAGAAGCTGGGAAAACGGGAAACCCGGGATCTCGACGTGGAGATCGGCTTTCTCGAAGGGCTGGTTGTAAAAGATCCCCAGTACGTTGAAGCACTCCAACTTTTGGCGGATGACTACACCCGGCGCGGGCGCATCAACGATGGCCTGCGGGTGGACCACCAACTCAAATCACTCCGTCCGGGCGATCCGGAGGTGCTCTTCAATCTGGCCTGCAGCCTCTGCTTGGCTGGCGAACTCGAACCCGCCATCGACGAATTGCTTCGGGCCATAGAAGCCGGATATCGGGACTTCGATTGGATGCTCAAAGACCCCGATCTGGCTGCGGCCCGCAAAGACCCCGCCTTTCGAAAAGTCCGAGACCAACTGAAGACCATCAAGGACGGGATCTGAGCGAACTGGGCTGCCAACCCGACTGCGACAGGGTTTGGTGAGTGCGGAGTTAGTCTCTTACTTCTGAGACGACTCCTGAGGCTTAAAGCCCTGCACGGACCCATTTTGCAAAACCCGAGCTTTGCGCACCAATTGCAGGAACTCCGCACGGTATCCCTCGCGGTCCGGCCCCTGCCCTTCTTCGGCTAGGGTCTGGACTTTCTCCCAGGTCAGGTCGCCCTTGAAGGGGGAATCACGCAGCATTAATCCATAGCCGACCACGGCGGCGGCAAACTTGTAGTCGGCCGTCGCTGCGTCGGAACTCCGGCTTACGTCCGCGACACCCATCTGAAGACTCCGCGAAGGCCTGCTCTCGGCCGAATCGGAGACCCGCCCGTTGGCTGGAGAACGGTATCCCACTTCCAAATTAAACAAATCACTCGGGCTGCCCGCCGGAGTCGCTACTTCGGACCCGGAACCGGGCCGCGTCGAATCGGTCGAACGAGTAGGCACAATTTCGTACAAGGCGGTGATAGACTGGCCAGCATCGATTTGAACGCCGGAGTGCGTCGGCGAGGTCTTTGGATCAGTCGCCGATTCCCGAGTCTCCTGGCTGAGCAGTCGCCATTGATCAACTCGGGCAGGATTGAACCGGACGTCCACCGTCACGTTTTCAGCCACCGCGGTCGGAGTGGGCTGCAACTCACGTCGCAGCACCGCCAGGGCCTCCGCCGGTGTCGCCGCGGAGGTGTAAGTGCTCCCTCCTGGAATGGGCATCCAGGGAGGCGAAGAGGGTTCCAGAGGTCCCTCAACTCCCAGACCCAACACACTCAGCAACACGCCCCATTCGGTTTGCTCGCGGATGAGCAGTTCTAACGCTTGCCGGGTGCCGGCCTCGGCCGAGAATTCTCCATCCACAATCCAAACCACTCGGTTAATGCCTCCAGGAACATGACGTTGGTCGGCGAGCGCATACGCCCTGCGCAAACCCTCCAACCCACGCGGAGCGCCTTCGGCTCGCAAGGCGCCCACTCCTCGGATCAAACTCTCTCGATCTGCAGCAGCGGTCGGCGGAAGGATTATTCGTCCCTGAGGTCCATCGATGAGCAGGGCCAGCGAATCTCTCCCATCCAGCGCCTCGATGAGGGACTGCAAGCTTCGTTGAGCCCAAGACAGGCGGGCCGAAGAACCCGGACTGAGCCCAACCAGCACCACCATGTTGGCCCGAGGACGCCCCGCCGTCGGCGCCGGTCGGGCCTGGAGACCAATCTTTACCAGACGGTGATCCGGACTCCACGGCGAGTCGGCCACTTCGACCTGGGCAGAGACGGGATCCGATCCGAACGGCGCGGGGTAATCGTAAGAAAAATAGTTCAGCAACTCCTCGAGCCTCACCGCATCGGGCGAGGGAAGCTGACCTTCTTGAAGGGCCTTGCGGATCTGAGGATAGCTGGTGTTGCCCGGCTTCAGCGAGAAGGTGGACCGGGGCGTGGTCGCCGCCGATTGGAAAGGAATCTCTCGGGTGGTCTGTGCCCGAGGGCGAGGCGAGGACCTCTTGGTCTGAATGGCCTGAATGGCCGGGGTGGCCTGCTGGACCTGGGGCGTTTGAGCCAACCCGGCGGTAGGGGTGGCGGCACGCACGGTCGCGGGGGAGGCCGTACCGGAAGGCGCGTGCGCCGAATCGGCCGACGCGGGCAATCCGTACTGTTTGAGCCCAGCCACCAAGGCGGGCAAACCGGGCAATTCTGACGGGGTCGACGAACGGGGCGATCGACCAGTGCTGCCCCACGCCAACTGAGGCTCTCCTCGCAAACTCTCCTCCTGGGGTTGATCGATGGAAGGGGCATCCGACGCAGACGTTGGCGTTGGCGTTGATAGGTCTGCCGAAATCAACGAAAAAGCTTCGGCGGGCGCATTCGAACTTCCAGAAAGACCGACCGCCGCCGGGGACGGCCTGGATCCCGAGGGCCAGGCATTCCAGAGGGCTAGTCCAATGCTCAGCGCTGTCGCCGCGGCCAAACTGTATCCCATGGCCGGACGGGTGAGCACGGACCAGAAACGGTGCCAGCCCGAATCGCCATCCTGAGACGATCTTGCGGAGGATCGCCGGGGAAGACCGCTCCCAGGATTGCGGGCATAGGCCAAGACAGCCTCCCGACGATCGGCGCTGAGGCGATGGATGGCTTCGCGAGTCAAGTCCGTCTCGACGTCATCGGCTATGCGCCGAATCTCGCCAATCTCAGCTCGCAGCACCGCCGAGCGCGCGACGGCCTGTTCGGCGGCGGCCCGATGCTCGGCCCAACCAGGAACCGACGGATCAAAGGGGCCATCTTTGAGGGCGAAGGCCGTCAACTCCGGAGAATCGGGCGTCCAGTCCACGGGAGATGGGGTGGATTTCATTGCGGAGATGAGGGGTAAAGCGGCGAGCGTGTCTGGGAAACACCTAGCCCAGCGTCCAGGCGCTCGAAGCGCTGCCGCAAGGTCTTGAGGGCTGTGTGCAAGAGGAACCCGACGTTGGTCTCGCTGAGACGGGTTAGTTGGGAAATCTCCCGGTAGCTCAGTTGATTCTGAAACTTGAGGCGAACCACCTCTCGCTGATTGGGAGGCAACGTGGTGAGCAGGGACATCAAGTTGCGGATATCGTCCCGCGCCTGGGCCGACGCGGAGGGCGTGGGTGAGCTCCCCGCCACCTCGGACGCCTCCGCCTCCGCGGCACGAGGCCGGCGGGAGTCTCGGCGATGATGATCCATGGCCTGATTACGGACCACCGTGAACAACCACGGCACCAAACGTCCCCGCAGCGATTCAGGCTCCTGCTTGCAAAGTTTGAAGAAGGCGTCTTGAACCAGGTCTTCGGCCGAAGGCAAATCTCCCACCAACGAACGCGCATACCGTATTAACTCCGCCTCATGACGTTCCATGGACACCCGCACCCACTCGACCTGTTCAAGGGTCTGGTTGGAGGTGTGGGACGGATTCATAGCGGAGACCGATTATTTCACTCTGATAACGCCCAGCCGTAAAGTTCCTTAGCAACAAAAAGAGAGGATTTTTGCTGTTTTTTATACAATTATTACAGAATTAAACCGTTTTTAGTAATCATCTCACTCGGAATTAGCTATGAATAATTTTAAGACAGGGTATTCCGATGCAGAAACACCCCAGAAAATTCCCTCCCTCTGCGCCCAAATATCTCATCCAAGGATCCGGCCCTGCCGTGTGCTCAAATCTCACGCCAGCGCTGAGCCACAGGTTGGCGCCGACCGACTCCGAACGCGCGGGAAGTAACCTTGAGGCCTGGAGCCGCCTGACGCCGCTTGTACTCCGACAAATCGATGAGTCGGACCACCCGACGCACGTCCGCCTCGCTGAAGCCCGTAGCGATGATCTCGGCCGCCGAGCGGTCTTCCACCACATAGGCCTCGAGGATGGCATCTAAAACCTCATACGGAGGCAAGCTGTCTTGGTCGGTCTGGTTGGGTCGGAGTTCTGCACTCGGCGCCTTGGTGATCGACGAACTGGGAATGATTTCCCGATCCCGGTTCATCCATCGAGACACCCGGTACACCCAAGTCTTGGGCAAATCACTAATCACGGCCAACCCGCCGCACATGTCGCCGTAGAGGGTGCAATAACCCACCGCCAATTCGCTTTTGTTGCCCGTTGTCAGGAGCAGCGAACCAAACTTGTTGGACATAGCCATGAGGGTGACCCCGCGAAGCCGCGCCTGCAGATTCTCTTCGGTGGTGTCTTCTGAGCGCCCTTCGAAGAGAGGCCCCATCTGAAGCTTGAGGGCTTCAAACGAGCCCTGGATGGGCACCACGTCGAAGCGAATCCCGAGGTTTGCCGCCAAGGATCGCGCATCATCGATGCTTCCGGCGCTGGAAAACTCGGTAGGCAAGGCAAGGCCCCGAACATTCTCCGCACCCAGTGCATCTGCAGCCAAGGCGGCGACCAAGGCTGAATCAATGCCTCCCGACAACCCGAGGACCACCGAGCGGAAACCGCATTTGCCGACATAATCGCGCATACCCAGTACTAGCGCATCGTGCAACAGGGCCTCGTCGGCAACGGGGACCAAGGGGCGATCGCCCGCCGCCTCCGTGTCTACCATCAGAAAATCCGAGGAGAAGTGAGCCGCCTCGCCGAGGCATTCGCCTGCGGAATTGAAGGCGAGGCTGCGCCCATCGAAGACCAGCTCGTCGTTGCCGCCAACCAAGTTGCAATAAACCACCGCCACTTGATGTCGACGCGCCAGAGAACGCAGCAAAGCACAGCGGCGCTGCTCCTTGCCGAGTTGCCAAGGCGAGGCGCTCAAGTTGATGAGAATCTCGGCACCCGAGGCAACCAGCGCGGCAGCAGGATCTGGACGGTAACGCCGCGGGACCCCGAATTCGGCCTCATTCCAAATGTCTTCACAAATGGTCAAACCCAACCGACGCCCTTCCCAGTGAATCACAGCATTCTCTGAGGCGGGCTCGAAGTAGCGGTCTTCGTCGAAGACGTCGTAAGTCGGCAGCAGCGTCTTGGTTCGGATCGCCACCACGCGACCCCGGTGCAACAGCGCCGCCGCATTCGTGAGCGGACGTCCGGGCCGAACCGGATTCTCGCCGACAAATCCAACAATCAAACCCACCTCGCCCACGGCCGCGGCCAAGCGTTCGAGGGCTGCTTGATTGGCCCGGACGAAGGATTCCCTCAGGAGCAGGTCCCGAGGCGGATAGCCCGTGAGGGACAATTCGGGAGTCAATACCAACTCCACCTGGGCCTCGACGCCCCGGCGATAGGCCTCCAAGACAAGCCCCTCGTTGCCGGCGATGTCCCCGACGGTGGTGTTTAGCTGAGCAAGAGCGATCCTCATAGATGAGTTTTTAAACGGTCGGGTCCGGACTCAGTTCAGTTGGGCGATCGGACCCAGAACCTCGGCGAGAGCCCCTCGCTCGGTGCTAATGAGGGTGCCTGGACCAAAGCCATGGCGAGCGAAGTATTCTGGTGCGGCCTCTAGCACAAACTGGATGCGGGACGATTTAGAGGGAACCCCTTGGGCATCGTTGGCCTTAAGGCGAACAATTTCCTGAATTACTCCCTCACGGTCGATATAGGCCACATCGATATCGAAGGGCACATTCTTCATGTAAAAAGAGCGTTCGCGCGGACCGGCAAAGATGAAAAGCATCGTCTCTTCAGGACCGATTCCGGCGCGGTGCATGAGCCCCGTGGCGATTTGCGGTACCGTGTGGCACACCTCGGAGACAATCTCTCGGGAGCCAATCCATAACTTTACCCGAGGCAACTGAACTTGAGCGGTGGCCAAGTGAAACACCGGCTCGGATTCCGCCGAATCGGTGGCTGGAGCCGGAGCCGGAAGGGACGATCGAACTACGGCCGAGCCTGCGTTCGACAAGGTTTGTGCTCGCGGAGTAACAGGGACCGAGGCCGGCGGTTGGGCACCGCAACCCACCCACCACACACACAACAGGAGCGCAAACAATCGCTTCACGCCGCTCACACTGACCTCACCTCGCCCCGACGGCAATCGGGAGAATCGGCCTCCTCCCTGAGCACGGCTCAGGCCGGGACGAAGCAATGGGAAAGAAAGAGATGACCAAGCACCTCCCCGGTAGGGCTCGAGTCTCTCGGGCCATCCCCACCTCTTGTGGCAGCCTAGGGAACGGACGGTGGGACACCGTCCCTACCAAACTGGCAGGCCTCTGCCACCTTCCCGGTAGGGCTCGAGTCTCTCGGGCCATCCCACCTTGCTCGGCAGCCCCGGGAACGGACGG
>CAINWP010000119.1 GCA_903854475.1 uncultured Verrucomicrobiota bacterium
CACCGACGGACACGAAGGCCTGCCAGACAACGTCCGGATCATCACGCTCCCGCCCTACAGTCCCGAACTTAACCCGGTCGAGGGCCTCTGGGACCAGCTCAAGGACAGCCTCTGCAACCGCGTGTTCCCGAGCCTATCCAACCAGCGGGACATCATCGTGTCCTGGTTGCAGTCCTGGTGGGCAGATCCCCGCCGCGTCCGTTCCCTCATCCCAGACTGGCTCCTGCTTCAAGCAAACGCTTCCTTCGGAAACATTATACCGGTCAATTAGGTTAGTTGGTATCACTTGATGCTGAACTTGCGTGATACCGTAGGCATCCACGCGGAAAATTTCGGCCGGCGCACGAAGATACGCGGGCAGCGGAAAGAGAAAGGTGGTCTCCCGCGGCGGGCCGAACTTGAAGACGCGTTCCTCGGGGTCCGGAGTGTAGGCCAGGTCGAGCGCAAACAGCAGCGCCCCGCGAGGTCCGGCCACCACATCCAAGTCCCAGTCCAACTTGCCGTCCCGCAACACGCGTTCGTGGCTCGTGGCGTCGCCTTCGAGGCAGTAATTCTCCAGCATCCGAATTTCGCGGCCGACGCGAGTCATCGGTTCGATCAAATCGGGAAAGGCCACCAGCGAACGCAGGCTCAAGTTGAACCAGTAGAGCGAAGTGATGCGACTGGCGAGGGCGTGGTAGGCTTGGAGACGCAGTTCATCGGGGGTCGGGGAACCGCGCTTGCGTCCGCCGTAGCCTCTCCAGTCGTGGTGGGCTCCTTGAGACCAATAGGCAACCGGACGGGGCCGGCTGAGTTCGCGCAACGATCGAGACATTTCGCCAATGGTTTCGAGCGGAGCACCCCAGCGGATCCGTTGGCCACCCCAGCGGTCGTACTGGCCCCAGGCATCGGGCGATGGAGCGGTCACGCGATAGGCGTCGTAGTGCGGGTAGTCGGAGACACCGGCGTAGAAACGCCACACCCGTTCCTCGCTGAGCGTCACCGAAGTCGGAAGCCGGGTTGGCGCGTAGGGCGCGAACGCCTTCCAGCAATCCTGCGGTGACACGGGCTTGCCGCCGCCGTACTGCGGCTCACCCAGAAACTCCACGGCATGAATGCGCGGGAGCATCGAGTCGCTGTCGTACCGCGCAACGGGTTGCAGCCGGTTCATGTATTTGAGGGGATACTTTTCGAAGAGCGGCGAGTCCGAATATCCGGGCACATGCTCGTGCATGCCGGCGTTGATGTGCATTCGGCTGAGCGTTTGCAGATAAGGCTCCGCGTGCAGGGTGTTGCTGGAGCCCAGTTTCGAGGCCACCCAACCGCCGCTGATATCGAACACCTCGCGTTTGATGCGTTGATGGGTCCAGACGGTGACCGGCTTTCCGCCAGCGTCGGACAACCGCACTTCCAGCGCCGCGTAGGTGAGCGGCAACGGCCCCGTGTCAACGCGCGCTCCGCCGCGCTGGTTCGCTGGGATGAAACCGTCGGCCGGGAAGCGATCGAGTCGGTTGCTGAGCCACGGTTGGGCCTTGAGCGCGCGCCACGTGTCGTTTTTCTCCGGCAGCCAGAGGCGGCAAGCCTCGAGTCGCAGCGGACCAGAAGTGCGATTGGCCACATGGAAGAGCAAGGAGTCGGGCTGAGCGTGGGTTCCCGTGCCGAGAAACGTCACCGCCGACAGCCATACGTCGAGGCTGTCGATGCGCACCTGCATCCGATCGGCCTCGCCCATTCCGGGAAGACCCACTGCCAACTCGGTCTGTGTGTTCGTACCCCACTCCGCGCGCTTGCCGTTCCAACTCCAAACAGTCATGGCACCCGGTGGCAGCCGGAGCGGTTCGCCGGCCCATGCAGACGGCAAGTCATGCCACGCCCACTCGTCGGTCTGCAGGAATTCTTCGGGAGTGCGACCGCGCAACCGAATGTCGGCTGAAGCCGGGATGACCACCACTTCTGTGGACGTATTGCGCAGGTAAACCTCCACCCGCGCACCGAGGCTGAAATCGGGCTTCTTGCGATACTGCATCTCGGGGGATTGGAGGTGCGGCACCACATGAACACCGTCCAACGACAGCGAGGCTGCCCAGACACCCATGGGTAGAAGGGCCAGAAAGCCCAGGCATCCCAGCACAAGCCTCAGCGCAACTGTCGCCCTGGTGAAAATCGGGGGATTGGACCTTGGCGTCATAAGAAATTTAATTTTGGAGCCACTGGGTGGACTGCCAACCCTTAGCGTCATCCCATGAAAGAAGGAAGATCGCGGCTCGTTCGAATAAGTGAAGCGTCGGCAATGATCTGCGGCCTTGGGACTTGTCTGGCTTTGGGTATCTGCCTGCTTCAGCCAATCATGGACTGGCAAAAAGGCGTGCTGAGAACTTTTGCCCACTACGCCGGAATGTCTGTTGCAATGACTGTTCCTTTCCTCGTCGGCTTCTTGATCTCGGCGTATTGCGTCCGGAAGTTCAGCCGCTGACTCCATTCGCCCCGTACACACCTTTACAGCCCGGGGCGAAGCAGGTTGACAGACAGAACCACCGGTTGTCCGCTGACAACACATTCTCCAAACCTCGAAAGCCAAGCCCAGGGCCTCCACATCATCACGCATCAACGGCCACAAACTGATGAATCCCCTCTTAATCAACGTCATCAAGGCTATTGCCGCACTCGCAGAAACGCCCTGGAAAAACAGAAAAAGCCAGGCTCTCAGACGGGTGATAGACCAACTTGTGGAGATATCCGATTGCCTGGCCCCCCTTCCCCACGCCCCCGAAGACCTCGAAGACTTCCAGCAGAACCTTCAAGCCCTTGCTTCTACCGTTGAGGAGTTGGACAACACATTCGACGAACTTCAAACAGCCGACTCACCCCAAGAAACCACCTCGGCAGTCGAAATGCTCGATGAGCAGCTTTCCACCGCCTTGGAACTCCTTTCTAAGCTCAGCAATATTGGGCAAATCATTGAGGCGACCGAAGAAGAGCTGACCGAGACATGGCTGCCCAGAATCAGGCAAATCACCACGATGCCCATGGACCAAAGGCCAGCTGCACTCGAAGCCCTCCTCCTACAACCCACAACCAACCGAGAAGCCGTAGTCATACGAAGGCTCATTCGGGAAGTGTTCGAAGAGAAAATGCAGAGCCCAAGAGCCGGATGATGAAGACACTTCACCGCTAAAGGAACGCCAGTATTTCTGCCCGTGCAGCGATGGCTCTTGATAAATCTACATTGGTATTCCTAGGCCCCCAACGACGTCACCGGCCGACTAGAAACCGCCTCCCTTCCCCCTCTTCCACGCCTCCATTACCTCGAACGCGCACGGGTTTAACTCCACAGATTTACGATTTTGTACTTTTCTGTGTTTAGTGCACTTAAACAGCGCCTTCAAAAGCCCCGCAATCTCCAGGGGTTAGGCGCTCCCTCTTCCCCCTCTTTGCTTAGCGTTTCAAAAGCCCGGTAGACTTTCCCTCGGTGGTCTTCTCCGGACTCTCTCAGTTTCCAGAGGTTTTCCCTGAAATTTAAGCCCCTATTCTAGGTGGCTTTTTTTTAGGAAACCCCCAACCCGAACCAGCCGTCACGTGCCGGGTTTGGGGGAAAAAAATGCACACCCAGTTTTACTGGGAAGGCGGCAAAGAAAGAGAGACTCAGTTGAATACCACCAATTTCAAGGCCCACGCCTTGAGCCCTGCAACACTGATGCAATCAGCCCCGAGCATTTATGCTCAGGGCCCTGCACCAGGGTTGAGTCGACGGTACACCTTCGTTCCCACCTCGGAAATCGTGGAGGGCTTACAAGGTGCCAATTGGATGCCGGTGCAGGTGGAAGAACAGCGCGCCCGACAAATCGAGCGCGTCGGATTCCAAAAGCACGTCATCCGGTTCCGGAGGTTGGAGCAGATGGCCACCCTCGATGAGTGGAATGTGGAGCTAGTGCTCCTCAACTCTCACGATGCTGGATGTGCCTATCAAATCCACGCCGGAATCTATCGTCGAATCTGTAGCAACGGGCTGGTGGTGTCTGAGGGAGGATTTGAAACCCTCCGCTTCAGGCACTCCGGCCTCAAAACAGAGGAGGTTGTACGAGCAAGCCTTAGCGTAATCGAGTCGGTGCCCCTTATCAGCCAGCGCATCAACGATTTTCGGATGCGAGTGATGACGTGGGGAGAACAGCTCAATTTTGCCAAGGCCGCGCTTCAAGTTCGATACGAGGATTCAGCGCCGGTTAACCCCGACGCCATCCTTCGGCCCAGACGAGTGGAGGACGACTCCGCAGACCTCTGGACCATCCTCAACCGCGTTCAGGAAAACCTGATTCGTGGAGGAGTTTGCGACGGACATCGAGGACGCAATGGGCGACTTCGGTCCGTCAGAGCCCTTCGGGGTATTGATTCGAAAGTGACCATGAACAAGGCCCTCTGGGACCTCGCTCAACAGGTCATTCAAGGTTATGAGCCGACGCCTCAAGTTTCTCTAACTGCCTAACCGCGCAGAGAAATTCGGTGTCAGCTCAAAAGGTTTACACGGCTTTCGAAGGATTTGGCCTTAAACAAAATCCTTCACCTAATTTTCAGAGGCCTATGAGGAACTACGTGCACCCACCACTGATTCATTCCGACACAAGGGCCCCACCATCCAGCGAGCATCCCATTGCGGGGGGCTCCATTCACGTCGTTTGGGAAAGACCCCTCGCGCCCAATCCCCCACTTCTCAATCCCTCAATCTCCCACGCCACCGTTCACCGCGGCTTTTCATCAGCCTGCTTCATTGGCTTTCGGTCTCTCATTTCGTTCTCCGCCTTTCCCCCTCCTCCCGCTCGTTCTCCGCGCAGTCCTCGCGCCAGGCAAAGCCTGTCACTCCGGCTGCCGGTGCTACGAACTCCCGTCCGTCGGGTCGGCGGACCGTGTCTCTTGGAGGAGCAGTCGTGCTCTCCCCGTGGAGGCGAAGAGAGCACTCCCGCTCCTTCAAACCAAGAGACACATGAACGAAACGACTCCCTCCACGCCCATCATGCAAGCCATCGACGAAGCCGCTGCCACCGGCTCGCGCAGGTTCCGACGCAAAACTCAGCCTCAAGAGTGGGGGCTCATTTCCTTGCGAGAATGCCCTCTCCCCAGCGCCATGCACGAATGCACAAGCCCAGCGCAAGCGGCCACCTACTGGAATATGCACGTCCGCTCCAATCCCTACTTCAACCCAGAGGTCGAATGCTTCGTCGTCTTACTCCTCAACACCCGCAAAAAGATTAAGGGTCACGTTCTTGTCTCCACCGGTCTCATGGACCAAGTCCTCATCCACCCACGCGAAACCTTCCGCGCAGCCGTCATCGCTTCAGCTCACAGCGTCATCCTCATGCACAACCATCCCTCCGGGGACGTTAGTCCTTCAGAGGCTGACATCCGCGTCACCCGCGAACTCATCCGCGCAGGGCAGGTGCTCCGGATTGAAGTACTCGACCACGTCATTGTCGGTGGCAATGAACACCGCTCCCTCCGGGAGCTCGGTTATCTCAGTTAGGGCTTCGGCCCCGCAGACGGGGCCTTTTCTATAGACGCACACACACCAATAGTTACGGCAACCTTGACCTTTAAAATCCAACCGCTGACAAAAGCAATGCCGAGCGGACCGTTTTATGATTCTGCTAAACGAGGACAGTATTTTCGGAAAACCCTCATCCCCAGGGCTCTTTGTCACGGTGACCTTAAAACACACCGACAACCGGGTTTGGCGAAGCTTGTTGGTGCCCAGCAACGCTCATCTCGGTTGGTTTCACGCCGTCCTGCAAATTGCTATGGGCTGGACCAACAGCCACCTCCACCAATTCACCTTCAAGGACAAGACGTTCGCTGACCCCCGCTTCGACCTCTACGACCCCTTGACCATCGACGAACGCAAATGCTCGCTCGATAAACTGCTGACCAATTCCAAGGACCCGCTCCACTATCAGTACGACTTCGCAGACTCGTGGGAACACGCTATTTTCCTGACCAAGACCGGCACCACCCATTACCCGCTGGCTGCTACCTGCCTAGAGGGTGGCGGAGCCTGCCCGCCTGAGGACTGTGGTGGAATTCCCGGATACCTCTCCCTGCTCAAGGCACTCAAAAAACCCAACAGCAAGACCGCGAAGGAATCCATCGACCAGCTTGGCTACCGCTACGACCCAGACGCTTTCAGTTTAGAGCACGTCAACACGGCCCTGCAAAAGCTCCCGTGGCCAACGGTCTCAGAATCGGCTCTAAGAAAAATCATCCGCAGCCAGAGGAAGCGGAAGAATTAAAGCCCTCTTGCAGCCAATTTCCTCAAGGCCGAGGCTCTGAGGTTTTCGCCGCCGGTCCCGTGTAGGGTTCAGAATGCTGGCGGTGCTCCCTCCAGTTGGCCGTGTACTTGGAGGCCAATTCCTTGCCCCTCAGAACCAGAAGATTCTCAGCATTCCTTTCTTCGGCCGCTTTCGTGAAATTGAAAGACCCGGTCAGGACAGTTTGCCCGTCGATGACCATGACCTTGTTGTGAGCAATCGCGTGCCGCGCATCAATGAAGGTCGCGATACCGGCATGAATCAGGAACGTCGCCGAAGAATACCGCTCCGTCCTTTGGCTCTTATCGAGCAACACCTCGACTCTCACCCCGCGCTGATGCGCTTCAACCAGTGCCTTTGCAATCGGTGCACTGGTAAACGAGTAGGCCTGAACAAGAACGGTCGCACGCGCCTTACCCAACTCATCCACCACAGCCTCTGTGCAACCCCCCTTTGGCGAAAAGAACACAGCGACCCGTGAGTTGGTCTCCCCTGCCAACGAGGCCAAAACCTGGGTAAAAATAACCGCTACAAAGACCAGAGACCGTAAACGATTCATTCCGCCGCAAATCTACAGCCAGACCCCTTTTTCTACGACCTGTCTCTCTGTTTGCCCGCCGCTGCATTGGGTTTTAGCGAAGTTCGAAACCTCCCACCCATCCTCTACCACCAACTTGTCCGTCAGAATTTTGTCGGCTTCAGAAGCTCAGACGGCTCCACCTCCAGAGCTTCAGCGAACCGAACCAACTCCCGGTCGGTGACGCACCGGAACTGGGATTCCACCTTTGCCAGGGTTTCACGGCTAATGTCCCAGCCTGCGAGTTGGAGCCGGCCAGCGAACTCCGCTTGCGTCAGTCCCTCAGCCTCCCGGAGGGACCGCAGCGTTGGTCCTATCATGTTTTGCTCTGTCGCCATTTGTTCCGAAATCAGAACTTGACCATGACTGCTGCTCGGGGTGCTGTGGTTCCGATTTCAGAACAACTTTACCATGCAACTTCTTGACCGGCTTCTTGCGGCTTTCATCTCGAAATGTCGCCAACTGAACTGGACCCAGACCCTCAGACTCGTTGCAGCCAGCTCCTTGGTTTTGCCAACAACGGCACAGAACATCAGCGGCACGTTTCAGTGCCAATCCATCGTCATCAACTACGCCACAGGGCCAAATAACTTGGCGGTGGGGTTTACCACGCCTTCTTCGAGTGGGGGAAACCCACAACTGCCGCTGAATGGGGAATTCGAGTACTATCCGGGCAACATCAACCTCTACCAGTCCTACTGGGCGATGTATCAAGGCAATCAGTTGGCCGACCTCGGAATGGTCGGAATCGGAGGCTCCAGCCTCTTGCCGGATTCCGATGCGAACGGCATCCCGAACTTCGCCGAGAGAAGCCTCGCAGCGAATGTCTCTGCCAGTTTAGTTACCGTCTCATCGGTTAACGGCGGTTCTGCGGGTGGGACCATCACTCTGAACCGAGGTGCAGGCCAAACCAGCGGCAGTTCCGTCACCCGGTTCACCACCGGAGCCATCTTCACCGGGTCTTGGGTCTTACCACTCATGGATGTGGCGGGATCCTACAATTCAAGTCAGCGCACCATCCAACTCAGAGCGACCTCATCGGTTTTTACACCGGGAAACTTCACCGGAACCTATCAGGTGAACTCAGACGATAGCGTGACGATGTCCAACATCCTCCTGCAGTTAGATTCGGGGAACCGACTGACCGCGACACCGGTCACCTTTACACGGGTCGGAAAGACCTACCGAAGCATCATCGAGTTCGTCGATGGCAACCTGAGCACTGGCTACCCCGACTTCCGGAGGTGGACCCTCCAGTTGACGGACCCTGCCGACAATGACGGCGACGGCATCCCGAACCTATCGGATTCAACCCCCTCTGGCTCACCACCTGTAATAGTGACCCGTCCCGATGGAGCGACTCGAACCGTTGGCCAGTCGGTGGCCTTCTCAATTACTGCATCGGGCCCCGGACCCTTGAGCTACCAGTGGTACTTCAATGGCATTCCAATCGCCGGAGCCAATGCCTCCGCTTACACGCTTCCGGCCGTAGCGCTGGCCAATGCCGGCACCTACACGGCCGGAGTACGGAACAACGCCAGCGAAGTTATAAGTTTCCCAGCAGTCCTTACGGTCAATCCGGTAACCGTTCCAAAACTCAATCTGAAGCTCGAAACCAACGGACGCCTGACCTTCACCTGGACAGGTACAGCCCGGTTAACGTGGTCACCAACTGTGAGCGGGCCCTTCAATGTGGTTCCCGCCGCTGTAAGTGGCTACCAGGCGCTGCCAGGAGTGGGGAATGGATTCTACCGGTTGGTGCTTTAAAGGGTAATGACCGCGGAGGAGAGTTGCGGGCAAATTGGGGCAACCTCATGTCTGAGCATTTGCCCGCCGATATCCGCTTCTGCCCATCGGTAGACCTACCCAAGAAGAGCCCTGAGGAGCGCACTGCAGAGGGGCAGCTTGGGCTCGAACTGGCTCCCGGCGGGCTCTGGTCCCGTCCGGTTGAGGCAGCCGCCTACTGGACGTGGCTCCGGGACCGCCAGCTTGGTCCGGCACCCAACCTTGATGAGCTTCTGGCCTGGCTAAAGACCTTCCTCGGGCTCACTGAGCGGCCTACGGAAGCACCCCGCTACTTCGCCCTGGGATTTGCTCAGGGAGCCGAAATGGCTCTGCAAGACCAGCTTCTCCCGGACACACTACTCGACCCAGTCTCGGACACCCTAATTGCCCGGGGAGCTGAGGTGGCCGCGAGTTTGGATACGCTTCCGGGTCCCGCCCCATTGAGTCGTCTCCGAAACTGGGCCAGTCAGTGGCTGACGCATGAGTTCATGGAGGTGCCGCCGTCGCTCTGGCGCCTTGGGTTATCGATGGGGCACGGCGCAGCCCACACTCACCCCTTATTGTGCGGGATGCTCGCTGCAGAAATGGATAGTGCCCGGTTTGACCAACGCTTCGCACGCAGTGCTCTTGTAGCCTCAAAGTTGCGCGGTGACATGGGTCTATGGCAGGCCTTCATCCGCAGCACCTACGAACCCACCGTCGAGGGCGAGGTGCTGTCAGCGCACATCGGTACCAGTCTGGCCCGTATGCGGAGCACACGGGGAACCCTGCGAGCGTTTCTTGTTGATGCTGTAGTACAGGGCCGAAGCCTCGGCCAATCCTCCTCGAGCGCGGTGGACGCCCTACTGACCGAAATAGGACCGGCTCAGCTTAGTCGTCTCCGCTCGTTCTACGCGGCCAACTCCGGCCCGCTGTCAGGCCAAGCAGCAGAGGGCTTCCTCCTGGAGGTCCTCCGCCAATGGATCTTTCGAACGCACGCCAGCCTCTTAAACCCGAACGACCCAGGCGCAGAACACGTGGCACTCCGCCACGCCTACGATTTCCTCTGGTGGCGGGGATTTCTAGAGGCGACAACCCGCTAGACCACTAGAACCTCAGGCAGACTCAGTCCCAATAGGAGACAATTGAGGAGACAATTGGAATCGACCTAACTTTTGGGATTCACAAAGGCCCGGGGCCTCCAGTGTCCGCCCTGCCGCTCCCTCAAATGAGCGGCCCGACTCCGGTGGCTTCCAAAAACCTTTCCCCTCAGACCAAGAGCAGAAATGTCGCGACGATAAAGCGCACCGACTCGACTGAGACCGTTGCCTGGGTCCGGTCCCGAAACCCGCTTGCCTGAATGTCGTAGGTCAAAACCAGAATTGAACGGACCATTTTCCTGCTCGGTTCGTCGAGGTTGGTGCCAATTCGGGAACCGAAAAACGTGTCCAGAATGTGAATCGCTACCGCCGGACTCCTTGTGTCTATCCCCTTCAAATCGTCCGGATACAACCGAACCACCGCGTCGGCTGTCGCTGCCAAGGTCTCCTGACACATCGTTGCAACTATCGCCAAATCAGCCGCCGATTTAGCCCGCATAAACGCTGACTCCAACCCTCGGACTGACTCAAACACCGCCCGAATCCCCGTCGTTGAAGCGATTTCGGATTTCAAAATCTCTGGAGTTGCACCATGCACCTCCACTTCCACCCCCTGGTCTTCCTCGCTTTCAAGCTCCCCAGTGTCATGGCCACAACACCCATCACGGTGACAACCAATTGCCTGACCAAATCCAGGAACCAAACACACGGCCCCCAAGGCCGCTCCGCCAAGCATCATCGTAATCCAGTGCTCTTTGCGCTGCTCGTGAAGACTTTCACCCACCACCCTCTTCAATAACGCACTCGACCCGCACCCGACACAACAGCCCCCACAGTTGAAGGACCAATCGAATCCGGTTTCCCCCAGAAGAATCACTTCGGTGAACGACTGCCTCTTCTCCTCCAATCCTGCTTCAACCACTCTTTCCATACTTCCTCCACCTCTTCATACAACGCCTTGCCCTGGACCGAACGGCCTCACGGGCTTCCTTCCCCAAGGGACTAGCCCCTGAGGTACCGTCTCCAAACCCCCTTGTCTTCTCCTCCGATTCACCGCTCTCCACAGCATGAACAGTTGGTTTCTAACCGGGGCGTACCTCGCAAAGGGCAGTGCTGCCAACTCACGCCCAATCCTTTCAACCGACCACCTCATTGCCTCCTCCTCAAAGAAGGCTCTCAGGACTAAATACTGCCGCCTCTCGATTCTCACTGACGCGTGCCGGCGCGCCCCTCCCCTGCTCCGCCGAGAACTCACCGAGTACCCGTGGTAAACAAGGGGCTGTTTGCGAAAATCACGAACGCCACTCCCCTCAGCCGTGAAAAAGTGTCCCTCCCCGTGCGTGGCAACGATGACCCAGAATCGCCCATGCCGGAGGTAGTGAACACTCGCTTGGCCAGCCTTCCTCTTCCGCGCCCGAGTCCACTTCGACACCCTCACCCCATACTGGGTCATGAGCTTCTCGTCCGTCCGCAAGGGTTCCTTTCCCTCAGGAATGATACCACTCACGTAGAACCAATATCCCCTGGCCACGTACGATACAGCCAACTGCTGGATGAACCCCTCGACTGTCCCGCACTCATACCGGTAATCCAACGCCACAACAGACTCCACTCACTCGTTATGAGCTCGAGTCGACACGTTGTGACATTTCATGACCCAGGCCGCTTAACCCCTCCAGTTTACTCCACCAAAAGTGACCCCGTCCGGCTTCTCGGGCCGTAAAAGGTGGAGGTTGCTTGTTTCATGGGCGCAATCCTCCTAAAGCCACCAAAACCTTCGCTGCTCGCACGCCCCGTAGGTGGTGCTCACTTAAAAACCACGGGTTTTTACGTTCCTTACGGCTCGCATAAACCCGTTTTCGCTACCGCTCCACACCACCCAGGAACTTGCACCATGTGGGGGGGCGTCTGCTCTTGCTCGACGCCGCCCCCCCCTGCTGCATTCCCCTAGTTGCTGCTTCGCAGTAATAGTCGTAGCGCCTTCCAAGGCGCTTCATCTTCTTAGTCCACACCCCTTGGCTGGACCCTTGTTCACTGGCATGAAAAACCACTCCTCCCGGAGCATTTTTTCGTACCCGCTTTCCTCGACTCCCGTCCCTCTGGGGGCGTGGAAGGACTTTATTTGGTCCCTCCACACCCCCCGGCAGGCATCAGTTGAGTGCTCTCGTCACCCCTTTCGGTCAGTCTATGGACCCGGCACCACCCGTAAGTCCGACTACAGAAACACCACTGCCTTGCAGTGTCCCTGTGGCTCTCCCTCGTGGCATGAGGGCAAGCACTCCTACTCAAGGCACTCTCCCAGTGTGCAGCCTTTGAATTGCACCTGTCCCTACTCGGACAGGCTCCGGGCATCACCCCGGCAGCTACACACCTTCCCCGTTTAGCTATGACCTGCTGACGAACTGAATCACGTCGGCTGCTCCATGTCTGGAGCGAGGAACGGACGACACATTCACGCTTCCCAGCGTGGTGTGGTTTACAACCCACTGAGGTTTTCCTTTTTTACCAGAAAACCCTTCGTCGGCTGATTTCGGGGGGCAGAACGCAGAAGCGCCCCCTTACCCACCATCCAAGTTCCCTTCCCTTTC
The DNA here is from genome assembly GCA_903854475.1 of uncultured Verrucomicrobiota bacterium. GTDB lineage: Bacteria > Verrucomicrobiota > Verrucomicrobiia > Limisphaerales > UBA9464 > SXXZ01. Next base: position 12,302 of record CAINWP010000119.1, read on the forward strand.
GGCACCGTCTTTCAGTTCCGTTACCGCTTCGCCCTTTATGGGCTTTGCACCGTTGAGCTATTCACGTTCCGCTTTTTCGGCGGATACCCGGGTCTGTAAACCCGGCTGTGGATGTCGCCATCCTACAGGCTCCCGGCAGCGGCAGTCGTTGAACGAACCCATAACGAGGACTCTCACCCCGATAGCAACTTGTGCTTTGGTCCGAACCCCGGCCGGAGGATTTGCGCGAGACCCCTGCCCCACGCGCACCTCTTGAGTCATTGCGGCCTCTGCCCTTGGCTGAACCTAACTCAGCCAACGGAAGAGGTCTTTCACGGTCGCCCGCGAACAATTCATTTCATGAGATAGAATTTGACGATTACTCCGAAAAAATCGGGATTACTGTCAAAAGCCTCTCTCGAACTGGACGAGCATCTCTCGATGCATCCAGCTCTACGAGACACGAACGTAGCGGGTGATAAAATCCGCTCCCTTAGGTTGGTGGTTGCCAACTTTACCGGGTGTTCGCGCTCAACTGACACCGCCATGAAAAGCGTTTGCTACTCAGACGACGGCAGGGACCACCCTGCAGGAGGAGCTTACCAAAACGACCACCGCTAACCAAAACACGCCCTATTGGGGCGTGTTGGATTGCGTCGGGATTTGCTTCAAGCCTCTGAAATGCCCATCGCGGATGGGTCCGTTGAGACCAACTCACTGAGCGGGAGACCAACCACGCACTCCATCCCATCCACGCCATCGATAGATACCTGCCCGTTGGCGAATCGCCAGACTACCTTGTACCGCTTGCCCTCGTAGGAGGACGATGCGTCAACGGTGAACTCCGCCCCACGTTGGATGGCAGTCCAGCGGCGACGACTGACCAAGACGCTCGACTGGGCGTCCTCGTTGCCCCACACCGCCGTCAGTTCGATGCGCGTTCGGGTCATGACCTCGATTTTAAGTGGTTTCACCGACGCCTTGCCAATTCCGAATCGGAACGTATTGCAGTGGGACCCACCGGACACACTGAACATCCAACAATTCCGCCCGCTTCGGTACTCATCGGCGGACCTTCCCCTGCCCCAAGCTGAACCCGATTAGCTTAGCGACCCCGACCAATGGTAATCTGTTTTGGAAGGTTTCGAGGTTTTGAAACCCGTTGCTTCCAACGAGCTGGGAGTCCCTTACAGGTGAGGAACACCTGTTACGTCCCGATAAATGAGTAACAAAAACGTCCCGAAAGAGGTCCGGATGGGTTCTATCAAGAGCGTCATCTGGAAGAACGAAACAGAAGCTGGTGTCCGTTACAACGTCACCTTTGGCCGTCTGTACCGAGATGGAAAAGCCTGGAAACAGACTGATTCCTTCGGCAGAGACGACCTACTGCTTCTGGCGAAAGTGGCCAACGAAGCGCACTCTTGGATTTGTAACCAAACCCAAGACTCTGAACACCTCAACCGGGAATCCCAACCTCAAGACAGCAACGAGGTCCAAGGTTCTACGCGAAGGTAATTAAGGCACTTGAGGGTCGTGCCAAAAACTGACCCTCATCTTTTATTTTCGAGATTTCATGTTTTCTTGATTTCAAGAAATTATTCTACAAGTAACTCAGTAGCCCGCTTCTTTAAGCCACGCATTCAAAGCCTCGGCCACCAAATCCTGCTGGGCCCAAGGGTGAATACGGCGAATCTTCCGCTCCGCCGAAGCTTTCATGACCCGGAAGACCAAATCCTCCGGCAGCCGGTAGCTGGTGCCCACCAGGCGTTCAGCCTCCCCGCCTGGCCTGCTGACAGAACCCTTCGGTCGGCCCCGAGACCTCGTCGGAGACCCTTCCGGAGATTGCTCCACAGGGAGGGAATCATTGGCAGGAGGAGCTGATTCCCGAGGCATAGCAACCGGCGGAGGTACCGGCACCGGCGGCTCCGACTGCGGCGACGTGACCACCGGATTTGCAGACAGTGACTTCGGAGTCCCGGCCTTGATAAGAGCAAGAGCTTCGGGGGGTAGGTCTGCAGGCGACTGCAAGGCTGCAGTCATAGAACGACGTTCAGGCTTCATCTTTGAGGAGCTCCTGGAAAAGGTTTTGGATTTCTCCGGCGGCGTCTAAGGCGCTCTTGGTCTTCATCCGCCACACGACACTCCCCTGCCCCGCAGCGTCGGCATACGCTTGGCGCAATTTAAGTGGCGATGCAGCTGGAATCCCCAGAGTTTGGGCAGCCTCCAGCATCTCTTGGGACAATCTGTAGGCAACTTGTACCTTGTTGGGTACCAAGACCGCCCTTGGCGGACCTTTCCGAATCGACTGCACCTGCTTGAGCACGCGGATGGCATCGCTAGCTGCCCGAAGGTCGAGTACCGACGGCCCGCATGGCAGCAGCGTCAGATCTGTAACAAACAACACGGCTCGGGTTACCTCAGAGAGGCCCGCAGGCCCATCGACCACCACGTGATCGAACTCGCTTCTAAGCTTTGGCAGTTGCTCCAAGACATCATCGGGCGTCTGAAGCCGAAACAACGGCACGGACGGTGCGGCCTCTTTCAACCAGACGGACGAAGACCCCTGCACATCCGAATCAACCAAGGCGACCTTGCGCCCCTTCTCTGCCAACCAGACCGCAAGATGGACTGCCACCGTCGACTTCCCTACGCCACCCTTTTGGTTTGCCAACGCGACAATCATGAATGCTTTCTTACTTGAATGCTTTCCTGATGGCAAGATATTTTGTTTTCAGGAAACCCTGTTATCTTGATTTCTTGGTTTCAGGTCACCTTGAAATCATGTTTTCTCAATTTCCTGAAACCATTTAGATATCATGTTTTCTTAAAACCCTGGTTTCATGATTTCATTTTGATATCATGTTTTCCTGTTTTCATTCCACTGAACGTTGGGCTGCCAGGCTTCTGGTTTCTTGTTATCTTGATTTCTTGTTAACATGTTTTTTTGAAATCCTGCTAGCAGAATCTCGAAGAGCTTGAATTTTGGAGGGCAGGGGACACGACTGACGAACCACCTTTTTCAAACACCGTTTGTTGATGGATGAGACACTTTTTCTGGAATGGCCCGAAAACCGCCTGAAAATGAGTCTAAACCATTGTGCCGGCTGGTCGGTATGAACCCCAAACTGCAACCAGTCCCCATTGAATTGGCCCGAACCATCTGGTTAACGACTGATGAGCCACTTTTTTGACACATGAACTCTAGCGTAACCCCTCGAAATGGGTTCACTACAGATATCCGAGCCATCTTTCCAAACACCGTCTCCAGATTATCGAGTCATGTTTTTGACATCGATGCGGTTTTCTAAGCTGAAAACCCACTGTTTGTGCCGGTGAAGCAAGAACTGCCAGGGGCAGACCAACGAGCCATCTTTTCAAACACCGTTTGTTGATAGATGAGCCACATTTTCAAGGACCGCAGGCTGACGAGAGGGAATCGCGTTGGATTTGTAGATGTTTGAAGCCCTTGGGAACGCATCGCAGCGACTAGACCCTCGACTACTAGCCCCCACGGGTGCGGCGCATTGACCAACGAGCCACATTTTCCTCCTGGTCCACAACCCCAGCAAGTGCATCGGCTACCCGAGGGGTGAATCTCAAAAAAATTCTTGACCTTCTGCAGTCTGAATCAATCTCACCGTTGACAACATCAAACCCTCGTGACGTAATCGCGCCATACCGATGCCTGAACCACGTTTTTATCAGGGCCAAGGTACTGATTATTGAGCCACATTTGTTGACGACTCTACAGAAGATTGAACCATATTTTGCAGACCGATGGACCATTTTTTTTGAGCCTGGTCCAGATTTACGGGCCACATTTTGCAGAGTTATGAGCCATACAAAGAGTGACCAAAGGCCTGTAACTAAAGGGGATTCTGACGGACAAATATGAAACCTTGTTGTTCTAAAACCTGTAAACAACAACAGGCCTGGGATATCCCTCAGGCTTTGAAAATTCTAGGTGCTGTTGTTCTTCAGGTGGTAGGCAGGAATTAGTAAAAACTATGGAAGAACCCGACGCGAAACCTGAAATGCGAGCCATCCCGGCCTTACCGGAGAAATTCTCCGAAGGCCGCGACGAGCTCAACTTTGCGGAGTTTCCCCTCGGAACCATTGCCGAGCGTATCGACCCCGCGGTCAAAACGCTCCATTTCGAGGACCGAATTTTCGACAAGTCGAAGAACGACTGGATACCTCGCAAACTTACTATCACCGGTTCCGACGCGTTCGGACTTCCCACCTCAACTGATGATGAGGTCCTTCTGGGACTCATCCAACTCAGCAAACTCCAACAGTTTAAGGACCGCAGGGTTTTCTTCAGCCGCTATCAGCTCATCAAACTCCTCCGGTGGCCCGTCAACGGCCAGAGCTACGACCGGATAGACCAAGCCCTCAACCGGTGGATTGGCGTCACCCTCTACTATCAAAATGCTTGGCGCGACCGGGAGACCAACCAGTGGGTAGATGAAAAATTCCACATCTTGGAGCGTATCAAGATTTACTCTCAGGAAAACGAACGCAGTAGGCCCAAGCCTGAGGCGGGGCAGGGGAGCTTTGAGTTTGCCAGTTCCTTTTTCGTTTGGAATGACGCCGTCTACCGCAGTTTCACCAGCGGCAACATCAAGACCCTGGATTATAATTTTGTCTTGGAACTACAAAGTTCCATCAGCCGACGTCTTTACCGGTTTCTCGATAAGCGTTTCTACAAAGCACGCTCCCTGACCTTTGAATTGAAAAATTTGGCCTACGAGCATATCGGCCTATCGCGAAATTCCCCAATCGCAGACCTCAAGAGGAAACTCCTCAGCGGAATCGATGAGCTCGTCGAAAAACAGTTTCTGAAGCCCTCATCCAAGGAGCACCGATTTCGCAAAGAGAGAGCAGGGGTTTGGCATGTCCATTTCGAGAAGGCTGATTTTGTCCCAGTGGTGCCCAAGCCATCACCTGAGGCCAAGCCGAGAGAAGGGACAAGTGAAGCTGACCGGACCAATGCAATGGTCATTGTCCAAAAACTAGTCGATGCAGGTGTTCGCTTAGAGACCGCTGTTGAGTTGGCCGGCAAGTACCCGGCCGATTATATCGAGAGCAAGATTCAGCTGACCGAACACCTGACCAAAACCAATAGCAAAAAGGTTTCCGACAATCCGCCAGGCTTCCTGATTGCCGCCATCAGAACCGATATTCCGCTTCCTCGAACCTTCATCACACCTGAGCAAAAACAGGCCAAAGAAGAGGCCAAAATAAAGCGGCGCGAAACCCTCCAACAGCAAGAGGCCAAGCGAAAAGAACGCGAGGAGACCGCGGAGCGTGAACGGCGAAAGACCATTGACGAATTCTGGGCGTCGCTCCCTGACGGTGAACGAGCTTCTGCTCAAGCCGAGGCTATTTCCCGGGCGGACAGAATGTATCAAGAGTTGTTGGCCAAGGGGGGAAGCCTTGCGCAAGCCGCTCGGCAGAACTTGTTTGATGACTACGCCCTTGAGCGACTTTCGCAAGGATGACCGATGAATTCAGTGCGCTGTCCCCGCTGTGCCACCGCCTTTGAACTGTCCGATGCGCTGACCCTAGAACTCCGCGAGCGCCTTCGCCTTGAACTCCACGCCAACTTCATACAGCGAGAAGCCGAACTCTTGCGACAACAGGAGGACTCACGGAAACGCGAAGAAGACCTCAACAAGGCCAACTTGGAGTTGGATGCAGAGGTGAACCGCCGGACTCAATCGAGGGTCCGAGAGCTTGAAGCTAAGGCCAAAGCCGAAGCCGAGCAGGCACTGGAGGTGCGATTGCAGGACCTCACCGATGCGGTGAGCAAAAATGAAAGGGACCTTCAACAGTCCAGGGAACTCGAACTCGAACTTCGCCAAAGGCAGCGGGAGCTCGAAGCCTCGGTGCTGGATGCTGACCTCAAGATCCACCGCACGCTTGCTGAAGAGAGAGGCAAAATCCGAGGAGATGCCGAGGCGCGAATTCAGGAATCCCACCGACTCAAAGACTTGGAAAAGGACAAACTTGTCCAAGACCTCAAGTCAGCCCTCAACGAAATGAAGCGAAAGGCCGACCAAGGGTCCACGGAAATACAAGGGAAGGTCCTTGAATTGGATTTCGAGGAACAGTTGCGCCGGATATTTCACCTCGATGACATCCAACCAGTCCCGCGTGGAATCCGAGGGGCCGACCTGGTGCAGATGGTTCGCAATCCTGCTGGAGCCGACTGTGGCTCCATTATCTGGGAGACCAAGAACACTAAGGCGTGGAGTCCCGGATGGATTTCCAAACTGAAGGACGATATGGCCGAGACCCGTGCTAGTCTGGCCATCCTGGTGACCGTTGCTTTGCCCGATGGAATTGCTCGCTTTGGGCAGGTCGATGGGGTCTGGGTCACCGACCCGCTTTCGGCACTGCCCTTGGCCGCAGCCCTTCGACAGCAACTCCTCCAACTCGAACGGGAACGACAGGCATCCACCGGCAAAACCGTCAAAATGGAAATGCTGTACTCCTATCTCGCCGGGAACGAGTTCAAGGGCAGGGTGGAAGGGATTGTCGAGGCGTTCACCAGCCTTCAAGACCAACTCCAACGCGAACGACGTGCCATGGAGAAGAACTGGAAAGAGCGCGAGAAGCAGATCGAGCGCGTCATTAAGAATACCGTCGGTCTCTACGGCGACATGCAAGGCATCATCGGTGGCCAGATTCCCACCATCGATGCGCTCGAACTCGAGTCGAAGGCCCTGGTTGAAGCACCAGCAAATGAGGACTAATTTGGTAATTTATTGATTTCATAAAAACAAGAAATCGTTTCGGACACGACAGCCTGAGCTCAAAGGCTCGATGAAAGACAACTCTCCCAAATTCGCAACCGCGGTTGCCAACGCCACCTCACCGGCGTAACTTAATGAGGTGAGCATTCAGGAAATTTGCGCTGAAGTAGAAGCGCTGCCTGTGGATGAGCGCAGGCGTTTGGCTGCCCTCCTAGTCTCGTTGAGGCATAGGGATTTGGTGGACTATCGCGCCCGGATGGCGCGGAAGATTGATGACGATTCTCCCGAGAACTGGGTCACCTTGGAAGAGATGGACCGTAGGTTGACCACTTGAGCGATGGCCTACCGGTTGTTGGTCTCCATCGAGGTGATCGAGTTTATCGAGCGCCTGCCGGTAAAGACGCGGGAGGCGCTTCGAAGCGCCATCCACTCGATTGCTCGTGACCCCTTGGGGCGGTCCGATGCACTTGACCGCGACGCTATCGGTCGACGAATGCAGATCGCGGTGACCGGTGACTACGCCCTGATGTATTGGGTGGATGAGGCCGACCAGCATGTCAAGGTGCTGGACATTCACGCAGCGGACCGATAACTCCCCCCAAGGCTTTATCCAGCCCCTTACCGCGAGCAGTAGAGCACGCTGAGCCAAACGGACACCATAGCGTCCTATGAAACCCGTTGGGGCAGGGGAGGGTACCTCAGCTTCGATGGACAAGGGAGCCCCCCTTGAAGCTTAACAGCACTCGAAAGAAGAGGCTTACCTTCAAACAACTCATCGTCAGCCTAGTCATCCATCCCGAAACCAGAATTCCGACTAGGAGGAATCCATGACACGATTAATCAATACTGCTCCATGCTTTGCCTTGCGGTCATCGGCGTCCTGCCGGCCGGCGTCTGTCTAGCTTCAGCTCCAGCTGCTCTCCGGGTTCGCCGTCCAGCCAACGCCATGCCAGCCCCGCATTTGACTCCAGCAGCTCGCGGGCAGTCTGACGCAGTTCCATCTCGGACTGGATGGTTCGATGTTTACTCACAGCGGACTCTTTACTAAGTAGTAAATTTTACTCTATCAGTAAAATTGCAAGCCTCGTGTCGGGCCGAGCTTCCCGGAGTACACTAATGGGTGACCCCTTTTTGAGTCGCCGTGCGCCAGAACTAACTGTTACCCGTTGGTGGCCGTCACCGTACCCCCTAAGCACTCAGCACGGCTACTTGAGGAGTCGGTCAAGCTCGGCCAAAACCGCCGCCACGTAGGCCGCCCCGGTGGCCCCGGGCGGGACGTGGATGCGTTCGCGGAGGAACGCGGGGTCCAGCGTCTCAAGACAAGCCCGAAGCTCGATGGCCTGTACGGCCGGTGAGGCACGCTCCAGATCGGGTCGGTTCAGGAACCGGGCGACCGACTCCAGGGCGACGTAAACTGAAGACCAATCCACCCAGCGCGGAAACTCAGGCGCGCTTTCACCTGAGGCGGCAGCCCAGGTGAGCAGGAAGCGCCAGTCGTCGCGGCGGAGCCAGAATCGCTTTTCCTGGCCCTCACGCCGGGACTCCAAATGGCCGGACCGGGCCAGATCATTCAGCGTCGTCTGGAGGGTCCTGGGGAAATACGCAAGCCGCACGGCCATCTCGCCCGGATGCCCCGACTCTTCGGCCAGCAGATAGGCAATGACTTCGGCCCGGGCTTGCATGCCGAAGAGGGCGCGCAACTTCATGAGAAAGTTCGTCGGCCGATGCGGATCGGCTGGTTGGCTCAGTTGGCGCAGCGTCACCGGGCCGCGTTGCCATCCGTGTCGGGCGAATAGCTCGTCGGGCAAGCCGAATACTGGCACTCCAGGGAACAGCGGTTGGGCTCCGGCCACCGTGGGCTTCTCCCGTAGCAGCGTCTTCCACTTGGCATGAACCGACCGGCACGCCAAGTGCGCCGCCATCGCCCGCAGCACCGTGAGATCGCCGAAGCGTTGACCCAGGTTTTGCAACCGCTGGAGGTTGATGAACTGGCCGTTGGTATTGAGCCAATCAAGCACTTCGTCGAACAGCCGGGGGTCCCGGCCCAAGCTCGTGGTGGCCAGGAGCAGCGCTTCCGGATCCAGCATCCAGCGGTCCACTGGTTGCGACTGACCCGCAACCCCCAGCGCGGACCACTGACGCCACAGGAGGCCCAGAACGTGTTCCTGAAATTGTTCCCTAGAGGCGTTCATGCAGATCTCCGTGGCCGAGGGCTTGGAGGACTTCAACGACGCCCTGACGAAAGGCGTCGGAAACATCCTGTGTGAAGGTCCACCGGGCGGCCGCCAGCAATTCCTCCGGCGTGGGATTCAGCTTGCGCAAATCGGTGAAATGCCGACCGCCCTGGTCGGCCGCCGCGTAGAGCTTGAAGTGAATCTGATCGTAGCGACTGATGAAGCTGACCTGGAGCGCCGCCCCGAAATCTCGAACGACCAGCCGTTCGGCCACCCCCGCGGGAAGACCGAGGCGAAAGAGGTTCTCGTCCGCCGGTCCGTCGTTGAGCCAATGAATCGGCAAGCTTAGTTCGGAGCGAACGGCCTCGGCAGCGGCCAGCAGCCACTCCGGCAACGGACGGGCACAGTGCAACTGGCCGTTCTCCAACGTGGCCAAAACATCTACGTCCTGAGTCGTCCGTGTCACCAGCCTCAAGGCGATGAGCGCTGACCCGCCGCAGACGACCAGGTGGATGGGCGGATGGTGTCGGACCCGCATCAGGTCCCCCAAAAGGCCCAAAGCCCGGTCCAAAGAGTCAGGGTCAATTTTGCTCATGAAGATATCTTAAACACCGATGACGAGTGTTTCAATAGTCTTTGATGACCGCCAATGGGCTGAAAGCGCGGGCTCAGGCACCACATCCTGACAACTTTTGGCCCCCCGAAGAGGCAAGTAACCCAAATCGTATCGTGCTATGGCTGAGAGGGTTAATGAAAAGACCTGAAACCCGGACTCCAGACCCTTGCGCTAGGCAGACGTCCCCGGAATCCGAGTGATCCAGAGGTCTTTCGCAGCCAGCCCACCGGTTCGGCTGGCGGCCCACCCGACCCTCCTGGAAGAGTTCGAAGAGGAGCGCAAACAGCAGGCGGCCATGATGAGGAAGATGAAACTGGACCCGGCCAAGTTCAGAACCGAAACCGAGAGGGTGGAGGCTATCGCTGAGTACTTCCGCTTCCATAAGCAGTTCAAAATACTCGGGTTCTGGGATTGGGACCAACAGCTCAACCCAAACGGGTACGGGACAAAAGGTCAGTCCTCAAAAGCACACTAAGTTACTCGAGAATCATAACCGCTACTGGAACAACCCGCAGAGTGAGCCCCACCGGCGTCAGCTCCACGGGTCAAATCAGGAGACGGTATGAAAATGCTAATCAACCGGGGGACGAAGAAAACTTTGGCCCAGATTCTAGACAGGGTGGACCGGAACCCCTCCACAGAAATCATTGAACTTAAGCCCCGAGCACGACGTAAGCGCCGGGTTAAAAGACTGCGAGCCCAGAAGTCACTCGACGAACTACTCGGTCAGCTCGTGGTTCCAAATCCCACAGAATTCTAGCTGACTCTCGAGGTCATTCCTGGAAGTCACATTTCTGTGTTTCTGCATTTGCGGCATCCCCTGCCGCAGCAGAAACCTTTTCACCCTGCACCCTCGAACGACGTCCGACCTCAGCTCCAACCACGCAGTACGTTCCAGGCGTAATTCTGTGAACTTACATTTCCGTGTTTTGGCATTGAAACTATTCCCTAACGCCCTAGACAGCAATGTCGCCCAGTCCGAGATGCAACCGACCTCCAATTGGAAGTCGCTGAACCTTCGGCCTCCCGGGCGTCAAGGCAGGACCCTTCGGGCTTGCCGCCTTGACCCCCTCCCGGCTGACAGGTCCGCAGTCACCCCGTCCTTTCACTCCTAAAAAGCCAACCACGCCAATCCCCCGGAATGGGGACGGTGACAACCGGAGGTATTCACCGCCCCCATTCCAACTACAGGGGAATCGAGGGGCTTTTTTAGGAGACAAAAATGACACTGAGAAATGACCTAGGAACCTTCGAAGGATTCAGCTTCCGCCACCAATGCGCCATCTTCCCCAATCTCTCAGCACAAGATGTCATCGACTGGGACCACGACAACCAGGGCGAGGCTGAATTCTGGCCCTCTGGAGACCATTCAGGAGTCAGAGTCACCCTAGGCAATAAATCTTCCGTCACAGCCACCGAAATTAAAATCCTCGATGAACTTATCAACGACCTAGGTGACACCACGGAAGCCTATCTCAAGATTCGATACGCCACCCAAGTCCTCGGCAAAGACCTCTTCACGCTCACCGTCGGTGACATCGAAGACATGAACGTCTTCATCTTCTCAGGAACATCATTCACCTACATTTACCGCGACGCAGGATACGAACTCTTCGAGTTGTACTACCCAGAACTCTACAAACTCTGGGAACAGACACCCTGCGACGGACTTACCTTCGACCCACGCGACTTCCTCGAATCACCGTCATTCACCCTCGACGAAGTAACTCTCTCCGACAATGACAAGTGGCTCATTGTGCATCCTGACTAACTCATCGAGGACGGGAAACCGTCCTCATGAGTCTATTAACCCATCAGATTCGCCTCACGGCCAACCAGGCGTCACCTGGCGAGTGTGTTAGACATTACTACCTCCAGTCCCAACTCTCAGCCTGAGCCTCCCGTGGCACTCTGCTTCAATTGGCCCCGCAGTTAATCCACTTAATGCCCAGAATATATTTCGAGAACGAGTAGGTCGTCTTTGCCTCTAAATTACTATTCGTCCACCGACCAACCCTGTACGACCGGGAGATGGTCTCCGTTTTGGGCTCCAACTACTGGTACTCCCGGGCGTCAAGGCAGGACCCTTCGGGCTTGCCGCCTTGACCCCCTCCGTACCAGTAGGTCGCCCCTACGGACTTCTGCTGTTCCGTTTTGGGATATCCCAGATAGCTGCCCAACCAAGGCGAGAGTACTGGTTTATCTGTCATTTATCGTTCGGTCTAAAGACCTCACTCTCCGTTTCTCCCATAAGAGTAACCACCCTCTCTCTCACGCGGTGAAGAGAGGGAATGGTTCCTCTCATTTTTAGGAGAAACTAAAATGACAACAATAAATAAACCAGTACACGAAATTCGCCTTGGTTCAGTACGGGCAGCTATCTGGGCTAATATAACCCAAAACGGAGTCAGGCATTCAGTGACCATCTCCCGGTCTTACAGGGTTGGTAATGATTGGAAAAAAACTAATTCATATGGAAAAGAAGACCTACTCGTTCTCGAAAAAATAACTGAGCTCGCTCAGAAGTGGCTTTACAAATACGAAACCATTCAACCGAATCAGACTCCACAGGAAGAGATTCAGGAAGAGATTCAGGACGCAGAGCAAGTAGAAGTAAATGTCTAAGTTAACCGGCCAGCCAGGTGCCGCCTGGTTGGCCTTCATTGAGGAGAATAATTAAAATGAATTTATTAGAAAAATTCAACCTGGGAATCCTTGTTATTACCCCAGCAGCCATGAACGAACTAGACCAAAATAGTGTTATCAATTCCCTGATTAGGCACAGTCGATGCGACTGGGGAGATGTCAGTGAATCTGACGGACAAGAAAACGACTTCTCTCTCAAGGAGGGCTTGAGAATTTTCTCGGTCTATCATGACTCCAACGAAATCAAATTTTGGATAATTACAGAAGCCGACCGGTCAGCAACGACCGTTCTGCTTCCGGATGATTACTAATCCAAGACCGTCACTGACATGACGGACCCTCGCAGGAGCTCACCATCAATTCTTACGAGGACCTGAACGGTCCTCATCGAATTGGGTGAGCGCGAGGGGCAGAAGGAAATAGTGCTAGACTTCACAGCGTCTCAACGAGGACCAACAAGGGTCCTCTCTGAGACTGGTGAACCGC
>CAINWP010000120.1 GCA_903854475.1 uncultured Verrucomicrobiota bacterium
CAAGTCTCCGGTGCCAGTCACTTCATACAGCGTGTCGCCCACCACCACGGGCGAGCTGGCCAGCGAACCAACACTGTTGCGCCATTGCTCGAAAACTTTGGGCCCGAAGACGTGCGGCGTGGTGGCGTTGGTGGGCTGAACTTCTGAGGGGGCCGGGATGCGGAAGAGGGCCATGCGGCCGATTTCCGACGAATCCAAATTCTCGGACTCGTGCAAGGCCACCAGGTTGTCTTTCCAGCGCACTAGCGAGGCATTGATGCCGCCCTTGGCGCCGGCTTTGGCAAAGGGGAATCGCCAGAGCGGCTCGCCGGTCCGGGCGTTGATGGCCAGAATGGAACTGTCGCCGCCGGCGCTGTAGAGCACGCGCTTGCCGCCCCAGAGGTCGAGCCACGGTTGGGAGAAGGTGTTGTCTTGCGGACGGTCGCCGGGAGCGCTCGACCATACCAATTCGCCGGTCTTTTTATCGAAGGCGTAGAAGCGGTCGCCGGCGGCTCCATGAGCACCCCATGAACTGGTGATGCCGCGCACGATTACCAGTTCATGGTCGATGACCGGGGTGGCCGTACGAGAATTGGGGAAGGTGAGCCGGCCGAACTCCTCCATCATGGAGTGCTTCCACAACAATTTGCCCTCGGGCGAAAAGGCCATGAGCAAGCCCTGCGTGTGCTGGGCGTAAATATTGCCGGTCTCAGGATCGACCGTCGGCGACGAGGTCGCGTACCGCAGGTAAATGGTATCGCTCAGGAAGTCGCTCTCGCCGTGACGCCAGAGTTCTTGACCGGTCTCGGCGTCGAAGCAGGCCGTGAACTCTTGGAGGTCCTGGCCGTCGCCTTGATAGCCGTTGATGTAGAGGCGGCCGTCAGCGATGACCGGCGTGCTCTGGCCCGGAAAATCCACGCTCCAGAGCGGAGCCTTGGCATCAAGCTTTTGCGGCAATCCCTTCTCGCTAGACACCGAGGTCCCCAAGGGGCCACGCCAGGTGAGCCAGCCATCGGCGGCCGACAATTGCAGGGACAGGGCGACAACACCGGAAAACAAAGCAGCAACTGAGAAAGCGTTCATGACGGAGAGGCGTTTCCGAAGAGGATCAAACTTGGCGGTCCTCCCCCAGACTGGCAAACCAAATGATACGGGTACGTATCAAATGGCAATGGCGGGCGAGACTCAGAAATCCCCTCGGGGGGATATAAGCAGCAGCGGTCAGACGTTTGAGTTCCGACCGCTGCTGCGTGAGGATTGAATCCGACTTCCTGATCAGGCGGCCCGATCAGGGTTTGCGGAGGCGATAGAATGCGGCTGACTCGTCGGTGACGGCAGCCGAGTTTTCGTCGCCGACCACCGTCGATTCGACTGGGGACCAATTGGCTGAGGCACCCAAATTGACGGTTCGTTCCAGACGATACCCTTCCTCAGACTTCGGCCAGACCACCCGAAAACCGGTGGCCAAGCGCCTCAGTTGCAATGCCGGTTTCTCAGCCTGGACGGTGAATCGGTTCACCACTTTCGGTTGCGCCAACAGTAGCTGATCATTGATTTGGTTGGCCGTATAGCTAGGGAGACCGTAGGTGGTCACCCGCAACGCACGGGTGGCGGAATCAATCTCAAACTCCGTCCAACCGTAAGTGAAGGTCGCAACCGACCCTCCTGTCTCAACTTGGAACTCCAAGCCTGAATCCTCCAGCCCAAGCGGGGAGTACCCCAAGGGTTGGATCTGAGCGTTGACCAATCCGGTCATGGCTTGGTCCTTCTGAACCGGGGTCAGCAAGGCATCGAAAGCGGTCCGATTGGGGAGCTTCAAGGACGCGAGGAACTGGCTCAACAACGTCCCGGATCCCGACGGCACTCCTGCAGCCAAATCCAATACGGTAGGGCCAAACGGCGCGTCATAAGCAATGGAACCGGTGGTGATTTCCCAGGAGCGCACCGGAATTTGAGGCGCGGCCAAGCTGCCGGGCTGGAAAGTCAGATTGTTAATTAATGTCCCGTGAATGTCCGCCGAGATGAATACCACGTTGCGGATATTGTTGGTGTGGATGAACCCGAGAATATCCGAACGCTCGGCGGCATACCCCTCGAACCGGTCGCTGGCAGCCAACACTCCGAGATTCTGGATGGGTTCCGGAACACCGATGAATTTCCAGACCACTCCAGCTTTTTCCGCCGCCAATAGATCACTCTTCAGCTCACTGAGTTGGGCTTGTCCGAGCATCGTGCGGCGCGGAAGCGCTTGTCCGGTCAACGGATTGATATCCATCGACTGGAAGAGGAAAGTACCCACCTGCAAGGCGTTATTGGGATCCTCGGGAGCGGTCAACTCGGCATCCCGGAACGATCGCGCGTCGAGCAAGAACAGGCTGGCATCCAGACCGTATCGAGCAGAGCGATACAGCTTGGGTTTGCCATCGGTGCGGGCGACACCCGGGGTCTTGTAGGTCAGATCCTTGAGCGGATTAAATTCGGAGAAGGCTTTCAATCCGTCCCGATACAGTTGGGTCTCGTTGATGAGCTTACCGGTGGTGTCGAAGCGGGAATCCGACGACACGCCCGCACCGCCCGCGAAATCGTTGATCACCTCGTGGTCGTCAATCGTGGTGAAGAGCGCCGTGCTTGCCCGGAGGTCCGCCATCGACGGGACACCTCGCTGATTGCCGAGCACTTCGGCGTGCTTGCGACGAAACTGTTCCAACGTGCGGACTTGATCATTGGTCACCGCAGGAGACGGCACGTCGGCATAAATGGTATCACCCAGATTAACAAAGAAATCGAGGCGGCGGCTGGCCACGTTGCCAATCGACGGGTACGGCGCTAATTCGCCGCGGGAATCGCCACTCACTCCGAACCGGAGCCCGACCGAGGTTTGGGGAGCAGGCGCAGTTTTGAAGGTTCCAAAGGCACTGTTTTCAAGCCCATCCAAAACCCGATAGAAGTAGCGGACACCCGGATTGAGTCCCGCGACGGACACCTTGACCGGAACTTCCGGCTGCAAATTGGTGACAGCACTCGAAAAAACCAACGGATCCAAGGAACTGTTGGTCGAGACTCCGAAACGAAGGACACCCGGCACGAGTGAACGGGTCCACAAGACCACGGAATCGGACGTCACGTCTCCGGATGCCACACCATTGGGCAACGAATTGGTGCGAGCAGCCATCCCGAAGAGGTTCAACCCCTGTTGGCCCCGTTGGAAAACGGTCTTCACCTCCGCCGCATCCAGCGACCGGCGCCAGATGGCGACATCGTCGATGCGTCCATCTCGAAGGCCCACCGCACCATTGTCGGTGTAGGCCCCCAAGCCATCCTGACCAATGTTGACGGCCAGACCTGCAGCGGTGTCGATGAAATCGAGGTCGCCGGAGATCGAGTTGGTGCTCACCGCGGCGCCGTCGAGATAGGTGATGGCGACGCCTTGAAGACGATCGAAGACGGTGGCGATGTGATGCCAGGCGCCGTTGTTGAGGGTGCCGCCGGGTCCATCATAGTCGCGGCGGCTGCGGCCACCGGCGTCGCCGTCGCCCAGGTTCCACTGAAGGCGACCGTTGCCCGCCGTGGCGATTACCCACCCTTGGTTTCCTCCGCTGCGCCAGTCCTTGTTACCAATCAAGGCCGGGTCACCGGTCCAGTTGGTGAACGAAGTCCAAAGTGAGACCGAGAAGCTGATGTCCTTGCCAAACTGAAGATCGGCAGGGGCACCCAGCGAAACGTAATTGAACGAGGAACCGTTGGTGATCGAGGTCACCGCGATCGCGCCACCCGAACGACCCTCGACAAATCGAGGATTGCCCGCGCGGACACCATGATTGCCGCGGCCGGAACGATCGGACGTGTCGTAATCTAGCGGCAGCCAGGCGACGAGTGACTCACTGAGGGCCTTTTCCTGGACGTTGGCGCCGAATTGTCCCTTACGGTAAATGCTGAGGATTTCATCGGTCGTGATGGATCGACGCCAGATGGCCACATCGTCAATGGTGCCATCTACCATGCTCACCGTGCCGTTGTCGGTGTAGTTTCCGCGGCCATCCTGACCAATGTTGGTCGGGAGACCCGGGCTGACGGTCGTTCCGGTCGTCGGCAACGGTTGGCGATTAGTTTCTTTGCCATCCACAAAGGTCACCGTTTCACCGCCGCGTTGGAAGGTCACTGCGACATGATGCCAGGCCCCGTCGCCAACCAACCCCGGGCCGCTGTCGTAATCGCGGCGCTCACCCACCTGCTCGGCATAATTCCATTGGAAACGCCCATCGGCACCGGTGGCCAACGCATAGCCCACATTGCCGCCACTGTTCCAATTCTTGTTGGCGATAAACACCGGGTCGCGCTGCCAATTGCTGAACTTCACCCACATGGAAAACGAGAAATCCGCATCCACGCTGAATTCCAAATCGGCCGCAGTTCCGAGCGTCACGTAGTTGAATTCCGAACCGTCGGCTTTCTGGGAAAACCGCAAAGCGCCCTTGCCCACACGGCCCTCGACCAAGGTCGGCAATCCGACCGGGGTTCCATGGTTGTTGCGACCCGACGCATCGCTGAAATCGGTGTCGAAGGTCAGGTGGGTGACCAAGCCCTGGCGAATGTCGTCTACAATTGTCAACGTCGCCTCCTGGCTTGAGATAGTCTGCCCGTTGGCGGCACGGATTTGCACGGTGTAGCGCCCGGCATCACCCGATTGAACTCGGGCCAGCACCAAGGCCGGTTGTGTGGCCCCGGCAATGAGGGATCCGTTACGGAACCATTGGTAAGCGATGGGGTTGACGCCGGCCGCACGCACCTGAAACTGGGCGCGGCCGTTGGGTCCCACGGCGATGTTCAACGGTTGCTCGGCGATGGTCGGTGCCTGTTGCGCATCGACGGTGATCTCAGCCGAGTCCGTCGCCACACTCGCGACACTGTTGCCGACGACGCAGGTGTACTGGCCTGCATCCGAGGCCTGAACATTGCTCAGATTGAGCACGGCATTGGTCGCTAAAGGGAGATTCACCGAACCACGACGCCACTGGAAGGTGAAGGGGGATGTGCCGCGGGGGAGCACACGCAAGGTGAGGTTCTCACCGGCCACAACCGTGGCGGCCGATGGTTGGCGAACCAGGACCGGTGCCGTCGGAGTCGAGACAACCGTCTCAAGCGCCTTGCCTGCCAACCCGGCGTCATAAATGGCCTTGGACTCTTCGGCCGTTAACACCCGTCGCCAGATCCCCAGATCATCCATCATTAGATCGCTGATCTCGACGCTGTTGCCATCGGTGTACCGACCGGTGCCATCTTGTCCGAGATTGACGGCCTGTCCGACCACGGTGTCCACAGTGTTGAGGCTTGCGGAGACATCGCGCTCATCAACCAGCGCCCCATCCAAATAGGTCATCACTTCGCCCGCGCGCAGAAAGGTGACCACCACGTGGTGCCAACGACCATCGTTCAGGGTGCTTCCCGGACCATCGTAGTCTTTGCGCTGACCCGGTGAACCACCGTAGTTCCACTGAAGACGACCATCGGTTCCCGTGGCCACCATCCATCCCTGATACTGCCCGCTAAGCCAGTCCTTATTGCCGATGAACGGCGGGTCAAAGACGAACTGTTGGAACTTGGTCCAGAAGCTCAGTGAAAAATCCGTCGAGGTGCCGAAGTTGAGATCGGCCGGAGCCCCCAACGTGACGTAGTTGAAGCTGGTGCCGTCCTTCTTAAAGGAAAGTTGAACAGCGCCCGTTCCGACCTGTCCGGGGCCGTACTGGATGTTACCTACGGCGGTGCCGTGATGGCTTTTGCCGGAGATATCCAGCAAGTTGGAATCAAAGGTGAGGTGAGTCACCAATTGGTCGGTGATGCCTGCCTGCAGGACAGGAACCGACAGCAGGACCGCCAATGCGATGGGGGTGGTTTTCGGGTTCATGGAGTGGAGGTTGAGTTGGAATACGGAGAACAAATCATCGAGGGCTTTCCTGCGGGAGTTCGCCGGTGTACCAGCGATAATCCACCCCCTTGCTGTAGCGGATGGTGGACACATTGCCGGGTAGCCAAAGGGTGGAGCACTGGCGATTGTGGCGGAACCACTCGAACTCCATCCGGACTCCGGGATAGAGACTGGCCAACCGAACTTTCCATTGGATGAGGCCCTCCTTATAACCCGGAAAGATCCCAAGACTGTCGTCATGTCCCTCCATCCGCTGCTCGGCCGAGTCCTGAGCAAACACGGTCGTCTGGGGGTTTGGGATTTCGCTAATTTTTCGAGGAAGCGTCGGATCGGCCGTGTAGACCGTCCCTGGGTTCAGGGCCACGTAGCGATTAATGCCGTAGGTCGAATTGCGCCAAAATTCGCTCGGATAGGCCAAACCAGTTTCCCGCCACTCGTCGACAATCTTGGCGCTCGGGCAGCGGAAGGCGCGGCGTGCCCCACCGAAGTAACTGACATAGGCGACGCCCCAATAAGAGATAACCCGCTGATTGGGATTTTGAAGATCTAGCAGCGCGTTGTGACTCGGAGTCAGCGTCCACTGCCCATGGTTGGGGACCTGCGGTTTTCCGTCCGAATCGATGTAGTAATGCATCGAGTCTGCATTGTCCTGAGCATACATCGTCGTGCCCAAGGAGACTTGGTGCAGATTACTCAAACAGACGGCCTGATTTCCCTTCTGCTTGGCACTCGCAAGGGCTGGCAGGAGCAAACCGGCTAGGATCGCGATGATCGCAATGACTACCAGCAACTCAATGAGGGTAAATCCGCCAGATTGCTTCTGGAGAGGCAGACAACGACCTGAATTCCATGAAGTTCGGGGCACTCCTCCAGATCATTCACGCTGAAGTGACGAACAGAACGCCATCCAGTCACAGCGTTGAAAAAGGCAGATTACATTCCGTGACAGGGTCATCCGTCTGTCACTGGATTGAATAATTTAACTCGATTTGCAGCCGATGGGTTTCAGGTTGTTGACAAGATTGTTTCGTTTCGACCCACAACCCACAGGGCTCCACAAACTTGAACCCGGGAGGGATCATTGAGGCAGACTGCGCCCTCGCGGAGGCGCGGCTGTGGCGAACCAGCCCGGTGAAGCGGGTGCCGGCGCACCGCGTCTTGGGCGTAGTCGGCGAAGGTAGCGAACCCGGAGGCCTTGAGCTGGGATCGATTAATGAGTCGGAAAAGTCCATGGCTGCCGGGAGCCACGACCCGCATGAGCTCGAGGGTGAGGCGGCCCATGGTGTAGCGCGGATTAATCTCCACCACGGGCTTGAGTCGGGGCCCTTCGGGTGTTTGGCACACCAGGGCATCGATGCCGACGGGCCCACGGAAACCGACTGCGGCCAACCGCGTTTCGAGCGCCGAGGCGACGACTTCGTACACGCGCCGCAGGAGTCCGGGCGCATCCGGCCAGGAGTTGAAGGCCCGCACCAC
Organism: uncultured Verrucomicrobiota bacterium; assembly: GCA_903854475.1. Lineage (GTDB taxonomy): Bacteria > Verrucomicrobiota > Verrucomicrobiia > Limisphaerales > UBA9464 > SXXZ01. The sequence goes on from CAINWP010000120.1 coordinate 7,379, forward strand.
CCGCGCCGGCGGACGTCGCTCGAAGCCGGGGCTCGCCCCATTGGCCAGGAACTGTCCGCGGTGGTCGTTGAAGAGATCGGTGAAGCCGATGCGTTTTAAGCCCCCGTCCGTCCGCTCGAATTGCACAGAAAAATCGGCCAGGCGTTCCAGCCAAGGTTCCACCACCAGGACTTGACCGGCTTCAAGAGATTCGGCCATCCAGCGGCGCTGGGTCTCCAGGAGTTCGGGTTCCCAGAGCCGAATGGCATTGGCCCCGGCCAATCCGAGCACTTGCTTGACCACCAACCGGTGAAATCCACGGGCCCGGAAATCACTGATGGCTGCTAGGGCGGCGGGAAGCTCAGTGACGGGAAGCCCGATCGTTTCGACCGGGCACAGCGCCGGGAAGACCGCCGCGAGTTCCGAATGGATTTCCCGCAAAAACCGAGCGCTCCAGGCCTTGGAATACAGCTCGGCGATGCGGGGGTTGAAGCAGTCGTCCGGGCCCCGGTCATCGCCGGTCACTTGCAGGAAAAGCGGGCCCAGGCGTTCCAGGCTATCCGGGGCCCAAGCCCAGGGGCGCAGGCCGCCGAGTTTGCGTTCGCCGAGCAAATCGGTGAGCCCATGGCCGTTGCCGTGCCCATTGCCCAATCGAACGCCCTCCGGGGCCACCACGAACTCGGGCAGTTCGAAGCCGGCCGATTTCAGGGTCGCCAGAAAGTCCGGGGCTGGAGCCTCGGGCACCACCACCACGTCGTCGCGGCGGGCCAGGAACTGCGGCAGGTGGGCCAGGTCGCGGGCCAATTGACGGGCCGGGGCGGCGGGAGTGAATCCGAGGCCGCGGGCGATGTATCCCTCGGCCAGCGGGTTGAAGAGGAAGACGTGCGGCGTGCGCCCTTTGGAGCGGGCGAAGAGTTCCAACTGGGCGATGAACTCGGGCTCAAGACCGGCCGCGCGTCGGGCTTCTAGGTTGAACTCGACGCCTTTGGCTCGTTGCGGAGACAGCGGAAAGCGTAGGGATCCGCAGAACGCGTCCCAATCGCTGGAGTTCGGATCCTTCCACTGGCGGAACCACTTCAATCCGTGGGCCACGTGCCCGATCTCGTCGTGCAAGATGCGGCGCAGCAAGGCGGCCGTCTCGAGGTCGCCCGCCTCGGCGAACCCCCGGGAAAAGACGCGGGCGAAATCGAGGTTGGCCTGCTCGAAGGTGAGGCTCAGGCCGGTGACGAAGTCCATCGGTTCCCGCATCGGGGCCACGGATCGCCAGAAATAGCCACTGACGGGCAGCGAGCCGAACCGGATGCCGCAGGCCTTCATGCGGTCGAGGTACAGGCGCACGTGTTCCTGCTCCTCGCGCAGCGTGTGCAGGACCCCTCGTCGAAAAGCTGGGGGCGCGTCGGGGAAACGCAGGAGCGCCAAGGCCATCAATTCGGTGGCCAGGAGTTCGTGATTGGCGAAGAAGTGCAGGACCTTGCCGCGACCTGCCTCATCATCCAGTCCATGCAGACCTGGAAACTCGGCCTTGCCGGCGGTGCCCGCCTTGTCGGAGCCCATTGGCTTGAAGCGCAGTTCGGCGGGTCGGGTCGGGTCGGCGGCAAAATCCCACACGGACCCAGGGCGCTCGTCGGTGAGCCGTTCTCCGGGCGGGTCGATGAGTTTTTCCTCCAGCGTCGTCGCGCAGAGGATCCGCTCGGCAAACTCGCGCAATTCCACGCCCCATTTGTCGGCCGAACTGGCCCTCCTGTCCAACGGATAGCCGGGGGAGGTTCGGAACGAAGGAAATGGAACCACCGACGACGGAACACTGGAGACACGATTGAGGGATTAGGGAACCTCGCTATCTCAGGGCGATTTGTCCGAAAGCGCCGCGTCGGTGGGGACGGACCGCTCGGAGATCGGTCCCTACCTAGTATCCCTTGCGTTGTGGGGATGGGTGACGGACGATTTCTGGAGTTTTCAACCACTCCTCATCCATGAAGTCATCTGCATTCTGGAGCCTATTGGCGGCGGCGGCGTTGCCTCTCCTGCCTTCGGGCCTTGTGGCGCAGGCCCCGGCCACCGGGCCCATTCGCGGGCCGTTCTGGTCCGGCACCGTCCTGCGCGGCAAAGGCGTCGCCGCGGCCATGAAGGGCCTGGCCATTAACCTGGGCACCGATCAACGCAGCCACGTGGTCTATGACCTCGACACGCTGCGATTGTCGGTAGCCTGGACCGGCGAATTCCTCGAATTCGGAAATACCCTGACCAAGATCGAGTGGCCGCCGCCCCCGTCTGTGAAAGGCACGAACATCGTGTTCGACACCGCGATGGGACCGGGTTGGTCGGACTCCCAGGGCAACATCACCGATGCGCGCAAAGACCACCAAGGACCGCTGCCCAAGGACTGGGCCCACTACGAGGGGCTCTACTTGCACGGTAACCAAGTGGTGCTGAAGTACACCGTGGGCGTCGTCGAGGTGCTGGAAAGCCCCTCGCTCGAGGGCACCGCCGACAAGCCGGTCATCGTGCGTACGATCCAGCCGCTCGGATCGATCCGCGGCGGTCAGATCGTCATCGCTTCGGCTCCGGCCGGTGCGGTCGCGAGCAACACCGGGAACAACCACCTGGTGCTGCGCGATGCCGCCAAGGGCACGTCGCTGGCAATCTCGGTCGACTCTGATGTCCAGGGTGCCTTGCAAGTCCGTGACGGCCAGGTGGTCTTCACTCTGGCCAAAGCCCGTGCCGGATCCGCCTTCCGCATCGCCATCGCGTCCGGAGACACCCTGCCCCCACTGGCTGGCAAGGCCACCGATCTGCGCAAGTTGACGCAGGGCGGTCCGGCCCACTGGACCGAGACCGTATCGACCCAGGGCAAGCTTAACACCGGCGGCGGCGACGGCAGCTACGTGGTGGACACCCTCACCGAGCCGTTCCCGAATCCCTACCGGGTCAGCACCTTCCTCGGGGGCTTCGACTTCTTGCCCGACGGACGCGCCGCGGTCTGCACTTTCCATGGCGACGTGTGGATCGTCTCGGGCATCGATGAGAAGCTCGAGAAGCTCACTTGGAAACGCTTCGCCTCGGGTCTGTTTCAACCGCTCGGACTCAAGGTCGTGAAGGGTGAGATTTATGTGGCCGGCCGTGACCAAATCACTCGGCTGAAGGACCTCAACAAGGACGGCGAGGCCGACTTGTACGAGAACTTCAACAACGACACGGTCGTCACGCCCAACTACCACGAGTTCGTCCTCGATTTGCACACCGACTCGAAGGGCTACTTCTACTACGCCAAGGGCGCGCCGTGGGAACCCAGTGTGACTTCACCCCATCAAGGCACCATTCTCAAGGTGTCGCCCGATGGAAAGCAGATGGAAGTCTTCGCCACCGGCTTGCGGGCTCCGAACGGCATGACCGTTGGACCCGACGACACGGTGCTGGTGGGCGACAATCAGGGCCATTGGATGCCCTCCTCGAAGCTGAACTTGGTCCGCCCCGGTTCCTTCATGGGCATGGTTCCAGCCGCCCAGCGCGAGCTCACGCTCAAGTACCCGGATGGCCGCGAGATTCGCGTCAACCCAAGCGATCCCGAAGCCCGCAAGGCCAACAAGCTCAAGGGCTGGGACAGCGCCATGCCCGTCCCCACGGGTTATGACGAGCCCATCGCGTGGTTGCCCATGCGCTGGGACAACTCGAGCGGTGGTCAGGTGTATGTCACCAGCGACAAGTGGGGGCCCTGGAAGGGTTCGCCGCTGTTCATGAGCTACGGCAAGTGCCTTCTGTACGGCGTGGGCATGGACACCGTCGGTGGTACCACGCAGGCCTCGCTAGTGCCCTTTGGGCTCAAGTTTCAGAGCGGCATCATGCGCGGGCGCTTCAGCCCCAAGGACGGCCAACTCTATCTGTCCGGCCTCAAGGGCTGGCAGAACGCAGCCACCCGCGATGGCGGGTTCTTCCGCGTCCGCTACACCGGCCAACCGGTCCGCACCGCCCTCAAGGCCCACGCGGCCAAGAACGGGCTGAAGATCACCTTCAGCACCCCACTCAAGAACGAAGTGGCCCAAGATGCGGCCAACTATTCCGTGGAACTCTGGAACTACCGCTACAGCGGCGGCTACGGCTCCCCGGAATTGTCAGTCAAGAACCCCGGCAAGGATGGACATGACAAGCTAGAGGTGAAGTCGGCGACCTTGTCGGTGGACGGCAAGAGCGTCTTCCTGGCTATCGACGGTCTCACCAAGGCCGATCAATACAGCGTGAAGTTCACCCTCAATGCGGCCGACGGCACGGAAATGCGTTCGGAGATTATCGGAACCATCCACAAACTGGGGGATTCGATCATCGCGTTCCACTGACCAACCGCGTCAGAATCGAAGCCGGCAATGCCCTCACCGGGGCTTGCCGGCTTTTTCTTGGAAAACGCTCACGCCCAGAACCACTGAGATCGGGTCGGTTCAGGACGCCGAGGTGCTCGAAGCAATCATGCGCGGGCGGCGGTCCCGCAGAGGCAGCCAAAGCTTGAAGGTGGTGCCCTTGCCTACGGTGCTTTCCAGTTCGATCCGGCCGCCATGGTCACGGATGATCCGCTGGACGATGAGCAAGCCCAGGCCTGTCCCCTTATTCTTGGTGGTATAGAACGGCTCGAAAATACGGTTCAACTGCTCTGGCGGGATCCCTGGACCTGTGTCGCTGACCGCCATCCACACTGCCTCCTGCGTGGAACCACTGCGCACGGTGAGGGTTCCTTGCGGCGGCGTGGCCTGCATGGCGTTCTTGATGAGGTTGACCAGCACCTGCTTGAGCTGAGCCGGGTCGAAGAGCACCAGTGGCAGGCCAGAGGCCAGTTCGCTGACCACCTTCAGCCCTCGATCTTCGAGCTCTGGCCGGAGCAGGGCTAAGGTTTCCTGCCCCGTGTCATTGAGAGAGCCAGCCTGGAGTTTGGGCGCGGAGGGCCGAAGTGCCTGGAGGAACTCGGTGATGATGTAGTCGAGCCGATCGATCTCGCCGGTCGCGACACCCAGGAAACCATTAAGCCGATCCACCGCCTCCTTCAGATCGGGCACGCCGTCGACGCGCTGAAGCTTGCGCACTTCGCGGGCCATGAGTTGGAGATGGATGTGCAGCGCATTGAGGGGATTACCGATCTCGTGGGCCAGGCTACCGGCCAAGAGAGTTAGCGCATGGACCCGTTCGGCCTCGACCGCCTCAGAGGTGGCCTGCCGAGCTTCGGTGGCATCATTGAGCACGAGGACGAGTCCAGAACTCCCCTGCGCCGCACTGTCCAGCGGTCGGACGTGCAGGCGGATTAACCGGTGCCGGGGATATTCCACCTCGAACTCCGTTCGAAACATCCCGTTGCCACCGGCCCGGTCGAGGGCGGAGATGTGGGCCCAGTCCAAATCAGGCAGATAACGCGTGACCAGTTCCTCCTCGGCAGTCTCCGGCGGGATGCCCAGCATGCGAATGGCCATGAGGTTGAAGTACACCATGCGACCTTTGTCGTCGGTGACGATGATTCCAGAGTCGATGGTGTTAAAAAGGCTCTCGAGGAACTCCCGTTCCTTGGCCAACCGTTGCACAACACTCTGAAGACCGCTCGGATCGAAGCGTCCGAGATGCCCCAGAGCTTTGTCGAGGAAGCCAGATTTGACCCGGTTGCGCCTATTCAAAGCCATCGCTTTTGCCGGAAATAAATGAAGGTCAACCCGGTGGTGATGAGTGTCAGCACGATGGCGAAGACGTAGCCATGGGGATTATCGATCTCGGGCATGCCCTTGAAGTTCATGCCGTACCACGAGGCGATGAGCGTCATTGGCGTCGTGATAATGGTGATCATGGTGAGCACCTTCACGATCTCGCTGGTCCGGTTGGCCGACATGTTAAGGTAAATCTGAAGGATGCCCGAGAGGGAATCCATGTACCCGTGGGCCAGTTCGCCGATGTGGAAGAGCCCGTCGTACACGTCGCGGTAATAGGGCACCAAATGGGCTCGAATCAACTTGAACTCACCCCGGGCGAAGCGCTGCAGCACCTCCCGCTGCGGGCCGATAATCTGGCGCAGGTGCAGCACCTCCTTCTTCACCTTGAGAATTTGCTGCAACGTCGCCGGATCGGGTCGTTCCAGCACCTCGGTCTCGAGGTCGGCGATTTCCATACTGAGCTCCTCCAGCGCCGGTTTGTAGTTATCGACCAGCGAATCGAGCAGCGCATGGGCCACGCGATCGGGGGCACGTGCCACGTGGACCGTGCTGCGCAAGCAACGCTCCTCGATGACGGCAATGCTTCGCAGCGGCACCGTGTGGTAGGTGACCAGGAAGTTCTTCCCGAGGAAGAAGTTCAGCTCACTGGTGGCGAAGGCACCGTCTTTGCGGCTGTAGTCCACGGCGTGAATGACCATGAACAAGTAGGGATTGAAACGATCGTCTTCCTTGGGCTCATAGGTCTCGACCTTGGGGGACGGGCTCACGTTGATGCAGTCCTCCACCGAAAGTGGATGGAAATGGAAGACACCCTCCAACAAGTTGCGGGTGTCTTCCGGGGACGCGTCCTCCAGATCCACCCAAAGGAAGAGATTGGTGTCCGCCAAGAGGGTGGGCATCAGGAACAAATCGATGTCCCGTGAATGGAGCCGTCCGGCGGTGGTGAAGGCGAACGAGCGGATCATATCGGTCGATGGCAAAGCTACTGTGTCGGGAGCCGGCGGCAAAGCGGGGAAACAAGGCCTTTGAACCCGAGCCTCTAATCGACCTAATCGGGTTGCAAAGCGAATTTCGAGCTCAGGGCAACGGTTTTTTGCACTCTTTTCGAGGCAAATAGAAGGGACGTTACAGAGAGTGCTCCGCAGCGAAATTCCAACCCTCAAATTTGGTCATTGAAAAAGACCTTATGAGGGCCCACTTCCGCACGTTTACATTTGTAAAAAAACGCGCGTTTCTCCGGGTTTAACGAGAACGTAGTTTTTTGTAGAGAAGCGGCTTGTAACCACAAGATATGGGGGTAAGTTCTCCCTCCGCCCCAACCCGTTGGGTCGGAAACAACTGAAGAAAGCCAAAGAAACCTGATTTAATCCCGTTTTTTTGGCTGATATCAGACGTTTTTCAGCGGATCAGATGACCCCAAATGACCCCAAATGACCCCAAATGACCCCAGATGGGAATCGCCTGATCCGTCCAAGACATTCAACCCAATATCCAATCCTAGAATTCTCTATCTTGCCTATGCTCGACGCCCGCGATTCCGTCGTTTCATCGGCCCCGGCTTCCTCTCGCCGGTCGGCAAAAAACAAGGCCACCGTTAAGGCCAACCTCCGAGGCTCGTCGTCCAAGGCGTCCGCGTCCAAGGCTTCAATGTCCTCTTCCGGCAAGTTGCCCATTCAGAGGCTCTTCAGCGACGCCAAGATCAAACCATTCGACCAAATCGAATGGGACCGCCGCACCGCAGAGATAACCGATGATTCAGGTAAGACCATATTCAAACAAGAAGGGGTTGAGGTTCCGAAGAATTGGTCCGTTTTGGCCACCAAGGTGGTGTGCTCCAAGTATTTCTATGGAGATCCGGCCAAGGCGGAGCGGGAAAAATCAGTCAAGCAGCTCATTCATCGGGTGACCCGGACTATCGCGGACTGGGGTGTGGCCGACGGGTATTTTAGCAAAGAAGATGGAGAGGTGTTCTACGACGAGTTGACCTGGCTGTGCGTCAACCAATACGGGGCCTTCAATTCGCCCGTCTGGTTCAACGTAGGGCTTTATCACCAGTACGAGGTCGGTAAGGACAGCGATCGAGGCAACTGGTTCTGGGACCGCAAGGCCAAGGTGGCCCGCCGCGCCCCCACCCAGTATGAGTACCCGCAGGCCAGCGCATGCTTCATCCAGTCGGTCCAAGACAACATGGAGAGCATCATGGAATTGGCCTACTCAGAGGCCATGCTCTTCAAGTACGGCTCTGGCACCGGCACCGACCTGACCCCGATTCGCTCCAGCCGCGAGAAACTCTCCGGCGGCGGACGTCCGTCCGGTCCGATGAGCTTCCTCAAGGTCTATGACCAGGTAGCCAACGTGGTGAAGTCCGGCGGCAAGACTCGTCGTGCTGCCAAGATGAACACCATCCGCGACACGCACGGTGACGTGGAAGAGTTTATCACGGCCAAGGCCAAAGAAGAAAAGAAGGCCTGGGCGCTCATCGAGCAGGGCTATGATGGCTCGTTCAACGGCGAGGCCTACGGTTCAGTGATGTACCAGAACGAGAACCTCTCGGTGCGTGTTTCCGACTCGTTCATGCAGGCGGCGATCGACGGTAAGGAGTGGTGGACGCTCTCCACCGTGACCGGCAAGCCCCTCGAGAAGAAGGATGCTTCCCGGTTGCTCGACCAGATTGCCGAAGGCACCTGGGTTTGCGGCGATCCTGGCCTCCAGTACGACGGCGCCATCCAGAAGTGGCACACTTGCAAGGGCACTGAGCCGATCCACTCGACCAACCCTTGCTCCGAGTACGTGTTCCTCAACAACACGGCGTGTAACCTCGCCTCCCTGAACTTAATGAAGTTCAAGAAGACCGACGGGCAGTTCGACGTCGATCGCTTCAAGGCCGCAGTCCGCATTTACATTACGGCTCAGGAGATCCTGGTGGACAACGCCAGCTATCCGACCCAGATGATCGCCGAGAACTCCCACGTGTTCCGTACACTGGGTCTGGGCTATGCGAACCTCGGTTCCCTCATCATGAGCTACGGCCTGGCCTATGACTCTGACGAGGGTCGCGCACTGGCTGGGGCCCTTACGGCCATCATGACCGGACACGCCTACGAACAGAGCGCCGACATGTCGTCCATCCAAGGCGCCTTTCCGGGCTACCATGACTCCTCTTGCGGAGGCGTCGCCAAGACAAAGGCCAAGGACAACGTGGCCAGCACCCTCGAGGTGGTTCAACAGCACCGCGACGCCGTGGAAGGCATCCAAGCCAGCCGCGAATTCGCCTACCTGAAGGACGAGGCCCGCCGCACCTGGGACCGCGCCATCGCCCGGGGCCGTGACGTGGGCTACCGCAATGCGCAAGTCACCGTGCTCGCGCCCACCGGCACCATTGCCTTCCTCATGGATTGCGACACCACCGGCGTGGAACCCGACATCGCCCTCGTGAAGTACAAGCTTCTGGCCGGCGGCGGCATGCTCAAGATCGTCAACCGCACCGTTCCGGAGGCCCTCCAACGCCTCGGTTACTCGCCGAGCGCCATCTCCGCCATCGAAAAGCACATCGAGATCCAAGATACCATCGAGGACGTGATCAGTGACGACGGGGCTGTGATCGCCTCGGGCCTCAAGGCTGAGCACTTGTCTGTTTTCGACTGTGCCTTCAAGCCCTTCAAGGGCCAGCGGAGCATTCACTACAAGGCGCACTTGAGCATGATGGGTGCGGCCCAACCGTTTGTCTCCGGAGCCATCTCCAAGACGGTGAACATGCCCAATGACGCCACCACGTCCGAAATTCGGAGTGCCTACGTAGATGCTTGGAAAATGGGCCTGAAGTGCGTGGCCATATATCGCGACGGCTCCAAGCGCTCGCAACCGCTCAACACCAAGCGCACCAGCGAAGGTGGCGATAAAACCGACGCCGGTCGCGAAAACGCTTCTGAGCAGGCAAAAACCCTCGAAGCCCGCATCGCTGAGTTGGAGACCGAGTTGGGCTCACTGCGCGAAAGTTCCCGCCACCCGATCCGTCGCCGCCTGCCCGACACCCGCATGGCTGTGAACCACAAGTTCGACGTGGCCGGCCACGAGGGCTACCTGACGGTGGGTCTCTTCGACAACGCTCAACCCGGCGAGTTGTTTGTTACCATGGCCAAAGAAGGTTCGACCATCGGTGGCCTCATGGATTCGGTCGGCGCTCTGACCAGCATGTCGCTCCAGTACGGCGTGCCGCTGGAGGCCTTGGTCAAGAAGTTCGCCCACCAGCGCTTCGAACCCAGTGGCTTCACCCGCAACCCAGACATCCGTCAGGCCAGCTCCATCATCGATTACGTGTTCCGTTGGATGGCTTGCCAGTTCATTCCCGGTTATCGCGAGGCCAATTCGCCCAACGCCGGACAAGCCGAACTGCCCATGCCCACCGTAGCAGCGGAACTAAAAAAAAAGATAAACCGCCCGGTCAGTGATTTGGCCTTAGCCGACGAGGCCGAGGGGTCGCTGATGCTCAAGGTCAGCGCCACCACGATCACCAGTGAGGGCATCGCCTCCGCTGCGGCCGCCGGCCACCTGATCGCCGCCTCCCTGACGGCGACCATCCAGAACCAGAAGGACGCGCCGCCGTGTCCGAAGTGCGGGCACATCGCGGTGCGCAACGGAGCCTGCTACAAGTGCCTCAACTGTGGTGAGAGCCTCGGTTGCTCGTAGTCGGCCCTCCACGGGGCTAAGAGCCTGACAGGCCTGACAGGCCTGACAGGCCGGGAAGCGTGATCCACAGTGATTAACGCTTCCCGGCCTTTTTCGTGCTCGAGCGGCCCTTTCTCAGTCGCAACGTCCGCGTCACCCATTCATCACCAAACTGTTGGATGAACTGCAGACGATCGCCGAATACATTTACTGAGTGCGGCGTGCTCAAAAACCTCCCGAAACGACCAGAAAACGAGCCCGCATCGTCGGGTTCACGCTGATCGAGTTGCTGGTGGTGATCGCTATCATCGCGGTGCTTGCCTCCATGCTGCTTCCGGCCTTGTCGGGGGCAAAGTCCAAGGCCCAGGGCATCGCCTGCCTGAACCACTTGCGCCAGTTGGGGGTGGCCCTCCACCTGTACACCAACGACAATTCCGACGGTTTCCCGCCCATTCAGGCGCGCATCCCCAACGGCGAATCCAGCTGGCGCGCTTACCTCTACCCCAACGTCGGCCAGAACCCGAGGGTCTACGACTGCCCAGCCGAAAAGAACGATGTCTACGCCAGCGCTAGAACCCGGCCGAATTCGCGGCCCAGTCCCTGGGTGATCGGCCAATTGACGCCCGGCGAGATCGAGATCCCCAGCGGCCTGGCAGCCGTCAACGTGCACTGGCTCTTGGGAGGGGCCCAACCGCCCTTCGGACGGCCGGCCGGGTATGAAAACAACCTGTGCCGGTGGGGGATGGTGGAGGCGGCCTCGCAATTAATCCTGTTCGGAGACGGCCACAGCGACGTCTACGGGGTGTGGCCCTCGGACCGTTGGTGGATCTGGAAGGAACTGGGCGACGCCAACCAACCGGGCTTCAACCGGCTGGCCCAAGGCGACAAGGGTGCGGTGCGGCATCAGCGCCGTTCGAACTACGCCTTCGCCGACGGAAGCGCGCGCGCGCTCGACCCAGGCCGCATCCCTTGCAACACCAACGAGTGCTGGTGGTCGGCCAAGGCCGATCCCCACTGACACGCCGATGGCCACTCCGAAAAATCTCCAACTCGTCGGGGCCGCTGTGGCAGCGGCCGCGGCTCTGGCGCTGCTGTACCGGACCTGGTCGTCCGACACCGGCGGACCCCGCGGATTCTTCTACGACCTGAGCGCCGGGCGGCTCTTCGAGGGCCCCATCGATGCCATCCCCCCGGTCGCCGGTGTCGATGGTCCGGATGCCGACGGCTACCGCGCGGTGATCGTCTCGGTGAGCGGCAAGCCCGAGGAACGGTCCTCATGGCGTGTGGCCTACCTCGAGCGCTACTCGCCCGAGTTGCAGCGACAAATGGAGCAGGCCCGGCTAGGAGGACCCTCCCCCACGATCCCGCGCTCGGAAGCTCAGGCCCACCGCTGGGTGCGCCGGACCAACGACACCGAATGGGTTCCCATCGGCTCCGAGGCCGGCGTGCAAATCGTCACCGACTGGGCTCAACCCGGGCCCGACGGAATCACGCCGGTGGTCTGCACCCCGTGAAGTTCCGCGATCACGAACTCCCGACCTCACCCCCCATCTTCCTTGTGAACCAACCTCACCCTGAACTCCTGAACTCCTGAACTCCTGAACCTCAATTGAACCCATGAAACCATCCCCATCCTCTCGGTGCCCGCAACCTGGGCGACTCCCGAAGGCCGCGCTCCTGGCCTGCCTGCTCGGCAGCCAAGCCCTCACAGCGCAATCCGTCACCACCAGCCTTGAGAACTACTTCCCGGGCGAGGCCATCTCGGTGTCCTTCGCCGGTGGTCCTGGCAATTCCAAGGACTGGATCGGCGTCTATCCCGAAGGCGTGACCCCGGGCTCGACCGGCTCGACCATTTGGAACTACGTCAACGGCACCCGCACTGCGGGAGCCGGACTCCGGGAAGGCAGCATGACCTTCGGATCGGGGCTCAACCTCGCCGGCGTCTGGACCGCCTACCTCCTGGTCAACGACGGCTACACGGTGGTGACCAACGTCTCCTTCAATGTCATCGCGCCGACGGCTCCGGCAGTTCGCCCCTCCGCCAACCGGTACGCCCCCGGGCAGACCATCAATTTCGGGTTCACCAACGGTCCTGCGAACCCAAAGGACTGGATCGGCGTCTATCCCGAAGGCGTGACTCCGGGCTCGACCGGCTCGACCATTTGGAACTACGTGGATGGAACTCAGGCGGGCAACGCAGGCAAGGCCAGCGGTTTGGTCACCTTCCAAAAGGGCCTCACCGCCGTTGGCAAGTACCGCGCCTACCTGCTGGAGAACGACGGATACACGATCCTCGCCAGTGAGCCCATCACCGTGGCCGTCCCGATCATCAGCGGGGCGAGCGTGGTGTCCACGAGCCCGGCCCCCGACACTACCGGAGTGGCGCCCAACGCCCCTTACCGGGCCGAACTGACCAACGGCATCGCGCTCGCGTCGATCCGCCTGTCGTTGAACGGCAAAGCCGCGGCAGCCACGGTAACTGGCACCGCCCAGCAAGCCTCGGTGACCTTCACCAACGCACTGTTGCTAGCCCCCGCCTCGTCGAACGTCTATGTGCTGTCCTTCTCGGACACTGGAGTCCCGGCCAAGACCTTCAACCTCACCAATGCGTTCCAGGTGGCCAACTACCGCAACATCGAACTGCCCGCGCCTTTGGTGTTCGAGAACTTCGATGCGATTCCCGAGGGACAGGTGCCCGCCGGTTGGACGCGCAAGTCCTACGTCGAGATCGCCAACACCGAGCTCGACTTCGGCAACCTCGGCTCCGCGGCGTATGCCGATTGGACCAGCGTAGATGCCTCGCGGTTCAACGGCAGCTTCGTCACCTACAACAATCCCGAAAACCCCGCTGACTGGGGGACGGACTACCAACGGGTGAACGTGATCAACCCGGCCAACGTGGTGAACGGACAAATCCTGAATGAACCGCTGGCCAAGGGTCGTTTCCTCTTCAGCACCTCGGGATATTCGATCGGCCGCAGCCAGGTGATGCACATTACGACGCCCGATTACAACCTCTCGGGTCGCACCAACGTGCAGTTGGCCTTCAAGAGTCTCTGGGAGCAGAACCAAGACAGTATCGGAGCCGTGGAATATTCCATCAATGGGGGAGCCCAGTGGCTGCCCCTGGTGTACCTCATGGATGAAGCGGACCTGGTCAAAGCGGAGGACGGATCCTTGGACGCCGAGGCCACCCTCAACAAGGAACATGGCGACCTGGCCAACTACACCGACGACGCTGGAACTATCATCGGCGGCACTTACGGTGCCTTCGTCGGTGTTCCGATCACCGCCAGCCTGGCCCCGTTCATCCAGGGCCGCGTCAATGACAACCGCGTCGAGTCCAAGCGCTACGAGCTCTTCCGTGTGAGCAGCGCCGACAACCAGGCCAAAGTGCGCTTCCGCTTCACCCACGCCGGCACCGACAGCTGGTACTGGGGCATCGACGACTTCGGCCTCTACGCCGGCGCTGCTTCGACCACCAACACACCTCCCGAGCCGGCCAAGATGTTCACCTTGGTAGACATCAACAACACGGTGGCTTCGAAAGTAGCCACCAACTCCGACGGATCGTTCACCCTCACGGCTGGAGGCGGTGATACTTGGGACAATGCCGACTCCTTCTCCTACTTGCACCAGCTGCGGAGCGGTGACTTCGACGTGCGCGTCCAAGTACTGTCGGTCGAAGCCGACGATGCTGCATCGACTCAAAAGAGCGCCAAGGGCGCCTTGCACATCCGAGCCAATCTGACCCCGGGCAGCCCGAACATTCAGCTGAACGCCAGTCCCATCGCGGGTGCCAATTACGTGGAGACGATTTTCCGCCCCGTCCAGGACGGCGGTACTGATGATCCTCCGAGCGGCTCCGTCAAGGTGGATGGTGGCCCCTACGAGGGTACTTACCGCCCGAATGAGGGCGACTTGTTCCCCCTCTGGCTCCGAGCCCGCCGCGAACGCAATTTGTTCCAGACCTTCGTTTCCACCGACGGCATCCAATGGAAGGTCGTCGCCGAATACCAGATGGACACCTTCCCGACCAATGTCTATGTCGGTCTGGGCGCCGTGGCCCACATCAGCAGCAACGAGGATGCGGCCAACCGCGTCAGAGCCAGCTTCAAGAGCTTTGGAAACACTCCTCTGCCCCCCGCGGCGACGGTATCCGGCGCACCGGCCGGCACCAATTCTCCCGGCACCTACCCGGACCGCACGGTCACGGCCGTGAACTGGCACATCAGCCTCCCGACCGACGGCGTTGGCTACACCGCCGATAAGACCCAGAGCGGCCCCATCGTTTGGAACACGGGCGGTTTCGGAACCATTTCCCGTGACTTGCTCTTGAGCATCAACGGAGAACAAGGACCCCTGCCCTTCGGCATCGCCCGTTATGCGGCCGGCGCCCTGGACTTCGGTATCGGCGTGCGCGATGCAACAGCAGCCCAGGAGAACCTCGGGCCTTATTCGAACCCCACCCGCCAGCGTTATGGGGCACCGGAAGCCAGCGTGCCCTCGGCGCAATCTTGGTTCCCCTCGCCCAAACACGGCGTTCTGGTGACCTCCACCCGCAAGGTGGGATCGCTTCAATGGAATGACGGTGCGGCTCCATTCTACGCCCACGCCTTCATGGCGGTGGACGGCTCGAGCACCCGCCACTTCAACATGGACGACGGATCCTTCGGTGGCGGCGACTTCTATCTGCGTATGGCCAAGTTGGCTGACACCGCTGCCCACCCCAACGCCCAGGCTAATAGCGCCGGCGGTTTCCAGCGCGCGGCCTTCGACAACTCGGTGGCCTGGTTCCCCTACTCGCAGGGCTGGAAGGCCGGCTACTTCGCCGACGCTTCCGGAGGTGCCAAGGGCCGCTGGAGCCGAGCCTTCTCGCACAGCGCCGCTGCGGGCGAAGGTTCGTTCGTCATCGACCGTCAAATCTCCGCGGCACTCCTCCGCTGGGAAGACTTGGGCGGCGAGACCTTCGGTGGTCTGGCCACGCTCACCTTGCCTGAGGTGAACTCGAAGAACGACGGCTTGCTGTTCCTGACGGGCAACGACGACGGCACCGCCAGAGGTCCCCAGGTCAACTGCTTGCCCACCGCTGACGGCAAGGGCTGGACCGTGGCCGTCCGCTCGGTCGAAGAGAACAAACAAGATCCGGCAACTTACGCGGCCACCGACAAGTGCGAGTTCTCCTTCGTCTATGTCCCCTTGAGTGCTGGC
>CAINWP010000121.1 GCA_903854475.1 uncultured Verrucomicrobiota bacterium
CGTCCACCCTGAAGGTCGAGACACGGGGCGCCATGGTCGAAGATCGCGTCACCGATCCGTCGGGTGGCCAGGCGCCCTCCGACGCCGCGTCCCTTGTCGATCACCCTCACGGTGAGCCCGGCCCGCTGCAGTTCGCCGGCGCCCAACAGGCCTGCGATGCCCGCCCCGACGACGAGCACCTTCGAAGGCGGGACGGGACCAGACGAAGAACTCCTTGTCGGAGACGACAGGCTGAATGACACGATCCCAGTCTGGACCAGGGAAGTGTGAGCGCAACCCCGCCCGGTTCGACGGGGATCCCACCGCCGCGCGCCAAGCGGTATTCCATCAGGGAAGATCTTCGCAGGCTCCAAAACCTAGATCCCAAACCTGAACCTAAAATTTCTTGGAGGCTATGCGAAGAGCTCTTGCTGCACCGGGCCCATATCCCGCTCCGGGCTGGGGTCCGACACCCCGCTGAGCAGACCCTCGCGGTACCGGGCCTCGGCATCGGCCCCGCGAAAGACGTGGCCCTTACGGCTGCCGTGGCGCAAGTACACCCGACGCGACGCCTCACGGGCAGCGACGCTGGATCGCACGCGGGCAATCCACTCCTTGGCCTCCAGCACCGCCCGACGGGGGTCGACCCTCGGGGCGGGATAGTCGACACCGATCACGCACCGGACGGCCTCTTGCTGCGAATGCGTCATGCGCCACGGCTCGGCCAGAAAGACGTCGGGCACGCCAGCCAGTTCAGGCACCCAGCGGCGAATGAACACGCCCTTCGGATCTTGCTCAAGGGCCTGACGGGCCGGGGAATAGATGCGCACGGTGTTGATGCCAGTCGTGCCGCTCTGCATCTGGGCCTGGCTAAAATGGATCCCCGGCTCGAAATCGAGAAAGCACCGGGCCAGGTGGATCGCCGTCGGACGCCAATGGAGCCAGAGGTGGTAGGAGGCCACGCTCATCACCAAGGCACGCATGCGGAAGTTGAGCCATCCCGTGGCTCGGACTGCCCTCAGGCAGGCATCGACCATCGGGAAGCCCGTGCGCCCCTGACGCCACGCCTCAAGGCGCAGCTGGCCTTCCTCGGACTCAGTGAAGGCCTCGCGCAACCCGTCATAGACCGGGTTGAAGTTCTCGAACTCGATGCGCGGCTCGTCCTCGAGCTTCTGCATGAAGTGGCAATGCCACCGCAGGCGCGCCTGGAAGCTGGTGAGAGCGCCAGACCAGCGGCGATCCAACGGCTCCCCAGCGCTGAGCATCGCCCGCAAGGCCTCCTGCCGGTGCCCGGCCGCTTGGTGCACCCTGCGCATGGAGACACAGCCCCAGGCGAGGTGGGCGCTGAGACGCGAGCACGCCGTCCAGGCGGTGAGGGGGCTCGACATCTCCGCTCGGTAGCCGACGCCGCGTTCCTCCAGGAAACTCCCCAACACTTCCCGCGCCGCTGACTCGCCGCCGCGTTGGAGTTCGATCGGAATAACTGGATCCAAGCCCAGTTGCTCCGGACCCAAAACACCGTCGGAGACCAGGCCATTCGGACGCCCGGATCCGAGCACCTCCGGGGACGACTCGATGCGGCCTGACATGCTCTGGGCCCAGCGTTGGGCCCAGCCGTCGCGGGATCGCAACCGCCGGACGACCCCGTCCTGGCGTCGCTCCTGCCAGTCGATACCGCGCTCACGGCACCAGCGTGCGACACGGAGATCCCGGTCGAAGGTCCGACGATTGCCCGTCTCCTCATGCGACCAAAGCCGGAGAAAACCCGTCTCGCGATGCAGTCGTTCGAGCTGCTCCACGGCCTCGCCACGCCGCAACAGCAGACACCCTCCACGCCGGCTCCACTCCGACTCCAACTCCTGGAGCGCATCGGCGATGAAGCGGGAGTGCGACGCATCCCACTCCGGTGACTCGAGCAGCTCGGGCTCATACAGGTAGAGCCCAAGAACGGGACCCTGCTGCAAGGCCTCCATCAAGGGTGCGTGGTCGCCCATTCGCAGATCGCGCTTGAACCACACCACCTGCCAGTCGGCGCGCCTCGCGAAAATTGGGCCCAGCGCGGGACGACCGGTCGGTGGCCCCGCGTGGGTCGAACCGGTGGGTCGGGTCGGGTTCATTAGAATAACAGCTCCGGTTGCTGAGAGTCCCGGCTCTGGGCACGGGCGGCGGCCTGGGTCGCCAGGCGTCGCTGGGCCTTCTCCCAAAACCCGAAGAACCCGGCCGAGGCTTGGGGCCACAAGTGCTCATCCCACCGGCGGCGGCACCACATCACCTTCCGGCCATCGCGGGCCAAGGCGGCCTCAATCGCCGGAATCGCATCGGCCAGCGGGCCCACCGAGGGACGCATCGCCACCCATCCAGCCAGGCCGCGTTCCCGGGCCACCCGCGCAAGCGCCTCGGCCAGGCCCTCGCCCGTTTCGCACGATTCAATAGGGCACTTGAAGTGATGGCCTGCCCGAGCCAGTCCGTCGGCCAGAGCCGTTTTTAAATAGGCGATGCGGCGCGGGGCCATGCCGAGGGCCGCAACCCGCTGGACGTCGAACACACTCAGCAACACGTCGGGCCGCATCCGTCCCAAGCCGGATTCTTCCACGCTCAGATCTTCGCCGTGCACCCACAGGCCCCAGCTTCCAGGCGGAGTTGCGGAGCCTTCGGTGATACTGGGAGCGTCGGGCAAGGGTTTCCACGCCACCCGTTCCGCCGGCCGTTCGTCGGGCAGCGGAACCGCCGCCACGACCGAATCGTCAATCCGCTCTAGGCCGGTGGGATCGGCTAAGAAATTTGCAGCGCAATACTTCTCTAAATTGGAGCGGCGTGGCAGGTAGGCCTTGCCCCGGGTTTGCACGCCGGCGACCCAACGCCATCCCAACGTGTTGCTGGCGGGATCGGCGTCGAGGAGATGCCGGTAGAAAAAGTCGGCCCCCAATGCCCAGGGCAGGCGTTCGACATGGATCCAATACCCGGCCCACCACATGCGAGCGTGGTTGTGCAAATACCCGGTCTCGATGAGTTCGCGGGTGAATCCATCGAGCACCGCGATGCCGCCCTGGCCCGCCATAACCGCCTCGGCCCGTCGGAGCAGCGCCGGATCGGCCTGTCGGCGGAGGCGATCCACCTCGGCGCGGTAGTCCGACCAAACGCCGGGTCGCAACTCGAGCCAACCCTTCCAATAATCGCGCCACACCAGCTCCTGCACCAGTTTCTCCACAGCCTCGAAGCGGCAGGTCTCGAGCAGCGAGCCCACCAACGCTTCGGTGGTCACCAATCGAGCCCGCAGGGCCGGAGACAACCGCGTCACGTGGGGATGTCCGGGAACGACTTGGTTGCGCAACGCTCCGTAACGCGTTGCTTGGGGCAGGAATGCCTGCCACCGGGCCAGAGCGGCCGCACGCGTGGCGGGAAAGGTGGCTTCGGAATCCAACATCACATTCAAGGTGGTCTGGAACGGAGATTCCTCAACGCCGGGGATTCAGGTCCGCGAGCGGGGGGAGCAAGGGCTCTGGGGGGGTTACTCCTCGCCCTCGCCTTCGTCGAGAGGGAAGCCATGACGCGAGGAGGGCTTGGGCCGGGACGATCGGACCCGGCGCTCCTGCTCGACGCGACCGCGATCCACCTCGACCAACTCGGCCTGGAGCTTGCGGAAGCTCTCGTAACGGCCACCCGCGAGGGCACCGGCCTCGAGCGCAGACCTCACGGCGCATCCAGGCTCCGCGCCATGGGTGCAGTCGCGGAAGCGGCAACCCACGGCCAGTTCGGTGATGTCCGGGAACGCCGTGTCCAGGCCGAGATCGGCCGACCACAGGTGGAACTCACGCATGCCCGGCGTGTCGATGACCAACCCGCCCTGGGGCACCGGGATGATCTCGCGCCACGTCGTCGCATGCCGTCCCTTGGAATCGGAATCCCGCACCTCCAGAGTCGGCTGCAACGTGCCTCCTACGAGTCGGTTGATCAGGCTCGACTTGCCCACGCCCGAAGTGCCGATGAAGACCGCCGTCAATCCAGGCCCGAGGATCTCCCGTAAGCGTCCGGTGCCCTTGGCCGTCTTCGCGCACACCGGCAGAACGAGCGCGCCGCCCGAGACGGCTTCGGCCTCCGAAATCATCCGACGCGGGGCCTTGCACAAATCCAACTTGTTGAGAACGAGCACCGGCCGCACACCGCCTTCGAGCACCATGACCAAGAAGCGCTCCAGACGCCGGGCGTTGAAGGTGGAGTCCATCGCCTGCACGACAAAGGCCACGTCGATGTTGGTCACCACGATTTGCGCCTCGGTACCCCGGCCGTTGATCTTCCGGGCGATTTGCGAACGCCGCGGCAGAATGGCCTCGATGACCCCTTTGGATTCACCGGGAACCGGACGAACCGCCACCCAATCGCCGACCTTGGGCAAGTCTTGATCCCGCGGGCAAAGGTGCCTCAAGCGGCCAGTAATAATCGCAGGACGGTCACCGGAGGCCCCGACCACGCTGTAGGAAAGCTTGTCTTCATGGACGACCCGCGCGGGCTCGAGTCCGCTCTGGCGATGTGCGGTGAAGTCGCCTTCCCAAACCGCATCCCAACCCAATTCAGCCAAGTCCATGCGGGTTTAAACCCGTTCCTGAAGAGCGGCCGCGCTGGCGGCGTACACCTCGCGGTGGAGCGAACGACCATGGGAATCCATCGTCACCACAGCGGGGAAATCGCGCACCTCCAGCTCCCAGATGGCCTCGGGTGAGCCAAACTTCTCCAGCAAATACACGTTGCGCACACGCACCACGCATTCGGCCAGCACCTGAGCCGCGCCACCGATGGCGTGCAAATAAACACATCCATGCTCTTGGCAAGCGGCCAGCGTCTTCTCACCCATGCCGCCCTTACCAATGACGCCGCGCAATCCGTGATCGCGGATGATGTCGGCCTGATAAGGCTCTTCGCGAATCGACGTCGTCGGCCCGGCGGCGGTGACCTTCCAGGAACCATCCGAATCCTTCAGCACCACGGGTCCGCAGTGGTAAATAATCCCGTCGCGGAGGTTCACCTCGGGCGGTAGCTCCCCGCCTTCGTGCAGGTATTTGTGAATGGCATCGCGACCCGTGAAGAGGACCCCGGAAATCAGGACCTCATCCCCGACCTTGAGGGCCTGGATCTTGTCGGCGGTGAACGGCGCTTGGAGCGGGATCATGGAACGTTGGGGGCTATTAGGCGGCAGTGCCTCTCAATGGGCAAGATCGGGATCGGGCCGTGTCGGGATCGGGCCGTGTCGGGATCGGGTCAGGTTATGACCGGGCTGCGGTGCCGGCTTCCCCTTTGGCCTCTCCGCTCCCAGACTGTCGCCCGTTGAAGCGTGTCACCATTCATACCGACGGTGGATGTCAGGGAAATCCCGGGCCCGGGGCCTGGGCGGCGGTGTTGCAGTATGGTCGGCAGGAGTTGGAGATCGGCGGAGCGGTGGCGGCGACCACTAACAACCGGATGGAACTCCAGGCGGCCATTCAAGCCCTCAGCGTGCTCAATCAGGCTTGCGAAATCGTCTTCTTTACCGACTCCCAATACTTGCGTCAGGGGATCCTGTCCTGGATCCACGGATGGAAGCGCAACGGATGGAAGACCTCCACCAAGGAGCCCGTGAAGAACGTCGATCTTTGGCAACGACTCGACGGCTTGGTGAGCCGTCACCAAATTGAATGGCGCTGGCTCAAGGGCCACGCCGGACACCCGCTCAACGAGCGCTGCGATGTCCGGGCCAATGCCGAGATGGCCGCCCTGCGCAAATCTATGTCCTCCGCCCAACTCGCCGCCGCCTTGAGCGAATTCAACCGCTCCGTTTGAGGCGATGACCTAGTAGCAGGACTCCGGGATATCGGCCAAGGGGCTTCCAGGTAGGGACCGATCTCCGAGCGGTCCGTCTCTACCGACGTGGCGCTTTCGGAGAAATCGCCCTACCTCGGAGGTGCATCAGGGAATGCTCAGACGGACGGACTCCGGGAAGACAGCCCTTCAGAATCGTTGACGGATCCCTTATTTCCCGAGGTGCCGGGCCAGCCAGGCTTGGGTGCGGTCCCACATCTCGGGCGTATACACGTGGCCGAGGTCGGGATAGACGCGGCTTTCGAACGCCGATTCGGCTCCGTAAAGCCGGTAGGCCTGGCGAATCGGCGGCTCTAGCCGGGCGATGCCGGACGCGGGGGAACCCGAATCATTTCCACCGGTCATGAACAGCAGGGGTCGGGGTGCGGCCAGGGCCATGACGGCCTCCGTGTCGAAGTGCCGCAGCAGGCCCGGAACGAAGTAATAAATGCCGTGCGCCTTGAGGCCGCCTTCGCGAATGAGGTCGGTGTAGCGCGTCATGCACGCCACGGCCACGCCGGTCCGGAGTCGTTCGTCGAGGGCCATGAGCCACCAGGTGCGCGTGGCTCCCATGCTAATGCCGGTGACACCGATGCGCTGCGGATCCACTTCGGGCCGAGAAACGAGGTAATCGAGGGCCATCCGATCGTCGCGCAACATCATCCCCCAAAGAGTGCGCCCGGCCCACAGCTGGAATTTGGACGCCGTCATCTCGCCGGCGGAGCCTTTTTCGGCCAGTCCGCCCGGGCCCTGACCGTTGCGCTCGCCAAAGCAATAGGCATCGATGCCCAGGACGACATAACCCAACCGAGCCAAGGCAGGACCGGCCGCCACGGGCACGGCGTTGGTGCGGAGCATCTCGTCCTTACCGATGTCGTACTGGCCTCCATGCCAGTGGCAGTAGAGCACCGCCGGCAACGGTCCCCGGACCTGGGCCTGCGGCGGAAGAAATACGTATCCCGCCACGGTCGCGCCGGCTCCGTTCTCGAAGGTGAACTTCTCGAAGCGGTACTCGCCCCGGTCTTCGAGCAGCAGCGTGGTCACCGCAGGCCGCGCAGGCCGCGGCGGCAGGTGCCCCAGCAGGCCCTCCAGCGTGGTGCGGATCTCGGCCCGACGGGTGTTCCACGCCTCGCGGGTGGCGGGCACCCGGAATTCCGGAGCCAGCGCCGCGCCGGCCAGCCAGGCTTCGGCAGCCGGAATCGAGGCGGTGGGAGGGGGCGGTGAATTCAGCGGTGTCTGGGACATGAGGCGAAAGCAAGTGAAGGCCAGAACGAGCGACGCCAGAACTCGATGGCCACTGTTAAAGCGTGTCGTCATGGCAACCCAATCGTCGCGGGATTTAGTGGGGCCGCGATGTGCCGAAGCGGTTGGCCCAATGGTTGCCGATGTCGCGGGATCCGCTGACAAATCGAGTACCCTGGCCCTCGGCGCGTTTCACTTCGGGTCCGTCGCCCGGTGAACCCGCCGCCAGCACCAGCACCGGGCACGACTGATTGGCCTCACCGACTCGGGCAATGACCTCCGGACGCGGACGCTGAAACTCGACGTAGCGCACATCCACCGAGTGGCGCAGTTCCGGATGGTAGTGGAGCAGGCCGTTGACCTCGGAACACTCCGGGCAATAAAAGGCCGTCCCGGGACCATCCACAAAGCAGTGCTTCAGGAGAAAGAGCGTATCACGTTCCATGGACTCCAAAGACCACGATGCGTGACACCGGGCAAGGATTCTGTCGGGCGGGGTCTTGATCGATTTGGGTATCCATCGGTTTTTCTTTGCGTTTGGAAAGATTGCGACCGCATATCGCGCCACACGATGAATGACCGGGTGATCCTGCCGACGCCTCCGCCGATCCTGAAGAATCAGCAACAGGAAATCCGCGAGCTGTTCCAACGCTTTGTAGTGCCGAGCTACGGTCGATTCAACCTGGCCTTGAGCCACGGCGCCGGCAGCCATGTCTGGGATGTCTCCGGCAAACGCTACCTCGATTTGGGCGGCGGCATCGCCGTGTGTTCCCTGGGTCACGCCCATCCCGAAATCACCGAGGCACTGGTGGAGCAATCCCGACGGCTGGTCCATGTCTCCAACTTGTATTACCAGGAGCCCCAAGGCCGATTGGCCCAACGCCTGGTGGGTCACTTGGCGCCAGGCAAGGTGTTCTTCTGCAACTCCGGAGCCGAGGCCAACGAGGGCCTCTACAAGACAGTCCGGAAATTCGGCCACGACGAGGGCCGCTTCGAAATCCTCACAGCAGTAAACTCCTTCCACGGGCGCACGCTGGCGAGCATCTCGGCCACCGGTCAGGACAAGGTGAAGAAGGGCTTCGAACCCATGGTGGAAGGATTCCGGCACATCCCGTTCAACGACCTGGAGGCGGCGCGCGCGGCCATTTCACCAGCGACAGCGGCCATCCTCATCGAGGGCATCCAGGGCGAAGGCGGCATTACCCCGGCGTCGGCCGAATACCTGTTGGGCCTGCGCAAGCTGTGCGATGAAAAGCGGCTGCTGCTGCTCGTCGATGCGGTGCAGTGCGGGCATTTCCGCTCCGGTCGGTTCCAGAGCTTCCAGCGGATGCTCGAAGGCGTGGCTGGGGGCGAATCGTTTGTTCCGGACGGCATCTCCATGGCCAAGTCATTGGGCGGAGGCTTCCCCATCGGGGCGTTCTGGCTGCGCGACGACGCCCACGGTGTCGCGCTGGGGCAAATCCTCGGGCCGGGCACGCATGGCACCACCTTCGGCGGCACCCCGCTCGGTTGTGCGGTGGCGCTGCGCATCCTCGACGTGATCGAACGGGAAAAACTGGCCGACAACGTGCGAACCACCGGCGATTTCCTGCATGCCGAAATTTCCCGATTGGCCGAGCAGTATCCGGGCGTGGTGCGGGGAGCCCGCGGACTGGGCTTCATGCTGGGCATCGAATTGCAGCCCTTCGACCAAATCCCGGGCTTCAAACGGGAAGAAACGGTTTCGAGCCTCCAAATGGTCAACCGACTCCACGAAGCCGGCGTGCTGACCATCCCCAGCGGCACGCAAATTGTCCGGCTCCTGCCGGCACTCAACTTGTCGCGGACCCAGGCCGAAGAAGGACTCCAACTCATCGAGAAGGTGGTCCGCAGCGTGGCCTGAGAAAGGTTGGCCTCCAGCTGGGTCACGCGGTTAGGCTCCGGGAGAGTCCATGAGCCAACCCCTGATCCTCGGCCGATTTTCCATCGGCATCGGCGACCGATTTGCCCACCAAGCGCAGGCCCAACTGCGTGCCTGCCAACTCGCCCTGGAACACGGTGTCGAAATCATTCCGGTCTGGAACAAGTCCAACCGCGAGCACTCCATCATTGGTTCCGAGCCCGCGGCCACCCGTGCCGCCGCCGATGCCGCCGTGAATGCCCTCGGCTGGGCGGCTCCGCACTTCCTCGATGCCGATCATATTCGCTTGGAAACGGTGGGGCGCTTCTTGCCGCACTGCGATTTCTACACCATCGATGTGGCCGATTTCATTGGTCAACCGGCCGCTCCCGCGGCAGTCGAAGCCTTCCTGGAACGGCATCCCGAGTTGATCGGAACCCAAGTCGTACCGGGTATTGCCGAACCGCTGGTCACAACTCGCGAGGACATCCGGCACATCGCCGCCCAATTCCTCAAGGCCACCCAAGAGGCCGGGACGCTGTATCGGCACATCGCGGAGACCAAGGGCGTGGGGCGCTTCATCACCGAAGTGTCCATGGACGAGACCGATGCGCCGCAAACCCCTCCGGCCTTGATGGTCATCTTGGCAGCGCTGGCTGAGGCCGGCGTGCCGGTGCAAACCATCGCTCCGAAATTCACCGGCCGTTTCAACAAGGGCGTGGATTATGTCGGTGATGTGGCCCAGTTCGAGCGGGAGTTCAACGACGACTTGGCCGTTATCGGAGAGGCCATCCGGCGCTATGGCCTGCCCGCCGAGCTCAAGCTCAGCGTCCACTCGGGCAGCGACAAGTTCTCCATTTACGGACCCATCGCCCGAGCCATCCGCCGCACCGGGGCTGGCTTGCACCTGAAGACCGCAGGCACCACCTGGCTCGAAGAAGTCATCGGCCTGGCCGAGGCCGGCGGTGACGGGCTGGAGTTGGCCAAAGACTTGTACGCGGCCGCGTTGGAGCACATCGACGAACTGTGTGCACCGTACGCCACGGTGATCGACATCGACCGGTCCCGACTCCCCTCCGCCGCTGAAGTTGCCGAATGGACTTCCGCACAGTTCACCGGAGCCCTGCGCCATGATCCGAAGCACCCGGGCTTCAATCCCAGCCTGCGCCAGTTGCTGCACGTGGGCTTCAAGATCGCCGCCAAGAAGGGCGACCGCTACTTGCAGGCGCTGCGCACGCATGAGGCGTTCGTGGCCCGCAATGTGACCGAGAACTTGTTTTTGCGGCACATCCGACCGCTCTTCCTCGACTGACCCTTTTTAAAATCGTTTTTCTAAAGATTACCTGAGCCTCTTTTCCCAAATGAAACCCTCCCTGGCTTTGCTCACCGCAGCCGTGCTGGCCGTCGCTGACCTCCATGGTGCCGACGCCGACAAGCGCGCCCACGCCCCCACCGCCTTGCCGGTCGCCGCGACCTCGGCCCGCTCGCAGGCGCTGGCCAAACCCTCCGCCGGCGAGCGCATCGTCTTCATCGGCAACGGACTGGCCGAGCGCGACGTGTACTTCAGCCGCCTGGAAACCGAACTGCACCTGCGCTATCCCGAACTGAACCTCATCGTACGCAACATGGGCCGGCCCGGCGACACCGCGGGATTCCGCCCGCACCCGGGCCGCGTTTCGCAGTGGGCCTTTCCCGGCGCGGAAAAATTCCATCCCGACCTGAATTCGCATTTCGGCCGCGGATTCTATCCCACACCGGATCAATGGCTCACGCATTTGCAGGCCGACACGGTCATTGGCTTCTTCGGCTATAACGAATCGTTCGACGGCCCGGACAAGGTCGGCAACTTCGAGGCCGAACTCGACGCCTGGGTCACGCACACGCTGTCCAAAGCCTACAATGGCGCAGCCGCACCCCGGTTGGTACTCGTCTCGCCCATCGCCTTCGAGAACCTGTCGGCCAAACGCGATTTGCCGGACGGAAAGCAGGAGAACGACAACTTGGCCCTGTATTCCAAGGCCATGGCCTCGGTAGCCCATAAGCGCGGACTCACCTTCGTCGACCTCTTCTCGGCCACGCAGGCCCGCCTGAACAAGAAATCGTTGGGCCCACTGACCATCAATGGATTCGCGCCCACGGAGGCAGGCTATCAGGAACTGGCCGTGATGCTCGCCGACGGCACCTTCGGCCGTCAGCGCAAGGCCTCTAAGGCCGACCCGGAGCTCGTCCACAAGGCGGTGCTCGACAAGGACTTCTTCTGGAACAACGACTACAACCTGGTCAACGGCGTGCACACGCACGGCCAGCGCTACGATCCCTTCGGCCCGCAGAACTACCCGGCTGAGATCCTCAAGACCCGCGAGATGATGACCCTGCGCGACCAGGTCGTTCATGAGATCGCCGCCGGCAAACGCAAGGACCTCGCGGCGGACGACTCCAAGACCCGCTCCCTGCCGGAGGTGCCCACCAATTTCAAGCGCCCGGTGGACTACCTCGACGGCGAGAAGGCCATCGAGAAGATGACCGTGATGTCCGGTTACAAGGTCGAGCTCTTCGCCTCCGAGAAGGAGTTCCCCGATCTCAAGAACCCGGTGCAAATGTCCTTCGACAACCAGGGACGCCTCTGGGTCGCGGTGATGCCCAGCTACCCGCACTACCGACCGGGTGATGCCCGGCCCGATGACAAGCTCATCATCCTCGAAGACACCAATCACGACGGGAAGGCCGACAAGCAGACGATCTTTGCCCGAAACCTCCACCTGCCCATCGGTTTCGAGCTGGCCCCCGAGGGGGTTTATCTCTCGCAGGAACCCAACCTCTGCCTGCTGGTCGACTCCAATCACGACGACAAGTCGGACCGGCTGGAAATCCTCATGCACGGCTTCGACACGCATGACACGCACCACGCGATTTCGGCCTACAGCGCCGACGCGTCGGGCGCGTTCTACTTGCTCGAGGGCCGCTTCCTGCACAGCCAGGTCGAGACGCCCTATGGTCCGCAGCGCGTGAACGACGGCGGCGCCTGGCGCTTCGATCCGAAGAACTTCCGTCTGGAGCGCACCATCCAGAGCGACGTCAACAACCCCTGGGGCATCGCCTTCGACGACTGGGAGCAGTGCGTGCTGTCCGACGCCTCCAGCGGCGAGAATTACTGGGGTCTGCCCATCTCGGCCAAGATGCCGTATGGGGTGGAAATCCAACGCGCCGGCGAGTATGTGCCCAAGCGGTCTCGGCCCACCTCGGGCTCGGAATTCGTCTCCTCGCGGCATTTCCCTGAAGATCGCCAAGGTCAGTTCATGACCTGCAACAGCATTGGGTTCCTGGGTCTCAACTTCAGCGCGGTGCGCGAAGACGGATCCGGGTTCACCGGCTCCCTGGCGGGCGACCTCATCAGCTCCAGCGATCCCAACTTCCGCCCGGTGGACCTCGAGTTCGCGCCGGATGGTTCGCTGTACTTCCTCGACTGGCACAACGCCCTCATCGGGCACATGCAGCACAACGCCCGCGATCCGAAGCGCGACCATGACCATGGCCGCATTTACCGGGTCACCTACCCGTCGCGCCCGCTGGTGAAGCCCTCGAAGGTCGCGGGTGCCAGCGTCCCGGAACTACTCGAGAACTTGAAGTCGCCCGAGTACCGCACCCGCTACCGCACGCGCCGCGAACTGCGCGGTCGGCCGGCCGCACAAGTCCTCCCGGCCGTCAAGGCCTGGGCCACGACGCTCGACCGCAAAGATCCCCTCTACGATCGTCACTTGTGCGAAGCCCTATGGGCCACCTGGGCCCAGAACAAGCCCGACGCCGGTTTATTGCGCGCCGCCCTCAATGCCCGTTCCCATCAGGCCCGAGCGGCTGCGGCCCACGTGCTGCGCTACACGGCCCACCAAATCCCCGGTTCGCAAGACTTGTTCCGCCAGGCGGTCAATGACCCGCACGGCCGCGTGCGACTGGAAGCCATCGTCGGAGCCTCATGGCTGCCC
>CAINWP010000122.1 GCA_903854475.1 uncultured Verrucomicrobiota bacterium
CACGGCGACGCAGTTACCTTCAGCTACACGGTGCCATGCCAGCACCGTACTCGGTCTTTCACCGGTTAGTCGTTTCAGTTTCATGCTCACACGTAGGGCGATTTCTCCAAAAGCGCCGCGGCGGCGGGGGCGGACCGCTCGTAGAGATAGGACCGTCGCAGACACGGACCGCTCGGAGATCGGTCCCTACCCAGGAGTCATTGGGCGACATCCGAGGGGGCAACAACCAACTGTCAGTAACGGTGTGAAAACCAATGAAACCTGCCGGTTTAAAAACCACTGAAAACAGCGAGGAACCCAGAAAAATTCCGAGAAAGTATTAAACGGCTGATATTTGTAGTTAAGAGTGTTTGGTTTTTAGGATTGGTTTAGGTAGGAAAACTAGGCGCAGCTGGTTTTCCACTAACGAAGAACTACATGAGGATCCCGGTTAGGAGGCCGAAGACTCAACTAAAAACACCCGCTTCCCTTTCCTCTCACCTTCAGTCCTGACCTTGCTGGCATTTTCTATTAGCCAGTTCACAACCGACCCATAGCTCACGCCAGTGGCCTCGCTCATTGCGATCTGGCTTAGTCCTTGGGGCGCATTCTTGAGGGCTTCTAGAATCTTTGTGTCAATTTCCTCCCCACTCATCCTGGATCGCCGCTCCTGCTTCGCCGCCGACTCCAGTCCAACATCAAGTCCCAATTCTCCGCAAATGTGCTGAATCTTGGCGTCGATCTCGGAGAGCTTCGCCTCGTACGCCTTCCGCTCCGTCATTAGAGCCGAAAGATTGTTGCCCGTGATGAGTGCGAGCTTGGCCTCGATCTCGCGCTTCTGATCTTCAATGATTTTATTGATTTCGCTCATGGTGTGGCTTTCTAGATTTTGGAAACCGGGAATTAGGGCGCCGAGTATTTCGTTGAGTTCAATTTTTAACTGCGGAGTTCTAACTCCTCCGCCAAAGAAGTTAAAAAGTCCGCGCCGCAAATGGGTGTCATTGAAATTAACTAAGGCATATTTGAGTTGAGTCTGATGATCGGCAAGCTTTTCAGCGATTTGGTCGGTTGTGGACATTATTTAGTCTATAGCTCTAATGAACTCTTGGGGGTTATTTTCTAATACCACGATCTCAAGCGACGGTTCGTTTTTAATCGTTTTGAACGCGTTCCAATCATTTAAATCAGTTGATAATCAGATGCTTAGAAGCGCTTGCTCTGGATTTTTGACCGTAGCGGTTAATAAACCATTTTGTGATACTAATTTAATCACTCAAATAAATTTTTTACAATAACGATAATTTTAAATGTTATTGACGTATTCCCGCCGAAATGTTTTTAGGCGGGCTTGGTAGTGGTTTGGTTTATTTATTAAAAACGTTTAAAATCTGACTGTCCCAGACCGGGCCTCAGAAACTGCATCCATAGGATGCTAGAGTCCTAGGATTGAGTGGATGGTGGTTATTTTTCGGCGAAATGTCCATCCCCGACTGCAGTTGGGGGATAGACAAAGGGAGGGAGCAATCGGGATAGGCAAAGATTTTTGACAAAGGTCTTGCGGCAGATGCCTTATCGCGAAACAAACCTTCAATCCCCATGAAGCCGCTTCGATCGAATTCTCTCTCTTGGTACCGCCACCGAGGCTTCACGCTGATCGAGTTACTGGTGGTGATCGCGATCATTGCCATCCTAGCCAGCATGCTGCTACCGGCACTGGCTCGAGCGAAAGAACAGGGAAAGCGAGCACGGTGTCTGAACAATCTACGCCAGATCGGGATCGGCATGACCCTCTATGCCAACGATAACAAAGACGTCTTACTCAAGGCGCGCTTCGACGGTGGCAACTGGGTGCAAATCTCCATTAATGAGCCCGAGGCAGGATCGGCCCGACAACTGGGTCTTCCCGTGGACACAAACTCAACCGTGGCCAAGATGTGGACGTGCCCAAACCGGCCTGATTTTCCCACCTACGAACCCGAGTACAAGCAATTCAACATTGGCTATCAGTACTACGGAGGCATCGATCGCTGGAGCAACCCCGCAGGCACCTTCGACTCACGGAGTCCGGTGAAGACCGCCACTTCGGAGCCCGGGTGGGTCTTGGCTGCGGATGCCGTGATGAAGGTGGATGGCAAATGGGGCGGTGGTCGAGATTCTGCATTCAAAGGCATGCCGCCGCATCAGGGGCCCGGTAAAAAGCCCGTCGGCAGCAATCACCTAACCATCGACGGCGCTACCCGCTGGGTGGCGGCACAGAAACTCCTCTTCCTGCACAGTTGGAGCACCGGAGGTAGTCGGGATTCCTACATGTTTCAGGAGGACATCGGGCCGGAATTACAGGCAAAAGTGTCACAGATCCGCCTCAAGCTCTAAGTCGGTCCTCCCGCTCATACCTGAGGACTCAATCAGCGGTGGCGTGCTGAAACCCTTCCGAATCGCGTCGCACGGCTCCGTCGCGATGACACCCTGGGCGCCACCCTGGGCGCTCATCGGCGGGCATAATGCGATTATCGGGTGAATAGGCCGCCGCGCGACTCCGCATCTCACTTCAGGGCTTGGTCTCGCGGACTGTCGTCTCCGATCGGAGGACCTGCCCCTCCCGGTTGAGAACCAACTCCACGGACTGATTCGGCGCCTTAGCGTGCACGCGGTAACCGATCTGGCCGTCCTCAAAAACTTCGGCAACGCGCTGAATGGGCACCTCACCAACGGCCTGCATTACCGTTGCTTGAATGCCTTCTGACAGCGCAGTCAACTCGAGTTCCCTTCGCAACCGGACGATCGCGCCGGACTGGTCCAATGACACTTCGACGCCACGACCTTCAGGGGTCTTTGATTCCATCGAGTAGAACAAGCGCCCTCCGGACTGCTTCATGTGCGCTCCCTCAATAACCACATCGCCCAATTGTTGCCGAAACCCATCAAGAACTGCGTCAGGAATGCCCGATCGATCCACCCAACCGCTGCGGACGTAACCGGGAACGGATTTAGCGACGAGACCCACCTCCTCACGCTCTCGTCCGGCACCCACTCCTGCAGACGTTTGCCCGCGCTCCTCGGGACGCAATCGTTCCTCGACCCGCTTCCGCAACGCGACCACCTCGCCACGGAGGGCGGACAATTCAGCAGCCACCCGATCCGCTCCAGGATCACTCACCGGCGCGCCGTGAGCCATGAACCCTTGATCTACAAGCACGGCGTCCGCCGAGCGAAGCACCTCCAACTCGTGCCCCAGTCGTTGGGCTTGCCGCTGGTTCCAGCCTCCCCACACAGCCAACCCCGCCAAAAGTCCCCAACCAATCCATCGTCGATCCATGGGTTCAGTTATTCGCGGCGCTCCCTGCACAGGCAACCCTGAAACCGGCTCATCGAACCGGCAACCGATGCGTATGAATCGGGCACCCGCACGTCGCGGCCGACCCAATGCATGTTCAACAGAGGATGGAATGGCTGGGAACCTGAGGGTGACCCGTCATCATTTTCACGAGCGACAAAAGGTTCGCGCTCGGCGAGGACGGCCGACTCGCCCCGTCCATTCGCATGGCCGATCTGGGCCCCATTCCTCCGTTCCATTTCAGCCGAAGAGCGGAGATGCTCCGGGCATGTCGATTCGGGATATTCCAAGGATCCTACCTCCCCTCCTGGCCCTGCTCATTGCGAGTGTATTCTCGCTGCGGGGCGACGAACTGCGAGTGCCTGCCTTTACGGCCTACACCCTGCCCGACACCGATTCACCCCGCATTTCTGAGCGTGGCGGTGTGCGCGGTTGGTCCGACCCCGCGCACTCGGTTCACTGGTACGGACGCCTAAACCAACCGGGCGCGCTCCAGGCGAAGCTTCGCCTGCGCCTGGCCGAAGGAGCCGAATCCAAATTGCGCCTCACCGTGGCCGGTGGATTTCGGGAAGTGACGGTCCGGGGCGTTTCAGGTCCGGAGCCCGTGACCGCTGACTTCGGCACCTTTTCGATCGAACGCCCCGGTTATCAGGATTTCCGACTGGAATCCCTCAATAAGAACGGCCAAGACGCCGGACAGCTCGAGGCCCTGATCCTAAAGGGTCCCGCCATCGAAGGGGCCCACTTCAACCTCAAGGAACGACGCAACGCAGCTTCGGTGCACCTCAGCTACCAGACTCCGACCAACGCCATCGCCGCTTTTTATTGCGAAGTCACTGCGGTCGAGGAGCCAGTAACCACCTTTTACATGGCCTGCGGTTGGCACCGAGGCTATTTCGGCATGCAAGTCAATAGCCCCTCCGAACGGCGCATCATTTTCTCGGTCTGGGACAGCGGCAACGAAGCCGTGGATCGAAACAAGGTCGCTGCCGAACAGCGGGTCCAACTCTTGGGCAAGGGCGACGGCGTTTACTCGGGCGATTTTGGCAACGAGGGGACCGGCGGCCACAGCCATTTAAAATACCCCTGGAGGACCGGTGAAACTCAACGCTTCCTGGTCACCGCCCAACCCACTAACGAAACATTCACAGTCTATTCAGGGCATTATTTCCATCCCGAGAGTCATCGCTGGATGCTCATCTCTTCGTGGAAAGCCCCTCGCGAAGGCGGATGGCTGCGCCGACCGCACAGCTTCAGCGAAAACTTTGGAGGCAACACTGGGCACCTGCCCCGAAAAGCACTGTACGGCCGCCAGTGGATCCGGACTTCCCTTGGCGAGTGGATGGAAATTATCGAGGCCAGTTTCAGCCATGATCCCACCGGCAAGAGCGACCGATTGGATCGGTTCATGGGCATTGAGAAAGGTCAGTTCTTTCTGAGCCACGGTGGTTTCTTGGAAGGCACCATGCCCTTCGGCCAACGATTCACCCGCCCTGCCACCGGGCAACCTCCGAAGGAATTGGTCGAGTTTTTCAAATGAACTCTGGCTGTAATGACCTCAAGGCTTGGTTGCCACGCTGCCACTCCTCCGCGACTGTAAGGCCACAACGAACATGAGTACCCAAGGCATTGCGCGCGTCATCGGAGTCGGTCTCCTGCTCTTCAGCGCCCTCATCATGGCGTCCACCGGAACGTTCGTGGTCAAACCCGGATATCGCGGAATTGAAGTGACCCTGGGCCAAATTTCTCCGGCCTTCAAACCGGAGGGCTTCGGAGTAAAGACCCCCTTCGTCACCGAAATCGTTCCAATTTCGGTGCGGCAGCAAACCGCCGAAGAGTTGGCCGAATGCTACTCCTCCGATCTCCAGCAAATCCGGGTCGACCTACGACTGCTCTACCGGATTCCCGAGACCTCTGTGGTCAAAATTTTCCAGGACTACGATGGAGACCCCTTTGAAAGCCTGGTGGCTCCGCGGGTCCAAGAGGCCCTGAAAGAAGTGGCCGCGCTCCAAAGTGCCGAACAAATCGTCAAGAATCGGGAACAAATCAAAACACGGTCGCTGGAGATCGCCCGTCGCAAGATTGGGCCGCTAGTCGTCTTGGAGGACATCGTTATCCAGAACATCGCCCTCACCCGCGAACTAGAACACGCCATTGAGGCCAAGATGGTTCAAGAGCAAGAGGCCTCAAAATCCAAGTACTTCCAGCAGCGGGTGCAAATCGAGGCCGATACCGC
>CAINWP010000123.1 GCA_903854475.1 uncultured Verrucomicrobiota bacterium
GATATGCGAGGTGCGAGGTGCGAGGTGCGAGGTGCGAGGTGCGAGGTGCGAGGTGCGAGGTGCGAGGTGCGAGGTGCGAGGTGCGAGGTTTATGCAGGGGAGGGTTAGAAAATGCTTCACTGGCCCATTGCTGAACGCTTGCCATCACGTGGCGTCTGAGACCAACCCACCGTCCCCATGAAACACCGCCTAACCCTGTAGGCCGCGTGCCCTCACGCGGCGCTCGGCGGACACGCCAGGTCGGGGGACCCGGCCTACAGGGTGACTGGGAACACGCGACCACCGGTCTCTTGAACAGGTGTCGTCCAGGGGCGAGATCCGGTCAACGATTCGGCAATTGCGGACCGCAGCATGTTCCTGAGCCTGCTTCCCGCTGGAGAATTTCCTTCAGTCGGGCCAGTCTGCGACAACGATGTTGGATGCGCTCGTCGAAGAGTTCCTGATCCACCTGAGTCATGAGCGGGGACTGGCAGCGCATACGGCTCGAACCTATCAGGCGTTGCTTCAGCGATTCACCCAATGGGCAGAGGTCGCGGGCATTACCACCTGGCGTGGTGTGAATGGCGACGTGTTGGTGCGGTATATGGAGCATGAACGCGGCAGGGTTCTGGAAGAACCCAAGGCGTCCGCCCAATCCCGACTCAGCCCGTCCAGTCTCTATCTTCAAATTGCCGCCCTGAGATCCTTTTTCCGGTTTGCCGATGAGGAGGGCCATGTGTCGGGTAATCCGGCCGAAAATTTGTCGTTGCCGCGTCGGGGCCGTCGTGTTCCCAAGGCCTTGAGTGAGCCGGAGATACGGCGAATGTTGGTGGCTCCACTGGAAGCGACCCCGCAGGCGCTCTGCACCCACGCCATCCTCGAAACAGCCTATGCCAGCGGACTCCGGTTGGCGGAGATCCGCAACTTGCGCTTAGAACAACTTCACCTCGAGGCAGGGTTCCTGATGGTGATCGGCAAAGGTAACAAGGAGCGGGTGGTGCCCGTCGGGGCTGCGGCAGTGACGGCGTTGCAGCGGTACTTGGCGGTCCGGCATACCTTGGTCCGGCCGAAAAGTCCGGGCGTGGTGTTTCTTACTCACCGCGGATCCGCCTTTGCCCACGTCACACTCTGGAAGCGCATTACTCAGGCGGTGCTGCGGGCCGGGGTTGAACGCCATGTGACTCCCCACATGCTGAGGCATAGTTTCGCCACGCACTTGCTCGCCCATGGGGCGGACCTTCGGGTGATCCAGGAACTTCTGGGGCATGCCAGCGTCGCCACTACGGAAATTTACACCCATGTGGCGCCCGAGCACCTCAAGACGATCCACCGGCGGCATCATCCCAGAGCGTGAAAAAAGGGCATGAAAAAGGCGACCCAGGCCCGGAGAATCCGGCGGGTCGCCTTGAAAATCGTGCCCCGAAGAAAACTTCGGGAAACTCAGCCTGGATTACAGACCCTTGCTGATCACCAGCTTGACCAGGTCACCGACCCGGTTGCTGTAACCCCACTCGTTGTCGTACCAGCTCACCAACTTGAAGAAGCGGCTGTTGAGTTCGATGCCGGAGCTGTGGTCGAAGATGGAGCTGTTCTTGTCGTGGATGAAATCGCTGGAGACCACTTCGTCGGACGTCCAGTTCAGGATGCCCTTGAGGTAGGTTTCGCTGGCGTGCTTCATGGCCGCGGAGATCTCGGCGTAACTGGTCTCCTTCACGGTCTTCACCGTGAGGTCGACCACGGAGACGGTCGGCACCGGCACGCGGAAGGCCATACCGGTCAACTTACCCTTCACCTCGGGGCAAACCAGCGCGACGGCGCGGGCGGCACCGGTGGTGCTGGGGATGACGTTCTGGGCTGCCGTACGGCCACCCTTCCAATCCTTCTTGCTCGGGCCGTCCACGGTCTTCTGCGTCGCCGTGTAGGCGTGCACCGTGGTCATCAGGCCTTCGTCGATGCCAAAGCCCTCGCGCAGGAGGACGTGGACCACCGGGGCCAAGCAGTTGGTGGTGCAGCTGGCGTTGGAGATGATGTGGTGATTGGCACCGTCGTACTTCTCATGATTCACGCCCATGACGACGGTGATGTCTTCTCCCTTCGCCGGAGCGGAGATGATGACCTTCTTGGCGCCAGCCACGAGGTGTCCCTTAGCCTTGTCGGCCTCGGTGAAGAGTCCGGTGGACTCGATGACGATGTCCACGCCGAGCGCCTTCCAAGGAAGTTCAGCCGGGGTTTTGGCGGAAACGACGCGGATCTCGGCGCCATTCACGATCAAAACGTCGTCTTCGGCCTTGTCCGGAGAGGACTTGGTGGAGCTGACGGTGCCGGCGAAGCGGCCCTGCGTGGAGTCGTACTTGAGCAGGTACGCCAAGTTGTCTGCGGGGACGATGTCACCCACCGCGACGACGTTGATGTCATTGCCCACCAATCCTTGCTCGACGAGAGCGCGGAAGACCAAACGGCCGATACGGCCGAAACCATTGATCGCTACATTGACTGCCATAGTGTTCGTTTTCGTTAACCAGTTTACCTTACCAAAGCTCGGAAAGCTATCTGGGGTGTCCGGCAGGTCAACCGGGATTTCACGTCCGCGCTGCCGCCATAACACGATCGATTCCGCGTCGGGTTGGTGCGATTCATTTTATTGAGATCGGTGGTGGCCGACTGCACCACTTCGAGACGCCTGAGCGGAATGATTTAATTGGATCGTTCGGGCTTAAGGTCGACGGACTGCTTCGACGACCTCCGAGAGCTTCACCTCGGCCCCGCTGCGGCGCTTGCTCTCATCGGCAGCCTCCATGAAGGCGAAGAGTTCCAAGGTTTCGTCGATCGGTACCGGGGAGACCTGCGTCTGGAAAAACTTCACCACCTCAGCCACCAGAGGTGCGTACCCATCGAAGCCTCCGACATCGGCGGTGCCGAGGCTTCCGTGAGCCTGGCCCTGATAGCCTTCAACCTCACGGAAGGTGCCGGTACGGCCGCCCTTCCAGGTGCCCACGACCTCGATCTTGCCGTCGGCGGTTTTGCCGCGGCGGACCGACTCGCACCCGGTGCCCATGACCGTGAAGAGCGATTCGCATCCGTGTACCCCATACCAGAAGAGGTCGGGATGGGTCTTCTCCAAGCTGGCCGGACTGCCGCACCAGGCATTGGTCACGATGCCGATAGATCCCTTGCGGACGGCCTGGCTGGTCTTAGCGAAACGCAACGACGAGGAACTGAAGAACGGCGTCTTGGACTCGGAGGCCAGTCGCGCCAGCGTGTGGACATCGCGCAGGGTTCCAGCCATGGGTTTATCAATGTAAAGCGGCTTGCGAGCGGCGAACACGGGCATGGCCTGAATGACATGAGGCCGTCCATCGACGCTGAGTAGCATCACCGCATCGACTTTCGAACACAGATCCTGGATAGAGTCTACGATTTGCACTCCATACTTGTCGCGCAGGGTGGTGGTGTAGCCTTCGACCCGGGTGATGCTGGATTCGATGTCTGGACTCCCTCCCTTGAACGCCGCCACGACCTTGGCTCCAACCACATGACCCTTGGAGGCCGGATCGTTGAGGATTTCGGTGAAGGCCGTCGCGTGTGACGTATCCAGTCCGATGAGACCGATTTTCAGGTCGGCAGCATGGAGCATGGAGGTCATGGCCAAAAGAAGGGTCACGGGCCCGAAGACTCGGGAGGATTTCATGAGCCGCTTTCTAGCGTCTTTTCTGCGGCGGGGGAAGGAGGGGTTTATGAGGCTATCTGGGAGGTTCTATGAGGGCGCGCTCAGCGAACGGGGGTGGCGGTGCGTTGACGCGGAGCTCCCATTCTTCGTCCGAAACTTCAATGGGCTTGGCCTTACAGACTTTCTCGAAGCCCGGGAAGTTCCATCGGTTCGGAAAATCGCAGCA
This sequence comes from uncultured Verrucomicrobiota bacterium, assembly GCA_903854475.1. Lineage (GTDB taxonomy): Bacteria > Verrucomicrobiota > Verrucomicrobiia > Limisphaerales > UBA9464 > SXXZ01. The sequence goes on from CAINWP010000123.1 coordinate 3,873, forward strand.
TTGGTGTGGCTTGACAGGTTGGATGCGGCAATTCCCGACGGCGTCCAAGAAGCTGCACGACCCGTCGGATTGATCCAATAGAGCCAATCCGTTGCGTTGGGCATTGAGGCGGGTGTGGCCTTGGATAAATTCCGACTCGGTCAGTTGCAGGTAGGCGGCAATGCGCGTGACATCGGCCTCGGTCAAACGGACCTGACCTGGCCAGCGGCAGCAAGCAGTGCATCGATCACATTCCCAGAAGATCGGCATCGTCAGTCGGTGATTCCCGGAATATGCCGATGCGGCGGTGCCTTCACGAAGGAGGCTTCTCGAAGATAGACCGGGGCCAATGTCTCCGGCGGCACTGGATCATTGTTTGCACCCAATAGAGCCACGTCGCTTGCCTGGGGGTAGGCCTCGAGCGCGTCGGCCCGGGCGGTCAGTTCGCTGGAAGCGGAAGGCAGACCGCGGATCCAAGCGCCGATTTCCGGACCAAACACCGGTTGCCCGCCGGTGATTCGCTGCAACAGCAAGTCTGCGGACTCGAGATGCAGGGGGCCTGCCCAGCCCTGTTCGTTCCATTCCCGGACGGCGAATTCCTGGCGCTGGGCGTTGACCCCGAGGACCCGGGGGCCGGCAACAGCCTGGCGCTGAGTTTGGAGCAGCAAGGCCTCAAACGTGTCCACGGCCACTACGTCGACACCCGTGGCCAGATGCCATCCTTGGGCCGCTGCAATAGCCAGCCGGATGCCGGTGTAGCTGCCAGGCCCGATGCTAATGGCCAGTCGCTCGATGGAGGCTCGAGCCACTTGAGCTTCGGCAAGGGCTTGGTCGATGAGGTGGAAGACCGGGGTGGTTCGGCCACGGTCATGAAACACCTGACTGAGCACCCGCTGGCACCCGTCGCTAATGGCCACCGAGCGGCGGTCACTGGTGAATTCAAAGGCCAGGCAGATCATAGGTGATTTCACGGGTCGATTCATCGACCCAGCGCAAGGAGATCCGTTGGAGCGACGGCAGGAATGGGACCAGGCTGTCGATTCGAGAAAACCACTCGATAATGGAGACAGCGTCGATGGGGTTCAGGCAGGCGTCGAGTCCGGCGGCGTGCAAATCCTCGGCCGATCCCAGTCGGTACAGGTCGAGGTGTTGGATCGGCAAACGTCCTCCGCGGTATTCGTGGACGAGCGCGAAGGTCGGGGAATGGGCCCGGGAACCGCAGCCCAGCCCTCGAACAAAACCACGAACGAAGGCTGTTTTGCCGGCACCCAGATCGCCATCGAGGCCAACGACCCAGCCGGCCTGAGCCGCTTGCCCCACCCGTTCACCGAGGGCCTCGGTCTCCTCCGGGGATGTGGTGCGCACGGTCGGCATCAGTCGAAGTGTTGGAATCCGTGGCCCAAAGGCTTGAGTCCGCGCTCGTCCCGCAAAAAGAGTCCTGGACGATTATTCAGTCTGCCCACGCAGGTGAGGCGGGTCTCCGGAAAGCGCGCCTTCCAGCCGTCTAGGAGTCGCACGGCATCCGACGGAGCCACGGTGAGAACGAGTTCAAAATCTTCACCATCGGTTAGGGCTGCCACGACGGCCGGCTTGGCCGTATCGCCGGAGCGGGCCCGGAGTCTTGCCGCCTGCCGAATGGGCAGGGCTGGGGCCAGGAGCTCGCCCCCGGGGACTCGGCTGGCTTGGAGGATGTGCTGTAAATCCCCAGCCAGCCCGTCGCTGAGGTCCATCATGGCATGGATGTCGAAGTGCTCGGCCAACCACCGCGCCTCGGTCAGGCGGGGTTCGAAGTCGAGATGGTGCCCCTCGATGGAACCTCCCAGTTCACCGGTGACGAAGACCGCGTCGCCCACCTTCGCGCCCGACCGGAGGATGGCGCGTCCGGTGGGCGCGGTGCCCAGCAAGGCGACATTCAGAAACAAGGCGCCCGGGCTTCGGGTGGTTTCCCCGCCGACGAGCGCTATACCGACCTGACTCGCAAACTGGGCCATGCCCCGATACATGGCTTCGACCCGTTCGGGTGAGAATCCAGCGGGAAGTCCCAAAGTGATCACGGCCGCGGTGGGGGTGCCTGCCATGGCAGCTATGTCACTCACGGCGCGAGCGAGGGCTTTTCGTCCCACTTTTTCACCGGGGGTTTCAGCGGTGAAATGGACTCCCTCCACTACGGCGTCCGTCTTGAAGAGGAGTTGCTGGCCTGCGGCCGGAGGAAGCAGCACCGCGCAATCGTCGCCTGCTCCCACCACCACGGAGTCGTTCAATGGTAGTAGTGGTTTGAGTCGGTCGATGAGTTGAAACTCGTTCATGAGCCCGGATTCGGCAGGGAAACAGCAGCCACTTAAATTCAGTCGAAGTTCTCGACGCGAAGGACCACCGGGCTTGATTTCACGACCGGTAGTTTGCCGATCGTCGCCAAGGCCTTGCGGACCGACAAGTTGCTGGCCGCGTCGAGCATGAGAATGACCGGCACCGTTTCGCCCGTGTGTCCTTCGGGCTGGATGATGGAGGAAATGCCGATCTTGGCCCCGGCCAGCACAGTGGCGATGCGCGCAAAGACGCCGGGTCGATCGGAGACATCGAGCCGCACGTAGAACCGTGACGAGATGGAGTCCATCGAAGCCACGATGCCTTGGCCATTGTGGCTGACGAACGGGGGGACCCGGTGATGGTTTCCGGCGCGCAAGTCGAGGGCGGCATCGGCGAGGTCTCCCAAGACGGAACTGGCGGTGGGATCCTGACCGGCTCCGCGACCGTAGAACAGGGTGTCGCCTACGGTGTCGCCGCGGACGGCCACGGCATTGAACGCGTGGTTCACCGAGGCGAGCACATGGGTGTTGGGGACTAGAGCCGGGTAGACCGACACCTGGATGGCAGAGTCTTGACCGTCGTCGGCACTCTTCTTGGACTTCTTTCCCTGGGCTGGGGCTGGAGCTGCGACCGGCTGAATGATCCCGAGTAGCTTGATGGTATAGCCCAGTTGCCCGGCGAATTGGATATCGAGCTTGGAGATTTGGCGGATGCCCTCGGTATGGATGCTGCCGGGTTTGACCCAGAAGCCGTGCGCCAACGAGGCGAGGATTCCAATCTTGTGAGCGGCGTCGTGGCCGTCGACGTCGAGCGAGGGTTCGGCCTCGGCATAGCCCAAGCGTTGAGCATCGGCCAACACATCGGAGAACTCAGCCCCCTCGAGCTTCATCCGGGTGAGGATGTAGTTGCAGGTGCCATTGACGATCCCGGCGATGCGCGTAATTCGGTTTCCGGCGAAGGATTCCCGGAGCGCCTTGATGATCGGAATACCCCCGGCCACGGCGGCCTCGTAGTACAGGTTGGTCTGATGCTTCGCAGCCAAGGCGAAGAGTTCCGGGCCGTGGGCCGAGAGGAGAGCCTTGTTGGCGGTGACCACGGGCTTGCCGAGCTTGAGGGCCGCGCGAATCACCTCGCGAGCTGTTGTCACCCCACCCATCAATTCGACCACGATCTGAACCTTGGGATCATGCACGACCTCGCTCCAATCGCCGGTCAGCACCGAGGCGGGTACGGTGAAGCCGCGTGTTCGCCTCGGATCGCGCACGGCCATGCGGACGACGTTCAATCGGACTCCCAGCCGAGCGGCCATGAGATCGCCGTTGCGTTGCAGCGCTTGCCAGACGCCACCACCCACTGTGCCGCCACCGACTAAACCCAAGTTGACCTGCTCCATCATAGAGGGGCAGAGGGTGCCCCTGCCTGCCTCCCGGGAACAACGGGGTTTTTTGGGGGTTCGGCAGATGTTCTCAGCCGGCGAGACGCTATAGCATCCGTCGAAGTGACGTGCAGTGGCCCTCCACCACAAGCCGGTGGCTCCAGCAAAATGCCCACCAGCGCCTTCGGATGACGCTGGTGGGCATAAATTAAGGCGACGGTTGTGTCTCGAAGGATAGGCCGATAACGCCGATGTCTCGTGGAAACAGAGCTTACGGAATCTTAGGCAGCTGGCTGATCGTGACCACCTTCGATGTCCTCGGGGCATCGTCCCACATCAGCCAGGTGTCGGCGTTCAAGAACTTCATACCAGAACCTATTGAACCGGTGGGAAGTCGATTGAAGTCGCCTGAGATTTTCGAGTGGATTGATCCGCCGGAGAATTTGGAGCTCTCCGGGAACTCAATCATGAGGAGGTGGTTCACGGTGTCCATCGGTGCGGACGAAACCATCGTTTCGTACGTAGCCAAAGACTGGGTGCCGACCTTGGACGTAGGAAAGAATGTCGAGATTACGAATTTGGAAGGGGTCCCAGGCGATGGGGAGGTGGCAATCACCTGCACAAACGACCCACGTCCACCATCACCCAGATCCACCCGAATGACTGGACCGTCACCCATGTAGACATTCGGCGAGCCATGGATCGTTAGTTTAATCCATGCGATTTTTCGCGTCACGCCCTTGGCTGGAACGCAGGAGTAATGGAAATCGGATTCTGAGGTCAGGTTTCCGCCGTTGATGTAGCCAAAGCCACTCCAACTGGCGCTGCAGTGCGCGTCGAGCATCGGGCGAACATTCCAGCTCACCGGATCGGCTTGCTGGTTCCTGCTTACGACGGAGTGCCCCGACAAGCCGTAGGGGGGCATGTTGAACGATACCGAATTTTTGCTCTCCGACCAGAGCGCCCAGAAGGCCGAGGAAGGGCTTGGTTGGTTGATCGTGATCGATCGGCCGACGACGGAGTCAGCGCGCGAGGCTGCTCTGGCAGCGTCTTTGTAACCCACTGCAATCAGACCATTCTGAGGGGGGGTCCATTGTTGAGCGAGCGATGGGGAATTATGGGTGGCGACCATGATCGCGATTGCGGCCCAGAACAGGGTTGAACGAAATGGAGGCATTGTAGGCTTGGTTGTTGGGTGGGTGAGATGATTAGACTGGGGGATATTCAAAAACATAAAATTAAATTATTTTTAAACAATTAAATAATTTAAAAATGTTAATAAATAATTAATTAAAATGAATTAATGGCTTCATTTTCAGAGGTTAAAATTATTTTTTACTCAAAAATTTTGATGCCGTGAAAAATTAGCGCCGAGTTTGGGGCTGGGATGGAAATTCAGACCACGGGGCGAGCGGTGTAGGACTTAGAATTTTATGACGACCTGCAGTGCTCCGAGGTGGTTGCCTTCGGGCTCCTGGCCGCTCTTGTCACCCAGGCTGTACTGCAGCTTGGTTTGAATGTTTTCGCTCAACCGCCAACCCAGAGCGATATCACTGCGCCAGCCGTTTCGATCCCACGAAATATCCAAGCCCGGCACATCACCGAAGGCGGCTTGGTTCCACCGGAACGCGGTCCACAAGTCGGCAGTGAGTTTGTATTTCGCTTCGATGAATCCGCTGACCGCCTCCAACGCTCCCACCCGAGGGACCTCGAAGCGGGTGCCAATGAGCTCACTCCAAATTTGCCATCGTCCGTGCTCGTAGCCCGCGTCGATGCCCCAGGTGGTCTGGGTGAAGTCGTTCACGCTGGAGCCGATGGGCAAACTGCTGGCGGTGTTGGCTTGAAGATACGCGCCATGACTCACAGAGGTGCCCAATGACCACTCGGGTGCCGGGTGTAGTCCGACCCGCCCGGTGACGGTGGGGTTGGTGGGGAAACCGACCTGAGCTGCGTCCCAAACCTCCGGTGACGATGAGATGGACGCGTTTTTGATTTCGAAGGCGTACTCCACCCAGTCGATCCGGTCGGAGACCGACAGGCCGGTGGCGTAAGAAGGTCCCCACAAGATGGGTAACCAGAGGTTTTTTTTATCCGACACATCCCGTCGATGGACGAATTGATCCACAGATACTGGTATCTTCTGGTCACTAACAGTGAGCACGTCCTCATAGGCCATCGGTGCCGTCACGAACGGGTTGTTCCAGCTCAGGCTGCGTTTGGCCCAGGAACCGAAAGCGGTGCCGAACTTACCCACGCGCACGTTGAGGTCGTCGTCCTTCAGGATACGTGCTTGGAGGTAGTACTCGTCCAACCGGACCTCTCCGTCGGGTGCCGCGCCGGGGTCGAAGCCGCGGTCGGCGCGCACCTGGGTGTGCAAGGTGAGGCGGTCACCCATTTGCACATCGAAGAACGTCATTAATCGCGGCACGAACAACAGGTGGTCATCCGAGATCACCAATCCCTGGGCGGGCAGCTCTGGTATATAGAGAGTGGCGTCCGTCATGAAGGACAGGTCTGCATGGAGTCCCAGCGCATCGGAATCGAAGCGAGTTTTGTCGTCCAGCGTGTCGAAAAAACCTCCGCCGCGGAGCGCGGTTGTACCGCTGAGCAAGAGGACGAGGAGTCGTTGAGACGGTTTCATGAGGCGTTAGCTGTTGAGTGAGGCGAGCCGAAAGGCCGAGACGGGATGGGTAAACCCCTTTAAAGAGAGGGGTTCGAGGGCCGTAAATACGGCAATTGAGGCTGTTTTTCGCTGCGTCTCCGTATCGAGAATGATTTGGCCCGCACCAGCGGCACTGCACATTCGGGCTGCAAGGTTGGTCTTCTCGCCGATGACGGTGTATTCGCTGCGGCTTTCGGCTCCGATACAACCCGCCACCATTTCTCCCGTGGCGATACCGATGCCGATGAGGAGCGGTTCGGCCGCCTCGCGATTGAGGCGTTCGCGCTCTTCCATCATCTCCCAGGCACAACGTAGGGCGTCTGCAGCGTCCTCTCCGTAGCTCTTGGGGGCACCGAAGAGGATCATGATGGCATCGCCGGCGAACTGGTTAATCACACCGTGATGGCGCTGCACAACCTTGGCCAAGGCTCCCATGTGGTCATTCAGTAGGTGGATGACCTCGACCGGATTGCGTCCAGCACTGAGGGCCGTGTACCCGCGGATGTCACAGAAGATCACGGAAACTTCCCGCAATTCACCGCCGAGTTTTACGCGGCCGGCGACGAGTTCTTCCGCCACGCGCGGATCGGTCACCTTTTGGAGGATGGATTGGTAGCGGTCGCGCAGGGCTAGACCCGCGGCCATCTCATTGAAAGCGCTTCCCAGTTGTGTCATCTCGATGGTCCGAGTTGGCGGTAGTTGCACATCATAGTTGCCAGAGCGCACAGACCCCGCGGCCTTCACAAGGTTTGCTACCGGTTGGGCGATTTGCCGGGAAAGCTCGTTAATCACGAGGGCCGAAATGCCTAGGGCGACAGCGGCGGTGAGAAGGATGTGCGAGGCGAGGACGCGCTGTTGCTGCGTCATCTCGGCCATGGACAAGACGGATACCCAATCTGCTGAGGGATAAAGCGATCCCTTGTTGAGCGTGAAACGGGTAAAACGGTATTCGATGCCGTCGGCTATGAAACGGCCGTTTTCGCCCGTTTGGGCCAGTAGCGGGGCGCGAAGTGCCTCAGGGATGCCTGAGCCGAGGAATTTGCCATCGATGAGCAGCGATGTTTCGCGCGGTAGCGCTTGTCCAAGCACGAGGGTGCCCACCGTTTGGTCGAACTTGCGGATCGTGCAGGCCAATAACCGATAAACTGTTCCCTGCCGAGTAGCCACGAAGCCAAGTTCGACGTCTGTTTCATCTATCTTGCGAGGTAACAAATCCTCGGTGAGGTCTTGATCCGGGAGTGCCCCCGCGGTGGCCTCAGCCACCCGGGGTATGAGCTTGCCCTCTGCATTGAGAAGTCGAAAGAAATCGAACCAGCCGAGCTGCATTTCAGCATCGGCGACCTGATAAACCTCTTCAGGGTCCCCCTCTTCCAGTGCAGCGAAGAGGCGCACCGACTCAGCCAAGTGCAACCCCTTTGCCTTCGCAGACTCGACCGAAAGTTCCTGCGTTTGGTAGAAGATCTTCAGCTCCGCCTTGAAGAGAGCATTCACCACACCCTGGAGCATTAACTCGTTCTGCCGTTGCGCGATAAGCATCGCCGCTCCGGTCGTGATAATCACGAGGGTCAGAAATGTTTGCAGCAGCCTCGCACGGAAACTCATGCGGGATCAGCGGGTGAAGTTAACGATGTTTGTTTGTCCATCCATCACCGTCACTCGCTCTTGGGTCCGTCGCTCGGAGGGTTGGAAGATGCGTAGCCAATAATCGCCCGCTGGGATGTTCTTCAGCGAGAATTTCCCTTCGGGGTCGGTTTTGACAAACCACGGCGTGTCGAGCACGACCACGAAGCAGCGCATGTGCTGATGGATTTCGCAGTAGATCTTCACCACGCCCGGCTTGTTGAAAAGCACATCCGAGCTGATCTCGTCCTTGCGGAATCGCCCGAGGTCAAAGTGTTTGGCTTTGGAGCAGGAGAAGACGTTGTGAAATTCGTCATCGAGGTTCGGGAAATTGACCTTAGCCCCCGTTTGTATGGCGACCATTGATGGGTGGAACTGATAGCCCGACTGCCGAATATGCGCCGTTTCATTGGTTCTCTGGCGGGGATATTGCCCGTCGTCCCGCTCGAGATAGACGATGGCCGGTGCAGACTCAGGTTTTAGCACGGGGTGCTTGGTCGGCGAGGGCAGGTAGCCCGGACGAGACGGCGAGGGCTTCATCGAATCCACAGAAAGTTTGCCTTCGATGGTGCCGTCAGCGATCAGGGTGTAAATTCCTAAAAAAACCAAGAGAAGTGTCGAAATATGTTTCATGGTTTTTCTAATTGTCTGGTTAACTGCCGTGCTTTGTCAAAAGAAGGATTTTAAAGATCCTTGAGATGGATGCCATCGATGTTGGGGAGGTCTGCGCAGAAAGTGAGCAGAAATAAACCGTTCGCAAACGATATCGAATATCGTTAATCTTTATATGAAGTGTCTTTTGAAGGAGGTTTACCCCCCTGCCGCACTTGTGCCCATACGCGATGCGATCGCCATCAAGAGTAATCAGAATAGATGTCCAGACGCATTGCGACTCTGGTCACGGCATCGGTTGCGTCCTATTGCGTGCTAAACCCATCCCCTCGGATTAAGATGATCCCAAACGTAGAGCTGGCGAGGGTAGGTCGCGGACGGTTTCGGCGCCGGCGTAACCAAAGCCCGGGCCGCGGAGCGTGGAGAGGTCTACGCATCCGTTGCGACGACGGTAGAGGCCTGGATGAACCGTGGCCTCCAAGTCACTCGCCGCCGGGTAGAACTGCATGGCGTTAGTTTCGACCCCACGCAAGGTGGGCAGGTGCGCCGCCAATAGGCAGTGAGGGATCTGGGCCAAGCGGGGATTAGTGAGGTCTTGCACCATCAATTGCATTCCATGGGCCTGGGCCCAAGCCGCTGAGAGCAGTGCGCCGGTCTGGGTTTTGCAGGTCTTGAGGGCCACACCGGTCCAACCCAGTTCCCGGCCGAGGCGCACCAAGCGCCAGTCATGGGCGCTTTCATCGAGGAAGAGCGGCTTGCGTCGGCTGACCTGGTGCACCGGAATCGGGTGAGCCTCTAGATCATACGGGAAGGGTTGCTCGACGTAAGTCAGCGCCTGGAAGAGGTCGGGATGGTCGCGCTGAAGGTGATCGAGGATCTCGCACACGTAGGCCGGATCCCGCACGGTGCAATTGAAGTCGGCCGTCAGGTCGGTGACCCCGAGCGGCAGTCCGAGACGCCCGACGCGGACGAGGCGCTGGTAGTCCCAGTCGGCATCATTGCCGCGCAGCTTGATCTTGAGGCACTGCAGGGCGTCGCGGGTAATCCAGTCGGCCAGCAGCACGGGATGCTCGTCGTGGGGCTCGGAGCCGGTGAGCTCCGAGGCATCGATGGGGTCCAACCCGCCGACGAGGTGCCAGGCTTCCAATGAATTGCGGCGCTCAGGCAGCAGGAAGCTGCTTAGAGAGCGACCTTGGAAGGAGACCTCAGTGCCTAGAGCTGGTGTCAGGAATGCCTCGAGAGTCTCTGTCAAAACCCCGGGCCCTAGGATCTCGAAAGCAGTCTGCCCGAGCAGTTGGCCGAAGGCGTCGTGCACGGCGATGTCGAAGGCCGAATTGCACACCAAAGCTGCTAGATGGGGCAGGGCTTCAAGCCCTTGGGCGGCGCGTTCGGCGTTGAAGCCGGCTTGCAAGCGAGGGAGCTCGGATTCGTTGAAGGCGTTGCCCAACCGCATCGGGTGGCCGCTTTCGTCAAAGGCATTCCACGCGCGGGCCAGACGTTGGCAGAAGTCCTGGAGTGCTTGATGCCGTTGGGCGTAGGGCAGGGCCGAGGGCCACACCCACTGAACGCTGAGCGGCGTTTCGCCCCAGCCGGAGGCTGATCGGCCATCCACGCCGCGAAGGGTGATTTGCACCCGAGCACAGGTCACGGAGGTCAAGGCCTCGGTGCCAAATTTCAAGGGCACTCGCGTTGTAACCGGCAGGAACCACAAGGCGACGCCGGTGACTTGGCACTGGTTGGCAGACAGGGTGGAAGTCATGACGAAATCGTGGGGCAGGTTCAGGCCAAGTGCTGCTTTAAATGAGCCAGGCTGCGGGTGGCGATGGCCTCGGGCCCTTCGTCGAACACGAAGACTTCCACCGACGCCCAGCCATCATAGCCCGTGTTGCGCAGGGCTTGGCCGATGGGCCGATAGTCGGTGTCGCCGAAGCCCGGACCCTTGAGATTCTCGTCGTTGGCGTGGAAGTACGAGAACTGCCCACGGAAGGCCTCGATGGTTTCGGCCACCGGCCGGCTTTCGGAGCACATGGCCTTCACGTCGAGCATGATTTGAAAGGCCGGCGAACCCATGACATCAGCCAGGCTGCGGGTCTCGGCGGCGGTGTTGAGGAAGTTGGTTTCCGACGGCGCGAGGGGCTCGAGACAAATCACCACCCCCCGTTCTTCGGCCGTGCGCGTCGCTGGGCGGAAGGTCTCCAGTGTCCAGGCCCGCGCCTGCTCGGGCGTTACCCCAGGCAAGATGTCCCGGCGCTTGGGCGAGCCGAAGATCATTCGCGTGCCGCCGAGGTCGGCGCAGAAGTCCACCGCATGGCGCAAGTAGTCGGCGGCCCGTTGGCGCGAGGCCGGGTCCGGATGGTTCACGTGCATGCCTTCGGTGAAGGCCAGCACCCAATGAATGCCCGAGACGACGATCCCGGAGTCTTCGGCCAGGTGCCGGATTTCACGCCGTCGACCGGGGGAAATATCGGTGATGAGCGGCGCCAGCGTGAAGGGCGCGATTTCAACCCCCTGATAGCCGGCCTTCGCGATGTACGGAAACGCCTTCTCCAGGGGCCACTCCTTGAAGATCTCGTTACAGATGGCCCAGTGCATTCATTGACCATCGGCGGGCCCGGCCGGGGCATCAATCCAATTGAAGGCATGGCACTGATCCAACGATTCAATTAGATCGGTCGTGCTGGCTGCGTCTTCTTCCGCTACGCCATCCCTTTCCTCCCAACTGAATCGTTGGCTGAGGCAGCGGACAAGACGATGCTCGTGCTGTCGGTTGGGACCCGGCCGCACCAGCGTTGCCGGATGAACAGGAATCGCTGGTCCGGAGCCCATGGGACGAAGCTCGGAAACCGGGTCGACCGCGTTGTTCATTGGAAGGTCCAACCAAGCCGGTAGGCGCCCGAACAACCGGTGGTCTTGCATCGGTTTATGCTCTGAGTAAAAATACTCAACACATTGAGTAAAACGAAAAATTACCAGCGTGCCCAAGCCGCTGAACTGGCTCGGCGCCTGTCGGAGCCTCGTCAATTCATCCAGGTCGTCGCCGGGCCCCGGCAGACGGGTAAGACCACACTGGTCCAGCAGGTCACCGAGCCGTTGGATCTGCCCGTTCGCTATGCCAGCGCGGATGAACCCACCTTGCGTGGGCCCGAGTGGATCGCCCAGCAGTGGGAGGCAGCCCGATTGTCCTCAATCGGGGAGGCTCGAGGCGGGGTGCTGGTGCTAGATGAAATCCAGAAGATTCCCGGATGGTCCGAGGTGGTGAAACGTCTCTGGGACGAGGACACCCGGGCCCGGCGCAAGTTGGTCGTCGTGCTGCTGGGTTCGGCTCCGCTGCTCCTAGCCCGGGGTTTGACCGAGAGTCTTGCGGGCCGTTTCGAGACCTTGTCCGTGCCGCACTGGTCGTTCGGTGAGATGAGGGAGGCCTTCGGTTGGTCGCTCGATGAATACCTCTTCCATGGCGGCTATCCGGGTGCTGCGTCGTTGATTCCAGAGCCGGCGCGGTGGTCGCGGTATATTTCCGACAGCCTCATCGAGACCTCGATCTCCAGGGATGTCCTGCTGCTCTCGAGGGTGGACAAGCCGGCGTTGTTGAGGCGGTTGTTCGAATTGGCCTGCCGGTATTCGGGCCAGATTCTCTCCTACACGAAGATGCTCGGACAACTCCAGGAAGCCGGAAACACCACCACGCTGGCGCATTACTTGGACCTGTTGGCCGGGGCGGGAATGGTGTGTGGTTTGTCGAAACACGCCGGGGATTTCGCCAGGACCCGCGCCTCGAGCCCCAAGCTCCAGGTGCTGAACACGGCCCTGATGACCGCAGGCTTGGGATGGACTTTGGCGGAAGCCCGGCGGGATCGTGAGTTCTGGGGCCATCTGGTGGAAAGCGCGGTGGGCGCTCATCTGGCCAACGGTGCTGCCGACGGACGTTACCTGCTGGGCTACTGGCGTGAGCGCAACCACGAGGTGGATTTCGTTGTGAGCCGGGGGCGACGACTGACCGCCATCGAGGTCAAGAGCGGTCGTTCGCCCTCCGTCCATCCGGGCATGGCGGCCTTCGTTTCGGCGTTCCAGCCGCAGCGGACCCTTCTCGTGGGCGGCGACGGGATTCCGATTGAGGAATTCCTCAGTCACCCGCCCACCCATTGGGTGGCCTAGCCGGAAATGGAGAGGTAGTTCGGCAGAGCCTCGTTTACGGGTGCTCACCGGCGCGTCCAGGCCACCCAGCACCACGGAGGTTCCCTGGGCCCGATAGCGGTCGGCGATGGCGTACGCTTCGCCGATCTGGTCGGAAAGCGACAAAGTGCCCACCGGATCGAAATCGAAAAACGGGGGGACGGAGCCTATCTGGGGTTCCAGCCCGCATTTAGGCAACGACCCGGATCCAGTGCAGCAGGCCGCTCCGGATCAGGTGCCGCAGAAGGTGCGGCAGCGGGGGGTGCCCGCCGGGGGTGGATTACGAAGTGAATCTGGTGCTCCATCCTCTTGGTAAGGAGATCGCAACGCTGCCAGAAGCGTGTGGAACGGTGTCCAATGGTTCTGTTCTGAGGCCGCATCGAGGGCGGCCTGGACCACGTGGTTGCGGGGGATGATCACGGGGTTGTGCCGGTGCATGCATTCTAGTACCCGGGGTAGAGGGAGGCCCTGGCGTTCGAGGCGCTCGGTCCAGCGCCGATGCCAGTCGAGGAATTTCGGGTCCGACGGGGTGGACTCCGACTTGGCCAGGTTCTGCTGATCCGCATTCAGATTGGGCGCCGTCGATCCGCTCGGGCCGGGAGCGATGGGCCGGAGCCCAAGGAAGGTCCGGGTGAAGTCCGCCTGCGCCGAATGCATCCGCGCCAAGAGCTCTTCAATCAGACCCGCATCGCCGTCCTCCTCGGTCAGGAGTCCGAGTTTACCGCGGTAGGCCGCGAGCCAGTTTCGTTGGAACCGTGCGGGGAATGCTTCCAGGCAGGCCTGCGCGACTTCGATGGCGGTGGCTTCGTCGGGGTCGAGGATCGGTAAGAGCGCCTCGGCGAAGCGGGCGAGGTTCCACGAGGTGATCTTCGGTTGGTTGCCGAAGGCGTAGCGGCCTTGACGGTCGATGGAGCTGAAGACGGTGGCCGGATCGTAGGCATCGATGAATGCGCAGGGGCCGTAATCGATGGTTTCGCCGCTCAGAGCCACATTGTCGGTGTTGAGCACGCCATGGACAAAGCCAACTCGCATCCACTGCGCTACGAGGGCCGATTGCCGTCCTACCACCGCTTCGAGCAGGGCTTTTCCGGGTTTCGGGTCGTCGGCGCGCTCCGGAAAATGGCGCTGGAGCGTGTAGAGGGCGAGGGTCCTGAGGGCCTGAATATCACCCATGGCCGAGAACAACTCGAAGGTACCGACGCGAATGTGGCTGGCGGCAATTCGGGTGAGGACTGCGCCGGGAAGTGTTGTCTCGCGGAAGACCGGTTCGCCGGTCAGAGCGACCGCCAGGCTGCGGGTCGTCGGAATGCCCAGCGCGTGCATGGCCTCGCTCATGAGGTATTCCCGAAGCATGGGGCCCAGTGCGGCACGACCGTCGCCGCTTCGAGAATACGGTGTGGGACCCGGGCCTTTGAGTTGCACATCCCACCGCCGCCCCTGGGGATCGAGATGCTCTCCCAGTAGGATAGCTCGGCCGTCACCCAGTCGGGCGAGGTTGCCGAATTGGTGTCCGGCATAGGCCTGGGCGATGGGTTCAGAACCCTCGAAGAGCCGGTTGCCGACGAAGAAGCCCACCTGCTCGGGTTGCCCTAATGCGTTCCCGTCGAGGCCCAGAGTGTTCGCCAAGTCCTGGTTGAAGATTCCCCAGCGAGGCTGAGAGACAGGCGTCGGTTGCACGGGGCTGTGCAAACCCTCCGGCAGTCGGGCGTACGAATTATCCCAGCGCCACCCCGCAGGGCATGGGGCAGGGCTGCCGGTCTGGGTTTCGGCCTCGGGGGTCCAACCGGGCCGTTCAGAGGGCATGGGCTTGGAGGGCTTCAAGGGAAATGAGTTCGAGCACCCGCTGATGGCAGGCTTCGAGGATCACTGGAGGAGCACACCCGGCCTCGAAGCCTTCTTTCCAGCGCAGGGCGCACAAGCACCAGCGATCCCCAGCGCGCAGACCAGGGAAGTCGAATTCGGGCCGGGACGTGGAAAGGTCGTTTCCAGCGGTCCGGCTGAACTCCAGAAACTCGAGTGTGAGTTCAGCGCAGACGATATGGCGGCCGGTATCTTGAGGTCCGGTGCGGCAGTAGCCATCGCGGTAGAAGCCCGTCTGAGGAGCAAAGCAGCAGGGCTCCAAAGGCAGCCCAAGCACATTGAGCTCCGGTGTTTTGGTGGGACGTTGTGATTCCATCGGTGTGCCGACGATAACCCGGAAAGTTCCGCGGCAAAGGGTGCATTCGCCTCGGGCTTCCACCAGGCAACCCAGCACGGGGTCGGGCTTGAACAGCTCCACTGGAGTTTCGATACCTCCGTTTCTAAGGTATAAGCCGGTGGATTGAACGACTGGGCTCAGTGATTCACGGGGAGGTTCAGCCTTAGTATGGAGTAAAATTACAAAGTCTCCACACCACCCCGTTTTGCTGCCACGGCTTTGGATCGCGTGTTTATGGAGGGGGTGCCCGAAGTTTCGTCTGCCGCTGTTTGCGTTTGGCCTTGTTGGGCACACTTTGGTATTTGTTAGCTCCTTTGATTCCATGCACGAAAATCGAATGAATTCCCGCTCACTGCGGATGGCAGCCGCGCTCGCGCTGTCCATCGTCTCTCTGTCCGCCGCCGAGAAGATCAATGAGGCCTTGCTCCAGAAGGATTTTCCCTTCCAGGGCGCCTGCATTAGCGCTTCGTTCCCGGCCAAGAACACCGCCATGAAAGGTCTGGCCCTACGCCTTCCGGGCGTGGCTGATGCTAACATGCTCTTCGACACCGACCTGTGCCGTATGGCGGCCGGTTGGACCGGAGGTTACATCAACACCCGCGGTGTGACCTTCGACGGTTCCCACGGCGGGCATCCTTCGATCGTCGGCAAGCAGTCCTTCGGGACGGCCGTGGTCCCCGGCGTTTCCCTTACCGGCATGTTCACTGACGCTCGCAAGGAGCCGTTCGGACCGACCGATGCCTCGGCAGTCCGCTGGGATGGTTTGCACGTGGCCGGCGATCGCGTTCAGTTAAATTACACCGTGGCCGGCAGCATCGCTATTCACGAGCAACCCTCGGCCCGTCAGGCCGGCGGTCAGACAGTGTACGTCCGCACCTTCCAAATCGGCGGCGGCAAGAAGAGTGGTCTCTTCTCCCGCAAGACCAAGACCGATACGACCTTCTCCCTCCTGCTGGCCGATGTGGAAAACGGTCACGGCAAGCTGGAGAACGGGGCCGCTGTGGTGAGCGCCAACGGGGTCACCACCCGCGTTCAGGCGACGGGGTTGCCCAAGGGGGCGTCCCTGAAGATCGAGGGCGGTCGGGTCCAGTTGGAGATCCCGATCGGAACCACGACCGGCGGTGTGTTTGAGGTGGCCGTGGTTAGCGGCTCTGATTCTGAAGTGGCCCAGGCCTCCGGATCCCTCGCGGGCAAGCCGACCTTCGCCGACCTTCAGCACGGCGGAGCGGCCCATTGGCCCCAGGTGGTCGAGACGCAGGGCGTGATCGGCAAGGGCGATGGAGCGTACGTCGTCGACCAAATCACTCCGCCCATCGAAAACCCTTGGAAGCGCCGCCTGCGCATTGGTGGTATGGACTTCTTCTCCGATGGCACCCGGGCTGCCGTCAGCACTTGGGATGGAGACATCTGGATCGTTTCGGGCATCGACGAGAGCTTGAAGAACCTGAAGTGGACGCGCTTCGCTTCGGGCATGTACGAGACGCTGGGACTGCGCATCGTCAACGACCAGATTTACACCTCCGGTCGCGATCAGCTCACCCGCTACTACGATTACAACCACGACGGTGAGGCCGACTACTACGAGAACTTCAACAACTCGGTGACCTCCACCGAAGGGTTTCACGAGTTCCTCTTCGACCTCCAGACCGACAAGGAAGGCAACTTCTACTTCGCCAAGGCTGGACCGGTGAAGGGCGGCGGACGTGGTTTCGAGACCATCTCTCGCGATGCCGGCACGTTGATGAAGGTCAGTGCCGACGGTAAAAAATTCGAGACGGTAGCCACGGGCTTCCGCGCACCGAACGGCATCGGCGTAAACCCCTGGAACGGCCAGATCACGACCGGTGACAACGAAGGCACCTGGGTGCCGACCTGCCCGGTGAACTGGGTTAAGCCCGGTGGTTTCTATGGTGTCGAAGACCTCGCTCACGGCGCCGACGTCAAGAGCTTCAAGCAGCCCCTGACTTGGATGTCGCACGACGAGTATGACAACAGCGGTGGCGGCCAGGTGTGGGTCAACAGCGACAAGTGGGGCCCCTTCTCCAAGCACTTGCTGCACATGAGCTACGGTCAGTGTGCCTTGTACCTCGTGATGCACGAGGAAGCCGGAAACGGTCAGATGCAGGGCGGTGTGGTTCGCTTCCCGGTGAAGTTCGCCAGCTCGGCGATGCGCGCCCGCTTTAACTCCAAGGATGGTCAGCTCTACGTGGCGGGCTTGCAGGGATGGCAGACGAAGGCTGTGAAGATCTCCGGTTTCGACCGGGTTCGCTACACGGGCAAGCCGGTGCATTCCATCGAGGCGATCAAGTACACCCCGAAGGGACTCCGTCTGACCTTCACCCATGCGCTCGACGCGAAGGAAGCCGCCGATGCCGAGAACTTCTCGGCCCGTCGCTGGAACTACTTGCGTTCGTCTAACTACGGATCGGGCACCTACGAGGTGAAGAATCCGGAGAAGAAGGGTCGCGAGAAGGTGGCCGTTCAAAGCGCCCGCCTGCTGCCCGACGGCCGCACGGTCGAAATCGACATCGAAGACTTCCGCCCGGTGAACCAGCTCGAGATAAAGTTCAAGCTGAAGGCTAAGGATGGCACCGAGATTAATCAGGAGTTTCAGTGTTCCGTGAACGTGGTCCCCAATGGCGTGGCCGCTCGGTAAGCTAGTAGACGACGTTTCTGTTTTTTAAAAATTGCAAACCCGCCCCGGAATTTCCGAGGGCGGGTTTTTTGTTGGTTCTAGCCCCGGTTTAGCAGGCCATCCTCGTTTTTTAGTGGGCCCCGAAGCCGTTCATTCGTGGTTCCACGCTATTTTCAGTGGTTTTTAAACCGGCAGGTTTCATTGGTTTTCCCACGGTCACTGACAGTTTTTTTGCCCTCCGGAGGCCGCCCGAGGACCTCCCTGGTAGGGACCGATCTCCGAGCAGTCCATGTGTGCCCACCAGGCTCCGAGGTAGGGACCGATCTCCGAGCGGTCCGCGTGTGCCGACCAAGCTCCGAGGTAGGGACCGATCTCCGAGCGGTCCGTTTCTGTGACGGTCCATGTCTGCGGAGGCGGCGCTTTCGGATAAATCGCCCTA
>CAINWP010000124.1 GCA_903854475.1 uncultured Verrucomicrobiota bacterium
GATATGCGAGACTGGCCTATTTTGTGTAAATAGGTGGGACCGACCCCGCGTCCGACCCCGCGACGTCCGGTAGGGAACGTGTCCCACGGTCCATGCGCCCGCACCAAAACCCCGCCGCAATGATATGCAAGACTGGCACATTTTGTGTAAATAGGTGGGACCGACCCCGAGACGCGATGTCCGACCCCGCGATGTCAAAAAAGGCACCTTTTGGCGATTAGGTGTAACTATTTGGGTGTACTTTGAGTCGCGTTACAGTGTTTGCTAAAATAAAGGAAAATTTTTAGCTCGGTATCGGGGTGGGGAGGTTTGCATGGTCAATCAGGTTTTAAGAGTTGCTGGACGCCTGGGGTTGGTCGGGGGGCCTCGCGGTGTACATCAATCATCTGAAAGTCGATTTTTTTTGTGGCCAACGAGTTTGGTTTAGAAAATTCTGAACGCAGTTAGAAGTTCGTAGGTTTATCACGGCTTCAGGCCCCGTGTTGATGAGGCACGCGAATCCACCGGCACGAAGTGTGGCTAAAAATTCCCACGGTTTCTACCGCGTGAAGAATTTGACAAAATCCCGATCTGAATTCGCTGAGCTGCTGGGACGAACGGCTCAAGCCTTCGGGTTGACACCTTCGGTTGGCCAGATCTACGGGCTGCTTTACCTCTCGGCCGAGCCTCTTTCATTGGACGAAATCGCTGAATCCCTCGACCTCAGCAAGGCCAGCGCCAGCATTGGAACTCGGCAACTCGAGTCTCTGCATGCGGTTCAGGTGAGCAGCAAGAACGACGACCGGCGCGATTACTGGGAGGCGCGACTCGAACCGCAAGAAGTTCTCCAGAAAATGATGTCGACGGTCCTGGCACCGCGCCTAGCCAACGCTCACGACCGACTGGAGGGCTTGTTGGAACGCATGGAAGCCGAGAAAAACTCGGGCGAACTCTCAAGCCCAGAGTTTACCGTCTGCCAGCAACGTATCCAGCAACTCATCACCAAAACCAACCAGTTCAAAACCTGGCTGCCACTCATCGAGCGTTTTGTGAAGTGAGTCGCGCACCCCAGTCGGGGGTGACCTAATCCCGCCAACCTGCCAAGAACCAGTTTGCGGGGGCCAAAACACCCCAAATCAGGTCAGACCGTAGAACTTGCCGATGACTCTGCCGCGACAGCAACGGAATGATCTCGAGGCAATCGTTGGTCGATGGCGCGAGGCGCTGGCTGCATGGCATCTGACGGGATCTGATCGTGATCGCGATGCTGCCATATTGCGTTTTGAGCTCGCCTATGAAGTGGCTTGGAAACACCTCCAACTGCTGACGCGTGAGGAAGGATTTGAGTCCAACGGGCCGCGGCAAGCCTTTGAAAACGCATTTCGTCTCGGTTGGATCGACGACGAGGTTTTGTGGAACGACGCCATCAAGGCACGCAACCTCGCGATTCATGTCTATCGCGAAAGTCTCGCCTGTGAGCTCGCTTCCGAATTGCCCCGACTTCATGCAGGTTTTGAAGGAATGATCACACGGTTGCCGCCCTCAAGTTAAATCCGCCTCCTCGATGCCGCCCTCAAGGTAGGGCTGGATCTCCGAGCCAGCCGCCCCCGCGCCGCAGGCGCCCACCTCCCACCCACAGCCGCCCCCCTGTAGGCCGCGTCCCCAACCCACCCATCCCCGCGCCCCCGCAGGCGCCCACCCTCCCGCTCCGGTAGCCAAGCGCTTCCCCGTGCGCGTTGAGTCAATCGACAAGCCCCATGACCTTAGAAGACCTTCCATTACCCGTGCTTGAAGGTCTCCGTCGATTGGCTGCCGAATCATCGGCCCGCGGAATCCGACTTTTCCTGTTTGGCTCGTTTGCACGGGGTGATGCACGGCCGACCTCCGACCTGGACCTGGGCTACGAGATGCCCGGCGGAGTCCAACCCGTCAACCGGAGGTGGCTGTTCGATGCCGTCGACGCCCTACCGACGATCCGCCCCATCGATCTCGTGGACTTCGCAAGCGTCTCCCCCGCATTCAGGAACATCGCCCTGAGTGAACAACGCGATCTGCAATGACCCCCTCGGCCCTCGCCGGCCGGCTGCAAACCTCCGATCTTTCAAACAACGAGAAGACCTGCGGCCCCCGTCTTGCCCGATCATCGGCTATCTGCGACTGTAATCGAATAATTGGCATATTATGAGTACCGTACCGCTGCATCTCGAATTGCCTGCCGACGAAGTTGAGTCGCTTCGGGCGTTTGCGATCGCGCACGGGCTCACAATGGCTGAATTAGTAAGTCGATGGGCCCAGAGCCTCAAGGCGGCCAATCGCAGTGGATTGAGCGCGATTCACCCCGACGTGATCGCAATCACCGGATTGGTTCCTCGAGAATGGATGGATGTGAAGACCGAACATCAGCACCACGTGCTTACGAAGCACCGGTGAAAGCCCTTCTCGATCTGAACGTGCTGCTCGATGTGGTGCAGAATCGGATTCCGCACTACCAAGACTCAGCCGAGGTTGTCAGCCGCGGGTGTGCCGGCGATTTTGAGGTTCTCATTCCCGCTCATGCGGTGACGACACTCCATTACGTCCTCTCCAAGGCTGCGGGCCGGAGAGTCGCCGAACAGACTGTGGACTGGCTTTTGTTGCAATTCGAAGTGGGATCGGCCGATCGCTCCGTTTTCAGGCGTGCCCGTGAAATTGGGTTGGCTGATTTTGAAGATTCGGTCGTGGCCAGCATCGCCGAGGCGAACCAATGCGCCTACATCGTCACACGAAACTTGGATGATTTCTGCGGATCACCGGTGCCGAGTGTGCTGCCTGGTTTTTTTCTCCAATCGCTGAAAGTTGCCAATCATCGCGAGGTGAATTGAAACCCGCCGCCTCGATGCCGCCCCCAAATCGCCCGCCCACGCCCCGCTAGGGCCCAACCCGGTAAGGCCCAACCCGGTAGGGACCGTGTCTCACGGTCCTCCCCAAACCAAATCGGCAGGCATCGGGCACCGCCCAGCCCTCCCCCTGTAGGCCGGGTATCCCGACCCGGCGTCCCCGTGTTAGCCCCAGCCGCCCCCGCGCCGCAGGCGCCCGCCTCGCAACTCTCCCGCTAAACCCACCGCCGCCGCCATCCGATGCCTTGCATGATGGCCACCAAAACCTCCACCCGCCGCACCAAGCCCAAACCGACCCGTCCGGCTCAGGGAACGCCCCCATCCTCCGGCACCGCCCAATTCTTCGCCTTCCGCATCAATCGGCTGAAGATCTTCAAAAACCGCGAATGGGGCGCCGGCGAGCTCAAAATGATCAGCTTCGTCAGCACCGGCGACGAAGCCCCCTCCGCCCTCGACGGCCTGCTGCAAACCTCCGACCCCGACGCCAAGCGCAAAATCCTGCGCGACGCCTCGCGCCAGATCCTCTCGGTCAAAGAGTTCATCCAGGTCGATGAAATTCGCGACGGCCACGTGCTGACCTTCGGCGACTCGGGCTACGCCCTCTACACCGCCATGCGCATCCCCGTGTCGCTCAACTGGACCTTCCTAATTTTGGAATCCGACGAGGACCTCGTGGAACTGGGCCGCCGGATCGACACCGTGGTCGACGGCAAAGACTTCGACACCTTCGCCACCAGCGCCCTCACCTTGCTCGCCGCCGCGGTGACCCCGCAACTGACCGCAGCGGCCGCGATCGCGAAGTTCGTGTCGCGAGCCATCCCCCAGGTGCTGGTGCGCAATCGCGACGATCAGGTGGGCCTGTACTACCTGTCGCTCAACCGAATGGAGCACTACCCCAACGGCGAGCGCAAACGCGACGACGTGCCCGACCTGAGCAACAACGTGCGGGTCGACTATTCGATCTTCGGCACCACTTACACCGTTTGACGGCATCTATTCGGGCCCGGAGCGCGGCAAACATTCTGGTTAACGCCAGACCAGCGCGCATCCTTCCGACTGAGGCGAACCAGAAAAACACCGGCCTGAACGCCGCCGGCTCAGCTACGCATTCAGACCCAATCAAGAACCCCAAAAAATAAAGGAAAAAAGCTTGTAACACCCTCCAGAAACCGAACATCGTGGCACGGGAAACTTTACGTTGGCTGTAAATTTAAATGTAACAGCCTGTAACCTTTTCAGAAGCTACGAAGTCCATCAACGCTGAGCGGTAACTCAACCAATTTGTTGAAGGAAGAATTTTGGGGTCAAACAAAAAACTAATTTGGCTGTTCGGGCGTTCCGGAGCGGGGAAGACCACCTTAGCAGCAAGGTTGGTTGATCGATACAAATCGCTAGGGATTCCGTGCCTATGGCTTGACGGTGACCGGATCCGCGAAGGATTGAGTCAAGACCTTGGGTACACGCCCGACGATCGAATGGAAAACCACCGGCGAATTATCGAATTGGCCAACATCGCCTGCGAGCAAGGGTTGCAAGTAGTTGTCTCAGCGATCGCGCCCAAGGAAGCCATCCGAGCAAAAGTCAACGAGTTGGCCAAGTGCAGCGTCAATTGGATCTACGTCGATTCCGACGAGAACACCTGCCGCCAACGGGACACCAAAGGACTCTATTCAACGCCCCAAAACAATAGTGTTAGTCAATTCTTCGGCCCCTCCTCCGCAGAAAGAATTCTCCTTCATCTGAGAACATCCTCAGAAGAAATAGAGATGAGTAAGAAAAGGGTTTTCTCGGAACTTCTTATCGGTGACGAACAGCGAGTAGGCTGAAAAATCGGCAACCATATTTAACATGATAGCCTACGTTGGCCCCGGTTTGGGCGCAGGAGCGATTGCAGCGGTGATCGGAATTCTGGCGGGTTTTTTTCTGCTGGTGCTTGGGTTCCTCTGGTACCCCTTCAAGAAACTGATTCGATGGATCCGCAGCAGGAAGTGACCTGGATGGCGCTCGGCCTCGTGTCTTTGCCTTGCGCGATCATCACGGTTTTCGCGGTTCCCCGTTGGAAAAATCAGGCGCGCTCCTCTTGGGAAACCGCCCAACGGCTCTCCGCAGACTTCCCCAAAGCCCGCTCCGACGACGAGCGTGAAGCCTTGGCCCGCAGCTACGGCACCAAGATCCTGCGTACCTCCGCCGGCCTCTTTGTTTCATCTTCCGCTCTGCTGATCGCCTTCATCCTCCCCTGGATCGCGTTTGCCGCCTCCAACCTCCAACGCGCGGCATGGCTGACGGTGCTCAGTGCCGGCTTCCTCGCAGGATGGTTCAAAAAACAATCTCCAACCGGCTCCACTAGCTAGATGTCGCAACAACAGTACTCGGGTCTCGATCGCTTCCTTCACAAATTGGTCTTGGGCTCAAAGGTCATCCAATCCACCAGCTTTGAGCTCCAACAACTCATAGCCCCCAAGCTCCCGAAACCCGACCGGCCGGTGTTTGTCGTCGGGATGGCCCGATCGGGCACCACCACTCTGTTGAACCTCCTGTTCGCGACCGGGGAGTTCGAATCGAGCCGCTACCGAGACCTCCCGCTGCCCCTGGTTCCTGCCTTCTGGAGAAAAATCCACAAAAGGTTTCACCAAGGCCAGTCGCCGATCCAACGAGCGCACGACGACGGCATCCTGGTCTCCCCCGACAGCCCAGAAGCGTTCGAAGAAATCTACTGGGACAACATCGGCAACCACCACTCTGAAAAGGAGTTGGTCCAATCATTCTCCTACTATATCAGCTCGATTGCGGGTTCTTCCGGCCCAGGCAAGCGATATATTTCAAAAAACAACAACAACATCACCCGGTTAGACCTCCTCGAGAAGGTCTGCAAAGAAATCAATGGGGCGATCATCATACCCATCCGGGATCCTCTCAAAACCGCAACTTCATCGCTCCGCATGCATCAGCGGTTCATCGCGATGCAAGAAGAAGATCCGTTCGTGTTGGAGTACATGAACCTTCTCGGGCACCGGGAGTTCGGTAAGGGTCTGCAATGGCTCCAGGTTGGCAGCAAGGCGTTCCAACCGAGCTATCCCACCACCGAAGTTGAATGTTGGTTGGAGTACTGGATTTATCTGCACTCGGCAATCCCACAGGTTAGCTCAGTCCATTGCCGAATGGTTGACTTCGATGCAATCCGATCTGAACCCCTGGTCAACCTGAAGCCCATGTTGAAATCTTGCGGTGTCGATTCCCAATATACTCAACTGGCTGAAATGGTGACCCAGGAACCGCCGGTGAAGTTGAATTCTGTCTCCCTGAAATCGCAAGAATTATTGACTTCGGCTCAGCGGTTGAAGAATCATTATGTTAATAATGATTAAATTTAATTCAAGCTGAAATGCATTAAAAATAAAAACTTCTAAAGCAACAAATAAGTGGCATGAAAATATTAAGCCATCGTGGTTATTGGAAATCAGTGCGAGAGAAAAACACAC
>CAINWP010000125.1 GCA_903854475.1 uncultured Verrucomicrobiota bacterium
CGGCTTCTTCAACTTCTTCGGGCAGAAGCTTCAGAACCCGCTCAGTCAGGAGCCCGTGCCCTTCGACTACGGCACGCCCGACGGATACGAATTCTTCCTGCGGGGCGGGGCGGTGGGCGACTTGGGCGACCGGTACTACAAGGGCAAGATCGACTTCTGGGACAACCTCATCGGCCACATCACCAACGCCCAGTGGTGTGCCCGCCACGACATCACGCCTCACCTGAAGAACGTCCGCGCCGCGGTGATGACTGTGGGTGGATGGTTTGATGCCGAGGATCTCTCCGGCGCGCTCAAGACCTACCGCGCCACCGAGCAGCAGAACCCGGGCATCGTCAACACGCTGGTCATGGGGCCGTGGTCGCACGGCGGTTGGCATGGCGGCGAGGGTTCCTCGCTGGGCCCGGTGCCATTCCACTCCAAGACGGCCGAGTTCTATCGCAACGAAATTGAACTGCCCTTCTGGCGGCGGTTCCTCAAGGGACAGACGAATATCACCGTTCCGGAGGCCTACGTCTTCGAGACGGGTACCTGCGAATGGCGCAAAGAGGCGGCCTGGCCCCCAACCAATGCAGTGTCCAAGACCTTGTATTTCCCCCCCAGCGGGCGGTTGTCGTTCGAGCCGCCACAGGGAGGCGATGTTGCGAGTGCCTTCGACGCGTACGTGAGTGATCCGTCCCGGCCCGTGCCCTTCACCCAGCGCATCACCACCGGCATGCCGGGCTCCTACATGGTGGAGGACCAGCGGTTTGCCGCGCGCCGGCCCGATGTGCTCGTGTTCCAGACCGAGCCGCTGACCGAGGACATCACTCTGGCCGGCCCGATCACCGCCAGCCTGCACATTTCGAGCACGGGCACCGACTCCGACTTCATCGTGAAGCTCATCGACGTGTACACCGCCGACCATCCGGATCCGCAGCCCAACCCCACGCAGGCCGAGATGGGCCATTACCAGCAATTGGTCCGCGGCGAGCCACTGCGCGCCAAGTTCCGGGACGGCTTGGATCGGCCGAAACCCCTCGAGCCCGGCCGCGTGACCCGGCTCGAATGGGTCATGCCCGACGTCTGCCACACCTTCCGCACCGGGCACCGCATCATGATCCAGGTCCAGAGCAGTTGGTTCCCCTACATCGACCGCAATCCCCAGACCTTCTGCGACATCTACCGCGCCAAGCCTGCAGACTACCGCCCCGCCACCCAGCGCGTGTACCGCGCCCCCAACGCCGCGTCCGGCCTGCGAGTCCTAATCGCGCCGAGATGACGGAGGTCGCGGCCAGCCCCACTCCCTCCGGTAGGGACCGTGTCCCACGGTCCGCTCCACGGTTCACCCTCCGGTAGGGGTGGCCAAAACCGCATTCTCCGAAAGCTGTTTAGTTGCAGTTTGCTCGCAGCCGTGGTGTTGCCTCGACACAGACCGCACCTTGGCTTACAGCGGCACCATGCAGTTCCCAGACATCCATCGCATCACGCTGAATCCCAACATCATGGGTGGTAAGCCGTGCATTCGAGGCATGCGGGTGACCGTGGGGACGCTCACAGGCCTCCTGGCTTCGGGCATGACCCATAAGGAGCTACTGACGGAGTATCCGTATCTTGAAGAAGCAGATATTCGTGCAGCGCCCATGTACGCTTCCTGGAGGTCTCAGGAGATGGAGGTTCTCCTGGAATCAGCATGACGGTCCTTGTCGACAGAACCTCGGATTGGGGTTCGTCGCAGAGCTTCAAGCGTTGGGAATCGAAGCCTGGCATTGGTCACAGGTTGGTGCGCTCGACGCGCCTGACGGTGTCATCATGGAGTGGACTCGATGAGAGGGCTTTGTGGTACTAACCAGCGATTTGGACTTCGGAGCGCTCTTGCATTCGACCAACGGAGTGGGTCCGAGTGTGATTCAGTTCAGGGGATCCGATCTTCGTGTTCACGCCATCCTGGGGGACTTCATTCAAGTGTTGGATACCTTCAGCGATTCGCTGAAAAAGTGGGCCTTAATCACGGTGGCCGGAAAACGTGTTCGAATTGTTGAGCTACCGGTAAAGCGGGCCAACTAGTCTTTGGAGCCCACAGCCGATGACGC
>CAINWP010000126.1 GCA_903854475.1 uncultured Verrucomicrobiota bacterium
ATTGGGCCGGACTCGGTCGAGAACCACGCCGATCCAGCCAAACGGTTGCCCGACGATCCCTTGTCGCCCGCTCTCAATGGCCTGCATTGGGACTGGCAGGGCGGGTACATCTTCATGGCGCTGGAGGGGCGCTATCGTTCGGGCACCGGGCCTATCGCCGGCTACTCGTTGCATTTCGCCCGGGACCCCCGACGCACCCGCGTGTCGCTTGTTGTGCCGTTGGATCTGACTCGAAACGGGGGCCTCCGGTTGGACTGGGATCTCGCGTCGCTCTTCCGCTTGCCCCGGCCTATCTCACTGACGCGAGATGGTCATTCCACTCATTCGCGCGAGCAGGATTCATTAGCCGATGCGTTGGGCCGCAATTTGCCTCTGTCATTCCGTGTTCGGGATAGGCTGGAGCAGTCTCCAAGCCTATCCGTGAAGGCGGTTGTCCCCGTCGTTCCTAAAGACCTGCCCTCAAAATACACGCCCCATCGATTCGCAATGGCGGGAACCTTTCCTATGCCGGCGCTCCCGCGGGACAACCCGTTGATCGAGGAACGGATCGCATTGGGACGACGGCTTTTTCATGAGACGGCCTTGTCGGCCGATCGATCGATCTCGTGCGCATCCTGCCACGCGGCGGCGTCGGGGTTTTCGGATTCGCGTCGCTTTAGTCGGGGCGTGCGCGGCCAGTTGGGAACCCGGCAGTCCATGGCCTTGATTAATTTGGCCTGGAAGCGGGAGTTCTTCTGGGACGGTCGGGCCCGGTCGTTGCGAGATCAGGTATTAATACCCATCCAGGATCCGACGGAGATGGCCGAGACCTTGGAGTCGGTGGTTAGCAAACTGTCGGTAATGCCCGAGTATCCGGCATTGTTTGAAAAAGCGTATGGGACTCCACGCATCGACGCCGAACGCATCGCGTTGGCGTTGGAACAGTTTGTCCTGACCCTCACCGGGTTCCGGTCCCGGTTTGATGGGTCGATTCAAGGAAAGGCCGCCCTCAGCGATCAGGAACGCCGGGGGTTGGAACTCTTCATGACCGAGAACGAACCGCGTATGGGGCAGCATGGGGCCGACTGCTTCCACTGCCACGGCGGGATGCTCTTCACCGATCACCAATTTCACGACAATGGATTGGACCTCGAACCCAGCGATCCCGGTCGGGCCGGCGTCACCCATCGTAATTCCGATCAGGGCAAGTTCGTGACGCCGACCTTGCGCAACATCGCGCGGACTGCTCCCTACATGCATGACGGCCGGTTCCAGACATTGGAGGAAGTGGTGCGTCATTACTCGGAGGGTGTTCAGGCGAGCCCTAATCTGGACCCCAACTTGGCCAAACACACCGCCGGGGGGCTTCATCTCAGCCCCGACGATCAATCCGCCCTGGTGGCGTTTCTAAAAACTTTGAGTGAACCGATGGGCCAGACGTCCGTTTCGCAGCCGGAGCGGGTGAAGGATTGAGCCATTGGCCGCACCGATCCTGTAACCCCAATCCACTCCCACCGTCTCTCTATCAACTCATGAACACCCGGAAACTTCAGATCGCGGCGCTCACGTGCTGCTTGTGGAATGCCTGGCTCCCGTTGCAGTCGAACGCCGCATCGCAATGGCCTGGCTGGCGGGGCCCACAGGCCAACGGCGTGGCTACCGATGCTCATCCTCCGACCCAGTGGAGCGAGACCAATCATGTGCAATGGAAGGTGACCCTCCCGGGGCGGGGGAGCTCCACACCGATCATTTGGGACGATCAGGTCTTCATTCTCACGGCCATCCCCACCGGGCCTGAAGCCGCTGTGGAGACTGCCGATGCCAGCGGTCAACCGCCTGATCGGTCCGAGCGCCCTCGGAGAGGAGGCGGGGGAGGCGGAGGCGGAGGCATGGTCGATCGTCCGACCCGGGCCCAGCAGTTCACGGTGATGAGCCTCGATCGCAAGACCGGCAAGCAGCGATGGACTCAATCTCCGCGCACCCAATTGCCGCACGAAGGCCATCACAAAGATCACGGGTTTGCTTCGGCCTCTCCGGTCACCGATGGCAAGCATCTGATCGTCTCGTTCGGATCGTTTGGCCTCTACGGGTACGACCTTAAGGGCAAGCTCCTCTGGGAAAAGGACCTCGGCGACATGCGGACTCGCAACAGCTTCGGCGAGGGCAGTTCGCCAGCTCTCGACGGCAACACGGTGGTCGTGCTGTGGGATCATGAGGGAGACGACTTCATCGTGGCCCTCGACAAGCGTGACGGTCGGGAACTGTGGCGGCAGACGCGCGATGAGCCTACTGGTTGGTGCACCCCGTTGATCATCAACCACGGCGGACGCAAACAGGTAATCGTCAACGGCACCAACAAGATCCGCAGCTACGACCTCAAGGACGGCAAATTGCTTTGGGAGTGTGCCGGGCAGACAGTCAATGCGATTCCCTCGGCGGTCGCCTCCCAGGATCGAGTTTTTGTGATGAGTGGTTATCGGGGCAATGCCCTTCAGGCCCTTCGCCTAGATCGTTCCGGCGATCTCACCGGTACTGACGGCATTGTCTGGTCGCACGCCAAGAGTACCCCGTACGTCCCGTCGCCCTTGCTGGTGAGTGACACGCTGTACTTTGTTTCCAACAACAGCGCCCTGCTTTCAGCCTTCGACGCCATCACCGGCAAGGCCCATTTCGAAGCGGAGCGTCTGGACGGACTCAATGGTGTTTACGCCTCCCCGGTGGCCGCCGATGGGCGGATTTACGTGGTGGGGCGCGACGGCAACACTGCGGTCTTGCGGCAAGGTCCTCGATTGGAAGTTTTGGCCAAGAACCACCTCGAAGACGGATTTGATGCCTCGCCGGCGATCGTGGGTCGGCAGATATTCTTGCGCGGCCGGCAGAGCCTTTACTGCATCAGCGAGAAGTAAGGCGGCATTTCGGGGAACATCTCGATCGTGTGTTTGCCCTCGTGTGGCTGTTGACCCTCCCGCGTTGGAGTGGCCAGACTTGTGCTCGTCACACGGTTTGGAAGGTTTCAGGGCCGGGCTCCGCACCATGGTAAAAACGGGCTGGCAGGTTCAGTGACGGGTTTTCAGAATAGTCCCACCAATCGATGAAGGCTGTCATTCTAGCGGGCGGGTATGGAACTCGGATTGCCGAGGAAACCCATCTCAAGCCGAAGCCGATGATCGAAATCGGTGGACGACCCATCCTGTGGCACATCCTCAAGATGTACTCGGCCCATGGGGTGAACGACTTCGTGATCTGCTGCGGCTACAAGGGGTATGTGATCAAGGAGTTCTTCGCGAACTACTTCCTCCACACTTCGGATGTGACCTTCGATGTGGCCAACAACCGGATGGAGGTTCACAAGCGGCATGGTGAACCGTGGCGTGTGACGCTTGTGGATACCGGCGAGGAAAGCCTCACCGGCGGTCGGCTCAAAAGGGTTTCGTCCTATGTGCAGGATGAGGAGGCCTTCTGTTTCACTTACGGGGATGGCTTGGCCAATGTGGACATCGGGGCCTCCATCCGGTTTCACCGGGAGCATGGCAAATGGGCTACGGTGACGGCCGTTCAGCCGCCTGGACGCTACGGAGCCTTGCAAATTGAGGGGAGCGTGGTTCGTGAATTCACCGAGAAACCCCGTGGCGATGGCGGGTTGATCAATGGTGGTTTTTTCGTCCTTTCGCCCAAAGTGCTCGAACTCATCGAGGGTGATCGCACGAGCTGGGAAAACGACCCCTTGGTTGAACTGGCCCAGCGCGGCGAATTGATGGCCTTCGAGCACCGGGGATTTTGGCAGCCCATGGACACGCTCCGCGACAAGAACCAGCTCGAAGAGATGTGGGCCTCAGGGCGGGCTCCTTGGAAGGTGTGGATGAGTCCATGAGTCTCCCTAATCCCACATTCTGGAGAGACAAGCGCGTCCTGCTCACGGGTCACACCGGGTTCAAGGGCTCATGGTTGACGCTCTGGTTGCACCGATTGGGGGCCACGGTGGCCGGTTTGAGTCTTCCGCCGGCCACGGTTCCCAGTCTCTTCGAATCCGCCCGCGTGGCCGAGGTGTGCACCTTGAGCCGGATGGTGGACATCCGGGACCGAGCTGCGACCGCGGCGGTTATCCGTGAGTTTCGGCCTGAGATCGTTCTCCATTTGGCGGCCCAACCGCTGGTGCGGGCCAGTTATCGCGAGCCAGTCGACACGTTCGCCACCAATGTCCAGGGAACGGTCCATGTCCTGGATGCCCTCCGTGGCCTCGAGGGTGTGCAGGTGGCGGTGATGATCACTACCGACAAGGTCTACCGGAACCGGGAATGGGAGCGGCCCTATACCGAAAACGATGCTCTCGGTGGTGCCGATCCGTACAGCGCCAGCAAGGCGGCGTGCGAAATCGTCATCGATGCCTATCGGGATTCCTTTTTGCGGGCCCAAGGAGTGCGTCTGGCCAGCGCGCGTGCCGGCAATGTCATCGGCGGAGGGGATTGGTCCGAGGATCGCTTGATTCCAGATGCGGTGCGGGCCTGGCAGCAAGGGCGGGCACTGGAAATCCGCCGTCCGGAATCCGTGCGCCCGTGGCAGCATGTCCTGGATCCGTTGGCGGGTTACCTGCTGCTGGCCGAAGCGATTTGGCATCGGACGGCCGCCGAGGAGGCATACAATTTCGGTCCATTGCAGGCCGATGCGGCCTCAGTGCGTTCGGTCATCGAAATGGCGCGAGAAGTGGTGGGTAGTGCAACGGTGCACTACCACGAAGAGATTCAAGGTCCCCATGAGGCCGGCTTGCTGTTGCTGGAGAGCGCCAAGGCACGCAATCAGTTGGGGTACCGTTCCCGCTTGGGTTTGGCTGAGGGGGTGCGGCGGACTCTCCACTGGTATCGTGCGCAGGCAGCCGGCGCCGATGCTCGGACGCTCTGCGAGCAGGACATTTTGGATTACGCCGCGTTGCCATGAGCCGCTTCGAGATCCAAGACCTCCCGTTGGCCGGTTTGAAGCGGGTAACGCGCAAGGCCCACTCGGATGCGCGGGGATTCATTTCTCGTCTCTTCTGCGACGCTGAATTGCTGGAGGCCGGCTGGCATGGGCCCATCCGTCAAATCAACCACGCCCGGACCGTCCGGTCGGGTGCGCTGAGGGGGATGCATTATCAGCGCCCGCCGCACTGTGAAATGAAGCTCGTGAGTTGCATTCGCGGTGAAGTCTGGGATGTCGCCGTCGATGTTCGGGCGGGCTCGCCGACCTTCTTGAAATGGCATGCGGAGCGCCTCTCGGAAGACAATCAACACGCGTTGCTCATCCCAGAAGGGTTTGCGCATGGGTTCCAAGCCATCACCGACAACGTGGAGCTGCTCTATTGCCATTCGGCCCCCTATGTTCCCGGTCATGAGGCCGCGTTGAACCCACTGGATCCCAGGTTAGGTATCGCTTGGCCGATGCTAGTGACCGAGATGTCCGAGCGAGACCGCAATTATCCGATGTTATCTGACTGTTTTGAAGGAGTCGCCCTATGAGATGCCGTCATTGCGAAAGCACGTTGGTTCAGAAGGTTTTAGATTTGGGTTCAGCCCCGCCATCGAACGCCTACTTGAATGCCAAGAACCTGCGGGGACCGGAAACCGGTTATCCGTTGGTGATCCGCGTCTGCCACTCTTGCTGGCTCGTCCAGACCGAGGACTACGCGGCTGCAGCGGAGTTGTTTGATGCCCACTATGCGTACTTCTCGAGCACCTCGACCAGTTGGCTGGAACATGCGTCCCGCTACTGTCAGGACATCACCGCACGATTGGGTTTGAACTCGGCGAGTCGGGTCATCGAAGTCGCCTCCAACGACGGATACCTGCTGCGCAACTTCGTCGCCGCCGGCATTCCCTGTCTGGGAATAGAACCTACCGCCAGTACCGCCGAGGCGGCCGAGGCCATCGGGATTTCGGTTTTGCGGGAGTTTTTCACCGAGGCCTTGGGCCGACGTCTGGCATCGGGTGGCCAACAGGCCGATTTGATCATCGGCAACAACGTCTTTGCCCACGTTCCGGCCATCAATGATTTCACCCTCGGATTGAAGGCCTCGCTCAAGCCGTCCGGAACCATCACCCTGGAATTTCCGCACCTCATGCGGATGTTCGAACAAAACCAGTTCGACACCGTTTATCACGAGCACTTCTCGTATTTCACCCTGCACACCGTGCAGCGCATTTTCGCAGCGGCCGGCCTGCGGGTGTGGGATGTGGACGAGTTACCGACCCACGGTGGTAGCATCCGGATCTACGGTTGCCATGCGGAGGATCCGCGCCCGGAGGCTCCGGCGGTGGCGGCATTGGTGGCTGAGGAAGTGCGGCGCGGCTTGCAAAGCCCGGTCGGGTACGAGGGGTTCCAAGCCAAGGCCAACCGCATCAAGGACGACTTGGTGTTCTTCCTCATCCAACAGAAGCGGGCCGGCAAGACGGTCGCTGCCTACGGAGCGGCGGCCAAGGGCAACACCTTGCTCAACTACGCCGGAGTCAAACCCGACCTGCTGCCCTTTGTCTGTGATGCAGCACCCTCGAAGCAGGGCAAGTGGATGCCCGGCAGTCACATTCCCATCCTGCCCCCTTCCGCTTTGGTCGAACGGAGACCCGATTTTCTGCTAATCCTGCCGTGGAACATTGCCTCCGAAGTGCGTCATCAAAATAGTGCGCTGGAACGTCTGGGGACCCGATTCGTCGCAGCGATTCCGGAATTGACGGTGTTTGCGCCCGAGGACTGAACCCTTCGCGGCGGATGCAGCGTTTCACTAGCGTTGCTCGCGCCAGTCCTCGACCGTCATTGCTCGGCCGTTTTTCCATCCGGCGTGGCCATCGAAGAAAAGTAAGTTGGCTCCCTCGCCATGGCGTTTGGCAGCGACCCGGCGCTCGCTGCTCAGGGTTCGCCCGGTGGCGCCGTAGGGCAGGTGGGCCGGGGTCCACACGTCATTCAGATCCACGCTGCCGATGACGTTGGTCACCGTGAAGACCGGACGCCATGGCGCACTCTCATTGTCAGCGAAGTAGACCGTGTCGGAAGGACTGTGCACCCGCTGGAGGTTTACCGCTCCGGTTACTTCGCTGCCGACGGTGTCGCGTGGGCTACTGAACTGCCAGGCGTTCACCACATAGCAGACCACCTGCTTTTTGTTGGGGTAGCTCGGGCACGTGTACACCTTGATTCGTCCGTATTGATCCCGTGCGGCGGCCGTTCCGCCGAGGCTGGGGATGTACATCTGCCACCAGTAGGGTTCATTGCCCCGAGGGACTTTCCCGCCGTGGTCATCGGCATACAGGAGCATCGCCAATCCCATTTGGCGCAGGTTGTTGTAGCAGGCAGTCTTGCGGCCCTTCTCCTTCGCCTTGGCCAAGGCTGGCAGGAGCATGCCCGCCAAGATGGCGATGATGGCGATGACCACCAGTAGCTCGATGAGCGTGAAGGCCCGATGAGGTCTAATGGTGCCGCGGGGCGTCATACTTCCGATAAAAGCTGATCAGCCCCTGGAATCAATCGGCCAATTCGATGGGCATCCATTTCCCATGGGTGAGCAACCCTGAGCGGCTTGGAGCTTTTCAAGCATCCGGGTGTGGAACAGCTTCTATGGACGACCACTTCCGTGGGCGAATCGCGCAACTTTGTGTCAGTGGATCAGCTCTGGGCGGCGTAGATGGGGGAGAACTGAAGGGGACATGAGGATGAAAGACCAATTTTCCAGCCGGGTTCGATGGGTTCGATTCGATGCCTGTTTCGTTCTGCCACTGTTGCTGCTCGCGCTGCAGTCCTTCCTTGGAAGCCAAGGGCTGAGTGCCGCTGAACCCGCCGCACCTCGCAAGGGACTGGTCGCAACCGTGAATCCGGTGGCCACCGAGGCGGGCTTGCAGGCCTTGCGCGAC
Source organism: uncultured Verrucomicrobiota bacterium (assembly GCA_903854475.1). Taxonomy (GTDB): domain Bacteria; phylum Verrucomicrobiota; class Verrucomicrobiia; order Limisphaerales; family UBA9464; genus SXXZ01. Next base: position 7,851 of record CAINWP010000126.1, read on the forward strand.
GGGGGCAATGCCGTTGATGCGGCCATTGCCTGTGCCCTGACCTTAGGTGTGGTCGATGGTCATAATTCGGGCCTCGGGGGCGGATGTTTCATGACCTTGCGGCTAGCTGATGGACGGCTGATCACTTTGGATGGCCGCGAGATGGCCCCGGCCGCGGCCACGCGCGACCTGTTCTTGCGCGAGGGCAAGGCCGATCCGCTCCTCAGTCAGGATGGAGCCTTGTCGGTCGGCATTCCCGGTGAGTTCGCCACGCTCGCCTACGCCAGCACTAACTACGGACGCCTGCCGTTGGGGCGTCTTTTGGAGGCCGCGGCCCGAGTCGCCGAGAAGGGATTCCGGCTCGACCGCCACTACGTCGGCCGCCTGAAGGAGACGCGCTCCCAGTTGGCGCTGTTCCCCGAGAGCGAGGTCATCTTCCTGAAGGGCCTGCCGACCGTGCCGTCGGCGGGCGATCGCTTGCGCCAACCCGACCTGGCCCGGTCGTACCGGCAGATGGCCGCGGGCGGCGTGGCTTGGTTTTACCGCGGCGACTTTGCCCGCCGAACGGCCGAGTGGATGCAAGCCCACGGCGGCGTGGTCACGGCCTCCGACTTCGCCCGCTACGAGGTGGTGCCGCGCGAACCAGTCCGAGGCACTTATCGAGGCCACGAAATCGTGAGCTTCCCGCCGCCCAGCTCAGGCGGAGTCCATGTCGTCGAGATCCTTAACATCCTCGAGCACTTCGATCTCGCAGCCATGGGTGATGGTTCTGCCGAATTGGCCCATGTCGTCGCCGAGGCAATGAAGCTGGCCTTCGCCGATCGGGCTCGCTGGCTGGGCGATCCCGACTTCGCGCGTGTGCCCCGGGGATTGGTGTCCAAGAAGTACGCGGTCGAACTGGCGCAACGGATCCGTCTCGACCGGGCTTCGGTCGTTGCGGCAGCTGGTACTCCGCCCGAGGCCGATCGTGAGTGGTTTACCCGGGAGCGGAACCGGCACACCACGCACTTTTCCACCGCCGACACCGAGGGCAATTGGGTTGCCTGCACGGCCTCGCTGAACACGAGCTTCGGCAGCAAGGTGGTCGTGCCGGGCACAGGCCTATTGCTCAACAACCACATGGACGACTTCTCGGCCCAGCCGGGTGTGCCGAACTTCTTCGGCCTGGTGGGCGCCGAAGCCAATTCCATCGAAGCACGCAAGCGGCCGCTCTCGAGCATGAGCCCGACGCTGGTGCTCCGAGATGGTCAGCCGATTCTCAGCGTGGGTGCGGCCGGCGGGCCGACCATTATTTCGCAAACCCTCCTGGCCATCCTGCGGACCATCGACTTCAAGAAATCGCCCCGCGAAGCCCTGGCCGCCCCGCGCCTTCATCATCAGTGGAAGCCTGATGAGCTTCATGTGGAACGGTCCTGGGGTGAGGCGGTCATCGCCGAGTTGCGTCGCCGTGGACACACGGTGGCAGTCGATGCCTCGCTCGGTGCCGCTCAGGCGGTGGGCCGTGATGCTCAAGGGCATTGGTCCGCCGCGGCCGATCCCCGAGGCGAGGGGGCTGCCGGAGTTTGGTAGGCGGGTGGGGTCTGGCGGGGCGTTGGTATTGGGAGGCGAGAGGCGGTAAGCCCCAGCAGTCTTTCAGTCAAACGGACGAGCAGGTCGGGTAGATCGACCCGGCCTCGGGAAGCTGACGATCGCCGGCCTTGGGCCTTATCGATCTATCGCTCTGCGGATGGCCCGAG
>CAINWP010000127.1 GCA_903854475.1 uncultured Verrucomicrobiota bacterium
CCTAGGAGCAGGATCGGCACACGCGGACCGCTCGGAGATCGGTCCCTACCTAGGTAATGTCTTGGGTTCTTCGTGTCTGGGAGCTTCCTGGAAACCAGCAAGCCCCATATGTCCAGTATCTGCTAGCGCCACAGTCCCACAGTCACAGGACTGGCGCCCAATACAGCGGTAATCTCCTTGTTGCCTTTGCCTTCTGCGGCGGGCACTCCGATGCGAGCATCTTAGACCAGCTTTTGGGGCGTTCATGGCGCTTGGTTCAGGCGCTGAAGTTCTGGCCATTGCTCATGGGAGAGCTCGGATGGAATCTTCGGACACGCTATGTCCAAAAGATTGCACGGTAGTTTTTAATAAATACTTAATTGAGACACTGCGCTAGCAGGCCAACATGGGGAAGTGAAACGGACAAAACCACGCTTTCATTGGGTTTTCTCTTGCGACGGCGTGTGACGCGTTGCTAAATCCGCACCGAAGTCACTTCGGATCAATCACACATCCCAACCCTTAAACCCAATATTTATGGCCAAAGCTGTTAAAGCCCTCACCAAGTCTCAGATCACCGCCGTCCTCGCCGAGAAAGCCGAGATCAGCAAGAAGCAAGCATTGGCGGTTCTGGAGGCGCTCGCTCAGCTCGCCTACAAGAACGCCAAGAATACCTTCACCTTCCCTGGGGTGGGTAAGCTGGTGTTGGTCAACCGCAAGGCCCGCATTGGACGCAATCCGGCCACCGGTGCTGAGATCAAGATCCCCGCCAAAAAGGTCGTTAAGTTCCGCGTGGCCAAGGCCGCCAAGGACGCGATCCTCGGCGTGAAGTAATCGAGCGATTCTTCGGTCATTCTGTTCAAGGCGCCCGGTCTCGGGCGCCTTTTTGTTTTCTTGGGGGCAACGGATCTACCGAAAAGATCGAGGGGGAGGGCTGCTTGCTGTCTTGTGGAATAAACGATTCGAAGTCAGCTCCATTTCGTCAGGCGAAGAAAAGTTACGTGTTTCAGTTTGAATCGACTTTGCCTTTCCTGCGGCTTTTCCAAACTATGCAGCACTCTATGGATGACGCCCCAATTTCCTCGAAACTCTTCGTCACCCGAAGATTGCCATGGATTTTGGCGGTAGCGGCTTTTGCCGTCTTCCTGCTCACACGCAATGCCTGGATCGGAGTTAACAACCTTCGGTCTGTTTACGAGGCGGCAGGTTGGGGTTTTGAAAACGCGTTCTCTCAACCTCTTAACCAAATCTTTGGAATCGTGGTGTCCTCGCTAACGGGCGCCCGGTTTCCCGGTCAGGCTAATATCCTCACTGCAGCCATGGCTGCTGCAGTGGTCTATTTGCTGGCCCGTTGCGTGGCGTTGCTTCCCCATGATCGGCGCCACGAGGAGCGCATCCGTGAGTTCTCGGACATTGCGTTGCTGACGATTCCATTAGCCTGGGTGCCGCCGGTTTTGGCGGTAGGTCTCTTGGCCTTTCAGTTGACGTTCTGGCAGCATGCCACGGCCTTCACTGGGGAGATGATTGATCTTTTGATCTTCGCAGCAGCGATCCGAAACCTGCTGGAATATCGACTCGATCGAAAGGAATCCCGACTGTGGATCGTCTCCGCCCTCATGGGGGTCGGCATCGCTAACAGTCATGCCTTCATCGGGTTTGCTCCGATGTTCCTGGTGGCGATCGTCTGGATTCGTGGGTGGGAGTTTTTTAACCTGGGATTTCTTTCTCGGATGCTCCTGGCGGGGTTGATTGGTCTTTCTCTCTTAATCTGGATTCCGCTGTCGGCACGTATGACCGGACGATTTGATGACAGCTTCTGGAGCCTTTTTCGGACGGGCCTAGAGCTGAAGGTGAACCACTTACTGATGTTTCCGCGGGGCCGCTTTCTGTTTCTGTTCCTGATGATGATCGCGCCGCTGGTGGGAGTCGGTATTCGCTGGCCTTCTCGGACGGGGGCCGGTTTGGATACCTTGGCTGCGATGGTCGCCTGGCAGGTGTTGGTCCTCGCTTGGTTTGGTCTTTGTATCGCTGTCGCTTTTGATTTGAAGTTCAGCCCCCGTCAGTTGGGCTATGGGGTTCCTCTCCTGACCTTCTCATTCTGTGCATCCCTCGTGGTGGGCTATTTTGCGGGGTATTATCTCTTAATCTGGACCGGGCGAGCGGACTCTCGACATACCTATTCGATCACGCCTTTGTCCTCGGGTTTGTCCCGGTTGGCCGGAGTCTTGGTGGTATCGCTGACGCTTCTGGTTCCTGCGGCCTTGGTTGCCAAAAACTGGAAGATCATCTTGGCCGACAATGGTTCCAGTCTTTGGGACTACTCGCGCACCATGCTCGCTCCGCTCCATCGGTCTCCGGGGTTGGTGTTCGTCGATGACCCCACGTTGTTCATGGCCCTAGTCGCCGGGAATGAGACGCTAGCCGGCAACGGGGGGCATTTGTTGGTCAACACCCGTCTGGCTCCAGTGCGGGTGTACCGACAGTTTTTGGCGAATCGGCATTCGGAGCGTTGGCCGGCATTGCGTGAAATCGCCACAGCCAACGACAACATCGCTGGACTTTGGCTGACGCTGGCCACCCAGGCTGCCCAAAGCAATCAGACCTTCTTCGCATCGACCGTCTTCAGCTTCTTTGCCGAGCCGTTCGACTTTCGGCCGGTCGGATCCTTGCACGGAGCGTTGCCTCGGAAAGCACTGCTGCCCAGTGCAGCCAATGAGGCGGAGTTAGATCAGGTGCGCCGGTTCTGGGGCGAGGTGCAACCTTCGCTGGATGCGGTGGTCCGGGATGCCGCCCGAGGCTCTTCTAACGCGGTAATCGTGGCCGCCATGTGGTCCCGCTCCGCCAACGCTTCCGGGGTATTCCTCCAAGAGGGCGGTCGATTGAAGGAGGCGGGAACTCTTTTCACCGAGGCGCTTCGCTTGAATGCCGACAACGCCGCGGCGCGGGTTAATCTGGAGGTGAACCGTGCGTTGGTCGCTGGCAAACCCCTCTCGCCGGACCTCGTCAAGATCTGGGACGGAAGGACTGGATTGCTCGACCTGCATGGACCGGTGGATGAGCCGGAATTTCTACGCATCTTTGGATCGACGCTCCTGGCCCAGAAGGACGACATGGTGCGTCGGGCCGCGGTGGGCTTTGCTCGGGCCACTCAGTTGTCACCCACCAATCACTTCAACCAGTTTGGCTTCATCGCGGCGGCTCTGGCTGTTGGAGATTTGGCGTCGGCGACCAACGCCTTGAATGGGTTGAAAGCCGATTCTTCCCGCGCTGGCTGGACTCCGGTGGAAAAATCCGGCCTGGCTGAATCGGAGGGGCGTGTGCTCATCGCCATGAACCAATTGCAGGAGGCCGAGGTTTTCCTGCAGGAGGCTCGGCGCCTCAACCCCAACAACCCGGATCTCTACGATTACCTTTCCTACCTTTACCTGCTTTTGGGTAAGACCAATGAGTCTCTAGCCATGACGGAGTCTTGGGAAAAGGTTGCGAAGTTGGATCCAGCACCTGCTTCTCGGCGGGCACTGATCCTGATGCAACTGGGTCGTTATGGGCCTGCATCCGAGGCGCTGACCAAGGTTCTCGACCAGGAGCCCGACAATTCGGTGGCCCGGGTCAATCGGGCGATTGCTCGACTGATGCTCAAACAACTGCCCGAGTCGCGTGCCGATTACGAGCGCCTGATCAAGAACGGACGCGACACCTTTCAAGTTCGCTTCGGTTTGGCCGAGATTGCTCACCAACAGAATCAGTCTTCGGAGGAGCAGAAACAATTGGAGCGTTATCTCGAGTTAGCCCCGAAGGGCACGGCGGAGTCGACCAATGTCATGAGCCGATTGGCCGCGCTGAAGCCCTCGCGCTGATCCCAAGGGCCACCGGCTCCATTGGGAACGCTGGCCATCGACCTGTTGAGCCCATGCGCGTGAGTCATGTCATCACTCGGTTGATTGTCGGCGGGGCGCAGGAGAACACGCTGAGTTCAGTTCTTGGCTTGGGGCGAATTCCTGATTGGGAGGTGGAACTCATTTCGGGCCTCACCAGTGGACCAGAAGGCTCCCTCGAACCCATCGCCCGGGAGGTGCCCGGACTTCTGCGTTTGGAGTCCAGTCTTGTTCGGCCTATTCACCCGCTGATGGATGCTCTGGCCTACCTGCGGCTGCGCAGTCATTTTCGTCGCACCCGTCCACACATCGTCCACACCCACAGCGGCAAGGCGGGCATCGTTGGACGTTTTGCGGCCCGACATGCCGGGGTTCCCCAAGTGATCCACACCATCCATGGTCCGAGTTTTGGTCCATTTCAGGGAGCCGCTGCCAATATGGTTTTTCGGGGCGCAGAACGGGCCGCCGGGCGGCAGACCGATCATTTTGTGGTGGTCGCCGAGGCTATGGCCCGACAATACCTCGACGCGGGAATCGGTGATCCCACCCAGTACACCCGGATTTTTAGTGGTTTTGATTTAGCTCCGTTTCTTGGGGTCCAGCGGGATCTGCAACTAGCTGAGCGACTGGGCATCCGCCCCGGTGAGTTTGTCGTTGGCAAGGTCGCTCGCCTCTTCCAACTCAAGGGGCACGATGAACTGTTCACCGCCGCCGTTGAAATGGTCCGACGAGTCCCCAATGTTCGATTCCTGTTGCTGGGTGATGGTCCCTGGCGCGCGCGTTTTGAGACCATGGCTGCCACGATGCCGGGCTTGGCCGGACGTTTTATCTTTGCGGGTCTGGTGCCGCCGTCGGAGGTCTCCCGATATCTGGGCTTGATGGATGTTCTTGTGCACTTGTCGCGACGAGAAGGCTTGGCCCGGGTGCTGCCCCAGGCCCTGGCAGCCGGAAAACCGGTGATTGCCTTCGATTGTGACGGTGCCGCCGAAGTGTGTCGGGATCTGGAGACAGGTTTTTTGCTTCAACCGGGAGACCAGCCCGGTTTGGTGGATCGGGTCGCTCGGTTGGCTGGGGACCCAGAGTTGGCACGGAGGCTGGGAGCCACCGGGCGATCTTGGGTGCGGGAGCGTTTCTCCGAGGAGGCACTGGTGCAATCTCTGAATACTTTGTACCGCCGCCTGCTCTCTCGTTCGGGAGGCCCGTTTTGATGAAATCCGAGGCGGTTACCGTGCTCGGGGCATTTGGGTTGACCAGCGCCATCTCGGCCGTCTCGTTGCCCCTGTGGCGGGCGCTTTGCCGTCGATGGGGTCATGTCGATGATCCCGGTCACCGGAAGATTCATGTTCAACCTATTCCGTTGGCGGGAGGGTTTACCGTATCGGCCGGTGGACTCTTGGGCGGACTGCTGATCTGGATTCTGGCATCGTCAGGGGTGCTGGGTAGCGTGGACGTCGGATCCCTCTGGATCGGAACCGAGGGGTTACGCCGATTCGGAGTACTGCTCGCCGGAGCTGTGGGCATGCTGGCTTTGGGAGCGTGGGATGACCGCCGGGATCTCGGGGCCGGTACGAAGTTTCTCGCCCAGGGACTGATCGCCGTTCTGGTCGCAATATGGGGAGTCCAGGTGCCTGTACCGGACGGGATAGCCGTTCTAAGACAACCGCTCACGGTGCTTTGGATCGTGGCAGTTACCAATGCCTTCAATCTGAGCGATAACATGAATGGCCTGTGTGCGGGTTTAGGTTTCATCGGTGCCTCCGCAGTGGCGGCCGCATCGCTGCTGTGGCGAGGCCAATCCGAGTTGGCCTGCGGGGCAGCTCTCATCGCTGGAAGCCTGGCGGGCTATTTGCCTTACAACTATCCTCGCGCCTCGGTCTTTCTTGGGGACGCTGGGAGCCAATGGGTCGGCTATTGGATCTCCGTCTTGGCGCTGCTGTCCGTGACGCCCTCCATGATTTCCAACGGCGGGCTCCCACAGTCCTGGATGGCTGTGTTTGCTGTGGTGGCCGTTCCACTTATCGATACGGCCTTCGTGGTCGTCTCGCGTACCTGGAGAGGGCAGCCCTTCTGGGTGGGTGACACTCACCACCTGAGTCACCGCCTAGCCCGAACGGGTCTGGGGAAGGCCGGCGCGGTAGCTGTCTTGTGGCTACTGGGGGCCCTTCTTGTGGCCCTCTTCAACCGCTGAGCCGGTGGAGTGGCTCTGAAGCCATCGGGAGGAAAGTTTTGCCCAGGCAGAGGAGTGGGTGGACTTCGGTTCCGCCCCGGTCCCGTCATTCGCGGGAGATACTTCTGATAAAACCCAACAAAATCGGGGGTTTTACTGATCGGCATGGTCGTTGCTTCACCGTGAGGACGGAGGCAAGTCCATGATCCAAACGCTGTTTAACCAGTCCAACTATGTGGTCACCAAGAAACTCTTGGATGCCACGGTGCTGCGCCATCAGGCCATCGCCGGCAATTTGGCTAATGTTGAGACGCCGAACTACAAGCGGATCGATGTGGCGCCGTCGTTCCAGGCGGAGTTGTCCAACGCGGTGAAGGCCAACGATCCGGGTCAGATCGCCAATATCCCGGTCCCGACCCTCTCGGTTGATCCGATGGCCGTTGCCTCCAATCGCGACGGCAATTCCGTCAATTTGGAGCAGGAAATGTTGGCCATGAATGAGAATAGCCTGGCCCACACCCTAGAAGCCCAACTCATCACCGGTTCCATGCTCAAGCTGAGGATGGCCATCACGGGTCGTAGCTGAACCTTTGGACTCACCTCCCCATGATTGAACTCATCCCTAGCATTCAAAGTACCCGCTCCGCGTTGGATGCCGAACGGACTCGGATAGAGATCGTCTCCCAGAATCTGGCCAATGCCAATGTCACCCGCTCCGTCGATGGGCAGCCCTACAAGCGTAAGCAGGTGATTTTTGAGTCGCTGGTCAACAATGCCGGGACCAACCCCAACAGTGGTTCCACCATCCGGGTGAGCCGTGTTGAATCCGATCAGCGCCCCTTCCGTGAGGTTTTTAAACCGGATCATCCCGACGCCGACCCTCGGGGGTACGTCCGATATCCGAACGTCAATGTTCACGAGGAGATGGTGGATCTCATCGCCTCCTCGCGGGCGTTTGAGGCCAACATCGCCGTGGTTAAGAACGCCCGACAGCTGGCCCAGCAGGCTATGGCGATCGGTAAGCGCTGAGCCTTCACTGACACACTGCCATGGAAGCGCTTTCCGCCCTCCGAATGTTCAATCCGACCGCCCTCCGAGAGTCCCCTCTGGGCAAGGCCGGAATGGAGTCTCTGCAGAAGGCGGGGTTGGGAGACTTGGGGAAACTCATTCCCGACTCAGAGATGGGAAAGCTACAGCCGTTTAATAAGGCATTCCCGGACGCGGTGCCGCTGCCTACGGGGGTCAATCCGAGTGGTATCCCCTCGCTGGGGAGAGTCACGGGGCGCGACGCCTTTGCCGATACCTTGGGTCGGTTCGTGGGCGAAGTGGCTGACAAGCAAGTGGCCGCTGGAGATTCGGTTCGCGGCTTGGTGACTCAGCAGGGAGTGCCACTGCATCAAGCCATGATCGCCATGGAGGAAGCCAGTGTCTCTTTCCAGTTGATGGTCGAGGTGCGCAACAAGCTCCTGGAATCGTACCAGGAATTGATGCGGATGCAGGTCTGAGGATTAGGGCCCTAAGTGATGAACAATAGTTTCCAAGAACTCCTGCAGCAATTGGCTTCCGTCTGGAAGACGATCGGCATCAACCAGCGGGTCTCGATCGTCCTCGCCGGATTAGTCGTCTTGCTCGGTTTGGGCGGCATCGCGGTTTGGTCAAGCCGTGAAGACTACACCGTTCTCTTCGGCAACCTTGCTGAGGCCGAGGCGTCCAAGGTGATCAATGCGCTCGATGAGGCCAAAATTCCGTATAAGGTCCGGGGCGGTGGTAGCATCTCGGTGCCTGCCGACAAGGTGCATTCCCTGCGCATCCAATTGGCTGGCAAAGGGATTCCCGGTGGCGGTGCTACGGGGTTCTCTCTCTTCGATAAGCCCAACTTCGGCATTTCGGACTTTGTGCAGCGGGTCAATTACCTGAGGGCCATCCAAGGAGAATTGTCCCAGACCATTTCACGGGTCGATGGCATCGAGTCCGCCCAGGTCATGCTCGTGATGCCCGAGAACCGTTTGCTGGTGGAGTATCAGAAGAAACCGAGCGCCTCGGTGTTCCTGAAGCTGCGGGGTAACGTGCCCGTCCCTGCCTCGACAGTGAATGCCATTCGCTTCCTCGTTGCCAATGCGGTTGAGGGGCTCAACCCCGAGGGGGTCTCCATTACCGACAACATCGGCAACCTCCTGACCGAGGCCTTTGATAATGATCCTATCACTGGGGCCACTTCGTCGCAGCTCAAGCAACGCCGCGAATACGAAAACTATTTAGCCAAAAAGGTGGAGTCGTTTCTGGCCCCCTACGTCGGGGGGCCGGCGCGGGTTATGGCGCGTGTGTCGGTCGACCTAGACTACACGAGCATGCAGCGCAAGGAGACCAAGTTTGACCCGGAGAGTCAGGTGAAGCGCACGGAAACCATCACCGATGAGCGAATCGACAACACTAGCTCGACCCTCACGGGCGCGGTCGGCGCACCGGGTGCGGCGACCAATGCCAATACGGACACCAACAGTCCGGCCGGCACGGCGCCGATGACCAAGAACAACACCAGCAAAAAAGTCACCCAGAACAATTACGAGATCAACGAGATCACCACGACGCAGAGTCAAATCCCAGGTTCTACCAAGCGCCTTTCGGCCGCGGTCTTTATACCCATCGAGTACACTGTGAGCGGGACCAATCGTGTGGCTGTTCCGCGCAGCCCGGTCGAGATGATGAAGATCCGGTCTGCTGTCCGGTCGGCCCTGGGAATTGTCACAAATAGCGTGGCCGGAAGGGTTGACGAATTGGCGGTCGAAGAAATCGCCTTCAATGATCAACCCTCCCTCGAGCTGTCTCAGCAGCTCGAAAAGAGTGAACGCCAGCGCCTTTGGACCGAGATCGCGCGTGATTCAGTTTTCCCGCTCTTGGGTGTCGGAGTGCTGGCCTTGTTCTGGCGTATCTTCCAGAAGACCAGCATCGATGAAATCCCCATCGGAATCCCCATCGGAGCCGCCTCCGGGGATAGCGGATCCCAGATGAATAGCTTCGCCTCCGGCCTCAGGGCGGGTTCAGCCAGCGAACCGGATGAAGTTCAACCCTTCGTGATGACTGCGGATATGATGAACCAGCTCATGAAGGAAAATCCCGCCAATATGACCCACGCGCTCCGCACCTGGATGACCCGCGGCGCCGAAAAATCAAAGTGATCCGCTATGGCTGCACCACTTCCCGAGATTTTGGCCTCGAGCCCCGCCGATTTTGCCCGTCTGACACGGACACAGAAGATCGCCTTGCTCTTGGTGGTCCTAGGAGAAGACACCGCGATCTCCTTTCTTCGAGGGCTTCAGCCCGACGAGTTGGAATCCATCTGCGCCGAGATGGCCAAGGTGGGGATGCTCTCCATTGAGATGCAGAACACTGTCCTGAAAGAGTTTACAGATGTAGCCATCCATGCCAGCACCTCCCTGCGTGGAGGTTTAGATTTCACCCAATTGATGCTGGAAAAAGCCCTGGGCCTCTACAAGGCGGCTACTGTGATCAGCCGGGTGATGCCTACCCGCACGCCGGTCTCCTCGATGACGCAAATCGTTGAACTAGAGCCCCGGCAAATCTTCAACCTGCTCAAGCTGGAACAGCCGCAGACGATCTCACTCATCCTCTCCTACCTGCCACCCGAGAAGGCTTCCCAGTTATTGGTCATGCTCAGGAGCGATCTGCGAGATCAGGTCATTGAGCGACTGGCTACTCTGTCAGCGACCCCCATCGAAATTGTCGAGAAGGTCGTCGAACAGCTCAATCGCAAGCTCGGTACCCAGCACACGCGCGCCCTTAATCAAACCGGGGGCCTGAAGAGCGCGGCCAATTTGCTGAACTCGCTCGACAAGAATATGACCAAGTCCCTCCTGATGAACATCGAGGAACGCAATCCGGAGCTTGGTCAGCAAATCCGCCAGAAGATGTTCACTTTTGAGGATGTGGCGACTCTGGATACCCCGGTTCTTCAGCGGGTGCTGCGCGAGGTGGATTTGCGCGATTTGGCGGTCGCCCTCAAAACGTCGAGCGATTCACTCAAGGGTGCGCTTCTCAGCGCGGTGTCCAAGCGTGCCGCCGAAACGGTGCAGGAAGAGATGAGTTTCATGGGTCCGCTCAAGCTGCGCGATATTGAGGCAGCCCAGATGCGCATCATTGAACTTGTCCGCAAATCCGAGGCCGACAACGAAGGGCTCAGCTCATCCTGATTATGCAACCAAAACCTGATTCGATCCCTATTGCCTTTGTCGAAGCCCTCCGCGAGGTCCAAGTCATCAAGGTTTCGCTCTCGGAATTGGAACGCAAATGGTGTCTGCGTGAGCAAGAGGCCTATGCGAGGGGTGTCGCCGACGGTGAAAGAGCGCTGAGTGAGCAACTCGTTCAGCAGCGCGCTGATCTGCGCCATCTCCAGAATCGGCTCTTCGTCCAGCTCGAGAATACTATTCCCCAGGTCGTGAGAGACTGCGAGCAGGCGCTCATCGGCATCGCCTGGGAGACGGCTCGCAAAGTCGTCAACAGCATCGCGATTACCCCCAGCATCGTTGAGGCTGCCTTGGAGGAGTCGCTGGTTTCGCTCCGCCAGACGGGTCGGGTTCGGCTGCAGCTCCACGCCGAAGACCTTGCTCTCCTTGAAGGGGTCAACAGCCCGGTATTGCTCAAGGAGCTTGGAGGCGAGCGCATCCGCTTCGAAGTGTCATCGGAGGTCGGGCGCGGTGGCTGCCTGGTGTACACCGATTTTGGGACAGTGGATGCCCGCCGAGAGGTGAAGCTCGAACTGCTGCGGCAAGCGATGGAATCATGAACTCTTCAGGCACATCGCCGGGTCAACGATTGGGAGACATACTTGAGCGGGTGCGGAGCACGCGTGTGGTCGAGAATCGCGGCCGGGTTGTTCAACTCATCGGCTTGGTGATTGAGAGCGAGGGACCTCTTTGCGCCGTGGGAGAACTTTGTCGGATCGAGGGGGGCCACAAAAAGGGCGACGCGTTGGCCGAAGTGGTGGGCTTTCGTCAGGGGCGGGTGCTTCTGATGCCCTTGGCGGAGACCCATGGCATCCACCCCGGGTCCGAGGTGGTCGCACTCGGGCACCCCTTGGAGGTTCCCGTGGGGGCGGATCTGCTGGGTCGGGTTCTCAATGGACTTGGGGAACCCATTGATGCGCTTCCACCCGTGAGGCCGGTGTTCCGGGCCCCATGTATGGCGCCACCACCTCACCCCTTGCAGCGCCGCCGAATCCGCGAAGTGTTTGGCACCGGGATTAAAACGCTCGACACGCTGATTCCCGTCGGACGTGGGCAGCGTCTGGGAATCTTTGCTGGATCAGGCGTCGGCAAATCCACGCTCCTCGGTATGATGGCGGCCCAGGCGGAGGCTGACGTCAATGTCATCGCTTTGATCGGTGAGCGCGGTCGTGAGGTGCGAGAATTCTTGGAGAAGGATCTCTCGGAAGAGGGGCGTGCCAAATCGGTGATCGTGGTAGCCACCTCCAATGAGCCTGCATTGATGCGCATCAAGGGGGCCTACTCGGCCATGGCCATCGCTGAGTATTTTCGGGATCAAGGAAAATCGGTCCTTCTGATGATGGATTCGGTGACCCGTTTTGCCATGGCCCAGCGGGAGATCGGACTGGCGGTGGGTGAGCCCCCCGCTACCCGGGGTTATACACCCAGCGTCTTTGCTCTCCTGCCCCAGTTGCTTGAACGGGCTGGTTCAGGACAGAGCGGATCCATCACTGCGTTCTTCACGGTTTTGGTCGAGGGAGACGACATGAATGAGCCGGTGGCAGACACGGTTCGAGGCATTCTCGACGGGCATATCGTGCTCGACCGGATGCTGGCACAACAGAACCACTATCCGGCCATTGACGTGCTCCAAAGCATTAGTCGTCTTACCAGGGATTTATGCTCTGAGGAGCAGCTCCGTCTGGCTGGGCAGGCCCGCGAGCATCTTTCCAACTACAAGCGCAACGCGGACCTGATCAGCCTGGGGGCCTATGCGGCCGGCTCCAATCCGGCCATTGATGCCGCTATTCGCCTGAAGGAACCCCTGGAGACGTTTCTCCGGCAGGGAGTCGACCAGGGCGTGACTCCCGCCCAGGCCTGGGCAGGTCTTCAATCGGCCGTGAACGGAGGCAGATCTTCGTGAGCACCTTGATTTCAAAATATTCACTCCGGTCACGATGAAACGATTTCGATCCCGAGTCACAGCCCTCAGAGAGCTTCGACAACGTCGCGAAGAGGAAGCACTCCAAATTCACGCCCGGGCAGTTCGGAACCGTCAAGCGGCCGAAGCACAGTTTCAGGAGTGTCTCGGAGCCCTGTTGCGTCACCAGCAGGGAGTACAGGCCGAGTTGATGCGGGGATGTCCGGCTTCTCGGCTCGCACAACAGGATGGATACCGACTGTTGCTAGAACAACGGTGCGACGAGAGCCGTCAGCAGGTGGTTGAGGCCACTTCTGCGACCGCAGTGTCACTTCAGGCGGTTCTGCAAAGCCGACGTGACCGCGAAGTGGTTGAAAAATTCTGCGCCAAGGAGTTGGTCGATCACCAACGTGAACAGTTGAAGGAAGATCAGAAAAATCTTGATGAAATGGCATTACGACGCCGGCCGGTCAATTTCGCTGCCTTTGGAATTTCTCGAAAATTGTGAAATCTATCGCTATTCCCCTCATCGGGTCTCTGATTGGCGCACTGCTGTATCTGGCGGTCACCGCCGCTCTAATTCTTAAGGGATACAAGCCGCCAGCGCCGCCGCCAGCCAAGGTTGCAAAAGTTGCCGCGGTCGAAGAGTCAGTCGGCATTCAAGGGGCGCCTTTCGCCGGCAAGCATGCCGATGAACTCAATGGGACGACCCCTTCTTGGAAATACTACAACACGGACGTCGAGTTTCTCATCAATTACCTCCAGCAAACGAGTAATTCGTTTCGGACTCGTCAGAAAGATTTGGACGAGTTGGGTCAACGGTTGGCAGCCGAGCGTGCTGAACTCGCGTCCGTGACCCAGTCGGTGGCCCGTCTGCGCGACGACATTGATCGTCAAGTGATCCGGATTCAGGACGACGAAGCCATTAATGTGAAGCGATTGGCCAAGACTTACGGGGGTATGGAGCCTTCGAGTGTCGCGAAGATTTTTGCAGAGTTGGATGAAAAGCTCGTCGTGAAGATCATGAGCCAGATGAAGGACGAGCAAAATGCGTCCATTCTGGATGCCTTGGCCAAAGCCAGTGCCCAAGGTGCAAAACTGGCAGCGGTCTTGTCGGATAAACTGCGGCTGGTACCCACCGGCAAGAAGTCATGACCACGCTCAGTTCGCTAGGGGGGGAGACGCTGTTGTTTCCGACCATGGCTGTGGTGGCAGGAGCCGGAGCTCTAGGGGTTCCAGAACGTCTGGATGGCGAGTCTTTGTTTGCGTCGATGGTCACAGGAGCACTGACGTCGATGCTCGGCGATGGGGGGTTCCATCCGCCCTCATTCGTTGGCGATGAGTCATCGGTAGAGCTTTCGGTCCATGTAGCGGAGTCTTTTTTTGGTGGGCTCAACGGAGAGGTCAACGGACAGGTCAACGGAGAGGTTTACCCGGCGCCGACGATCGAGAAAACTGTGCCACCAGTCCGGGGATTCAAGATCTCGGAACCCCCGCTGGGATCGGACTTGCGTCCGTCGCCCGCCCCGCCTCATGCGCCTCGTTGGGGTCTGCGATGGGGCGATCGAACAACCTTGAACGGTGCGGATGATTCAGAACCGTCTCTTTGGGCAAATTACCAACCGAAGGAAGATTCCAACGATGAAGTCGTCTCCCGTAAGTCTAGTCTAAGGATCATCGAGAGTGCTGGGATTCCCACTTGGGCCTCAATGACCGGGGCGCCACTCCCTTGGGTGCCCCCGTTGATGCCCCCGTTGATGCCCCCGTTGATGCCCCCGTTGATGCCCCCGGAGGAGGAGTCCTCGCCTGCACCGGTTTGTTCAGGTGGCTCGGAGCCTTCAGGCACCCTCTCTTCCTTCGGACCGATGCCGCCGCCCCTCGCCGGCCATGGGGTCTCCCCAATCCCATTCCCACGGGCCCCCTTGTCGGGCGGCCGATCCTCAGACCTACCCGCTCTCCTCCAGCAGCCTGCCGAGTCGGTTCGCGCCGGAAATGAAACGTGTCAGGTGTCGACAACGTCCGTCGCCGTGGAAATAGCGACGACTCGGGAAACGGTTTCAGGCGCCTTACAGTTTCAGGTGCAGGAGACAGGGTGGCAACGTGTTGATTCAGAGACTCCGCGGCCCGATCCGATCGGACTTATGGGCCCAGCCTTGCGCGGATCGCGGAGCGAGGTGAAAACACGGGTATCACCGATCTCACGCTCCGTTGGAATCGACGCCTCAACCGGGGAACCGCCGTCCGTGGTTGCTGCCTTGACGGGGCTCTCCGGAGAGTCGCCTTCGGAGCCGCGTGTCGTATTCATCTCTGGTTCAAGTAAGCACCTCGAAGAGGAGTCTGCCCGTTGGGGTTCTGCGGCTGCGGGACGTTGGTGGTCGCTCTCTAATCCCGGATCCCCGCTAGAGATCGTGGCCACGGTGTCTGAACCGGTCGCCAATAACGGATTCCCGTCGCAGCGTGATCGCACTGATGCAGGTCGATTCGCTGGTGGGGTTCCACAAATGAACATCCAACCAACCTTGGGGCAAAACCCATCAGTGGCTCTCACTCCGGTTTCAGGGCCGGAGGTCGCCGCACGGGAATGGCTACCTTCCGGCTTTACGAAGCTGAGGCAGCCTTTGGCGGATTCACGGTCGGCTTCACGGTCGGAGCCACCTCGAGTTCTAGCCCCTGTCTTCCAGTTGATTCCCGCACCTTCGGCGCAGCCCGCATCGGAAACTATGCTTTCGAAAATGACACCATTTGGGGAACGGCTCGCTCCGGTACCGATCGACGAGCCCGTTTCGGGCAGCGGTGGACAGTTACTCGAAAATGCCTTCGCAGCCTCCCATGATCGGGGCACGGAAGAGGTTGTTTCGAAAGCTGCGGGAGATTTGAAAATATCGGAGGGGATAAAAAGTTTCCCGCAACCGACGAACTTGCCTCCCTCGAGGTCGGCAGACATTGCCTACGGGGGCTCGGGAGAACCGCCCAACCACGGGTTGTTAGACAAAGGATCGGGTTCTGAATCTAAATTAGATAAAAACCAAGAAACCCCTGAAAAACAGGCGTTTCATGACCGTGCGACCCCATCGGGGAAGGGAGGCGACGTGGAGGTGGTGGCGCATTGTAGTCGGTCTGGCATGACTCATGCGGGAGCCGAGACAGCGATGGCTTCCGATCGGTTCCAAACCTCTGTCCCTCAGACTGCGCCCCAGCGGCGCGGTGTCGGATCCTTGGACTCGGCCCCCATTGGTGATTTGTCTGTTTCGAAGGACACCGATCCCTCGATGAGAATGCCGCCATTCGCTCCGGCGATCAGCGAGTTGAGTCGATGCCCTGAGACCGCTGAGGGGGTTGCTCTTCCCCAGGCACGGTCTACCACCCGCCTCTCGGATCAACTCTCCGGTGAGGTAGTTCTATTGCAGCGGTTGCGCACGGCATCGATGACGGCCGTCCTTCGGCCTGATGCGGGTTCCGAGTTGAGGGTCGAACTTCGGCGTCGCGATGGGCGGGTCGAAATTCGCGCCACGCTCGAGCGGGGAGATGCGCAAGCCATCGCCGAGGGTTGGCCCGAATTGCAGCTACAGCTCCGCGCCCAGGGGGTTCATTTGCTCCCTTTAGAGCGAGAGGGCACGCCGGACTCCTCCAAGGCATTCTCAGATCCAGATGGTGAGCGATCGGCTCAATCCGGAGGGCGAGGGCGCAACCAGCACTTGGCTCAAGACTCAGGCCCTGGGATGGGTGGCGAGGCGGGGCAGAAGGCTCGATCCCATCCGGCTCGTTCGGCCTCACCTGCCGCCCTCAAGCCTGCTCACCGTCCTCTTTTGGAATCCTGGGCCTGAATTCATGAATCTCGACACTTCAAACCGAACCCTCGCGAACTCCTACGAGGCTACTGCTCTCGGCGGGTCCACTTCGTTGACCGATCCATCCGGAGCACAAATAACCGGTCGCAAGCCCAACCGCACTTTGGGTCAGGATGACTTTTTCAAGCTGATCGCTGCCCAGTTTTCCTACCAGGATCCGCTTAATCCCCAAAAGGATACTGATTTCATCGCCCAGATGGCTCAGTTCAACACGCTGGACCAAACCCGATTAATGCAGACGGACATCGCCGGCCTGCGCTCTCAGTTCAAGGGCTCCCAAGCCAATCAATTCCTGGGGCAATGGGTGTCCCTTCAAGATCCGGCCACCCAGAAGACCGTCGAAGGACTGGTCACCGAGGTTCGATTTAATGGGGGTAATCCGCAGCTCGTCGTTGGCGATGTGCCGTACGACCTGTCCCGAGTGAACATTGTCAGGGCTCCGGAAGTGCCAGATTTGAAGCCTGCCGGATCGGCTGTGCTCCCCAAGGCGGATTCGTTCCCAACGTCCCCACTCAGCGCTACCGAACTCAAACTCCTTCCGAAGAAACTGGGTCAAATCCTTGGCTCGATCGCTCAATAAACGTTCAAAACCTCAGATAAACCTATGCTTAGATCCCTCAATACCGGCATCAGTGGCCTTCGTTTCCAGCAGGACAAGCTGGATGTTATCGGAAACAATATCGCCAACGTGAACACGGTTGGTTTTCGTGCGGGTCGCGCCCAGGGTGTCGATGTTTTCAGTCAGAGACTCTCGGAGTTCTCCACCAATTCCAGCGCCTCCCAAATTGGTAGTGGTGTCTCCCTGGCGAATGTCTCCAGCAGCTTCGCCCAGGGTAACATCGATGGGACCGGACAACCCTACGACATGGCCATCGACGGGAGCGGGTTCTTTCTCGTTCGAGACACCGCCAACAATGCGACCTATGCGACTCGGGCAGGTGATTTCCGTGCTGATCCGAGTGGATTTCTGACAACGACCGAAGGAATGCGGGTTCAGGGAGAAATTCCTGGATCGCCCGGGGTTTCTAGCGACATCAAGATCACCCTCACCCCGACCGCTCCTGCGCTTCCGGCCGACACCGAGGCGATCTCGTGGCGCATTGAGTCGAACGGTGATGTGATGCTGACCTTGCGAAGCACCCTGGTGCCTCCCCCAGCCACCCCCCCGGATCCCCTCAAGATCGCTCAGATCCAAGTCCAAACCTTCCGGGACATCAATACCCTCAGTAAGGTGGGGAACAACCGTTTTGGTAACTTGGCAGCCGCGGGTCCCGTGGGCCTCGGCACCGCAGGACAGGCCGGACGGGGTCAAGTTCGCTGGCAATCCTTGGAGCAGGCCAATGTCGATTTGGCCACCCAGTTCACAGATTTGATGGTCACCCAGCGCGGCTATCAGGCCAACGCGAAGATTATCACCACCTCAGATGAAATTCTTCAGGAGCTCATCAACTTGAAGCGTTGATGCCCTGACTCAACCTATTATCCACGCCATGGCCGCACCCGCCTCAGACAAAAACGACGGTTCAAAAACCGAATCGTCCGGTGGCATCAAGGCGATGCTCCCGTTGATACTCAACATCGTGCTGCTGCCCGTGATGGCCTTCTTGATGACCCAGTATGTGCTTTTGCCGCGGTTAAATACGGCCGCTGCCGTCACCGAGCCTGTTGAAGGTGGTAACGATAACGACTCTGCAGCTGCTGGGGATTCCTCACATGGAGACAAACACGCCGACGCATCCAACCATCCGCCGGCTCCTGGCAAGGGGGGGCACTCCTCGGAGGGCGGAGGCCATGGGGGCAGCACGGACACGACCGAGATGCTGCCGGAGCCGGTCACCGTCAATGTCGCTGGCACGATGGGTTCCCGCCTGTTGATGGTCAAAATTGGTGTTCGTGGCAGCCATCCAAAACTGAAGGAAATCGTGTCGGCACGAGGTCCTGATCTTCGCGATGCGGCCTCCTCGTTGCTCTACACCAAAACCCTTATGGACATCGAGCGCCAGGGAGCCCGAATCACCATCAAGGCCGAGTTGAAGAATGCATTTTTGAGAGTTCTAGGCCCTGGGGTTTTCACGGAGGTCGTGATGCCCGATATGGCTGTGCAGTAATTTTTCACCGAGAACCTTATGGCGGACCAGTCTGGATCCATGGGAGATGTGCTCTCCCAATCAGAGGTGGAGCGTCTGCTCCAACAGGTTCAGGAGGAGGAAACCAATACCGTCGTCCTCCAATCGAACGGACGGAGGAGCAATCAGAGCCGTGATTCCATATCGGCCTACGACTTTCGCACGCCGGTCTTCCTTTCGCCCATCGAGCTGCGAAAGCTGCGGATTCATCACGAAGAGTTTATCCAGTCGCTGGCCGCGCGTTTGTCGATCTACTTGCGAGTGGAGTTTAATCTCCAGATGTCTCAGTTGCACACCATCTCCTTCCGGCAATGGTGTGAAAGCCTGGATAGCCCGACACACCTATCTCTCTTCCGGGTGGAGCCCTTGCGAGGAATTTGCATCCTAGATATTCCGCCGCGCTTGGGTTTGACCATCGTAGATCGTCTCCTGGGCGGTCCGGGGCACTCGGTGACCAGCAATCGGGAGCTCTCCGAACTGGAGGTGACCCTCCTCGACCAGGTGGTGCTGCTGATGCTTACCGAATGGTGCACTCACTGGGCCAAGTACCGGGACTTACGACCAGCACTCTTTGGGCACGAGAGCAATGGGCTCTTTCTCCAGGCCGTCGATGCCGATGCGATCATGCTCGTGCTGTCTATCGAGGCGAAAATCAATGATTGCACGGAGACCATGCAGATCGCGTTTCCCTACTGGACCATCGAGCCCATCGTCCATTTGTTGAGTTCCCGGCTGAAACCCGGCCCCGAAGATCTCCCGGACGTACCCTCAGAGCAGGGTGGGACTTGGAATTCTCACTATGACAACACCCCGATGCAGGTCTCCGCTGAATCCAACGGATTAAAACTCCGGGCCAAGGATGTCGTTGGACTACGGGTGGGCGATATTGTGCCGCTGCCGCCGGAATTTGCAGAACGCGTGCAGGTTAAGTTGGCTTCAGAAAAACGGTATTACGGCCGTCTCGGCACCGTGGACGGCCGCTGGGCCGTCGAAATCGATCAAATCTCCCTCGGATCCAATTTATAACACATTTTTAATGAGCCAAACTACCGATCTTTCAATCCTGCTCGACGTTCCCGTTGAGGTGAGTGTGCAGTTGGGATCCTGCCACCTGCCGATGCGTGAGGTGCTGAATCTCACCACCGGCTCAATCGTCCAGCTCGACAAGGTGGCCGATGCCCCTGTGGACTTGCATGTAAATACCAAGTTGGTGGCCCGGGGTGAGGTGGTGGTGGTCGAGAATCGTTTCGGTATTAAAATTACCGAGTTGCTAACGTCGCTTTAAAATCCGGGTTCGATAGTTTTTGCGGGTTTTAGGCGCGTGTCCGGTCATCCTTGGTGGATTGATTTCCTTGAAGAAGGAGGCAACATGAGAACCATGATCGGGATCCAGTCCTGCCTAGTTGGCACTCTTCTCCGCAGTTTGGGGTTTTTCTTAAGCTTGTTGCTCCTGACCCGTTTGGCCTCTGCGGACGAGAATCCGCCGTCGGTGCCTCGGTTCTCCACAAGCTACATGGACCGATCGGTAGATCCGAAGTCCGACTTCTACCAGTTCGCCACCGGTGCCTGGCGCAAGAACAACCCGGTGCCTTCCGACAAGTCCCGGTGGGCCGGATTTGATGAACTTCAGGAGCGGAACTGGTGGCTGATTCGAGGCATTCTGATGTCCGCAGCCGCACAAACAAACGCGCCAGCGGGTTCCCCACTTCGTCAGGTGGGTGATTTTTTCACCGCGGCCATGGATACCAACCGCATTGAGCGATTGGGATTTGCCCCGTTGGATCCCGAATGGGAGCGCCTGAAGTCCGTCCAGAATCCTGCGTCGGCCATGGCTCTTTTGGCTGACTGGCATCTCCGGGGGATTGGTGCCGGTTTTGGTATGGGGGTTCAACCGGACGCCAAGAACAGTTCGGTGTACGCCCTTCACCTCATGCAGGGAGGCCTGGGGCTTCCCGACCGTGACTATTACCTGGCCGAGGGGTTTGCTCAGCAGCGGGAGCAGTACCGTCAGCACATCGCCGCTCAACTGAGGCTTTTGGGCGACAGCGAGCCGGAAGCCCAGGAGGCGGCGAAGGCTGTGCTGAGTTTGGAGACCCGTTTGGCCAAAGTATGCCGAACGCGGACCGAGTTGCGCGATCGGGAGAAAAATTATCACAAACTGACCCGGACCGAACTCGATCAGTTGACGCCCCAGTTACCCTGGGGATCCTATTTTCAGGCGGCTGGCATCGCTGCGCCCGACACGGTTATTGTGGGTCAGCCGGAGTTCTTTCGAGAACTAGACCGAATGGTGACCGAGGTTGAGGAACGTCATTGGTTGGCCTATCTCCGTTGGCATTTGTTGAGCAGTCTGGCCGAGCATTTGCATTCGGTACCCGCCGACGGATCGTTTGCGTTTTATGGAACCGTTTTAAGAGGGCAGCCGCAACAGGAGGCCCGCTGGCAGCGGGCCGCCAAGGTGATCGATGGCGCGGTGGGTGAGGCATTGGGTCGGCTCTACGTCGAACAGTATTTCCCGCCGGCGGCGGCGGCTCGGATGTCGGAAATGATCGCAAACCTTCGGGTCGTGTTCCGGGATCGGCTCTCCAAGCTAGAGTGGATGGGAGAAAGCACCCGACGGCAGGCACTTCAGAAATTCGACCGTTTCACTGAGAAGGTGGGGCATCCCAAGAATTTCCGCGATTACTCCGGCTTGGTGATTCGTCGGGATGATAACCTGGGTAATGTGCTTCGCGCCAACGCCTTCGAATCCGCTCGGGAATTGGCGCGCATCGGGAAGGCCGTAGATCGCTCCGAATGGCACATGACTCCGCAGACGGTCAACGCGTACTTCAGTCCGCCACTCAACGAGATTGTGTTTCCGGCCGGCATTCTTCAGCCGCCCTTTTTCGACCTCGAGATGGACGACGCTGTGAATTACGGAGCCATCGGAGTGGTGATCGGCCATGAGATCACCCACGGGTACGACGATCAGGGGCGCAAGTACGATGCGGAGGGCAATCTTCGGGATTGGTGGACCGAAGCCGACGGAAAAGAATTCGACCGTCGGGCCGCGAAGGTCATTGATCAGTATTCCTCCTACGAGGCGCTACCGGGAAAACGGGTCAACGGTCGGCTCACTCTCGGCGAGAATATTGCTGACCTGGGTGGGACGAGTATCGCTTTCGAGGCCCTGCAGCGGGCCTTGGTTAAGGACCCGAATCGTCGCCGGAATATCGACGGTCTGACCCCGGAACAACGGTTCTTCTTAAGTTTGTCGCAGCTGTGGCGGGTCAATTGGCGCGACGCTGAACTCCAGCGCCGTCTGGTCGTTGACTCGCACTCGCCCGGCCAGTTCCGAGGAATCGGGCCCCACGTGAACTTGCCGGAGTTTTATCAGGCTTGGGGTATCACTGAAACCTCGCCCCTTTGGCGAAAGCCTGAGGATCGCGCCAAGATCTGGTGATCCATCGCCCGGTGTTGAGCCGTCGCGGGCATTCCGCTTCGACGGCCCGAGGGGTTGACTGAGGCTTCCGAGCTTCGGTCCGTTCCCCGAGCTTACCAGGGCAGGCTGAATGTTTTGACGTAGCTGTAGCCTTTGATGGCTTCGATCACGCCTTCTTTGATGCCTAGACCGCTGTCCTTGATGCCGCCGAAGGGGGAGCTCTCGACCCGGAATCCGGGTACTTCGTTGATATTCACTGTGCCGCAACGCAGTGTCTTAATTGCCTTGAGTGCGTGGGCCAGATTGTTGGTGATAACGCCCGAACTCAGACCGTAGGCGGTTGAGTTGGCGAGGGTGAGCGCATCGTCCAAGTCGCGGACTGTGACGATGGGAGCCAAGGGTCCGAAGCTTTCGCACACCACCATGCGGCAGTCGCGGGGCACGCGGTCGATGACCGTGGGTTGCAGCAATGCCCCCTTGCGCTCGCCGCCGATGAGTACCCGCGCGCCCTGAGCCACGGCCTCGTGGACGACCGCCTCCAGCGAGCGGGCTGAAGCCTCGTCGATGACCGTGCCTACCTTGGTTGCCTCATCAAAAGGATTCCCGCAGATGTATTCTCGGGTTCGTTCGACCAAGGCTCGGGTGAACTCCTCGGCGATGGATTCCTGGACAAGGATGCGTTTGACCGCCGTGCAGCGTTGGCCTGAGTTTCGGTAGCTGCCTTCGGCGGCGAGGGTGACGGCCAGGTTTAGGTCCGCGTCTTCTAGGACAATGAGGGGATCATTGCCGCCCAGTTCCAGGACCAGCTTCTTGTAGCCCGCTGTGGCGGCGATCTTCTTTCCGACCGGCACGCTGCCGGTGAAGGCGACCACCTCGACCTCCGGGTGTCCGACCAACACCTCGGCGACCTCCGTGGTGGGTCCCAGTAGCACGCTCAACATGGGACCAGGCAGACCTGAAGCGTGAAGGAGTTCGGCGAAACGCAGCGCGACCAGCGGCGTCTTTTCGGAAGGCTTGAGGATGATGGGGGTCCCGGCAGCGATGGCAGGCCCCAGCTTATGGGCTACCTGGTTCAAGGGATGGTTGAACGGAGTGATGGCCACCGCGCAGCGCAACGGTTCCCGCGTGGTAAAAATTTTGCGTGCCTTGCCTTGTGCTGAGATGTCGCACGAGAAGATCTGGCCGTCATCGCGTAGGGCCTCCATTGCGGCAAAGCGGAGAACATCCACCGTCCGTCCGACCTCATAGCGCGCTTCTCGCAGCGCCAGACCGGTCTCGGACGTGATGATGTGAGCAAACTCCTCGCGCCGGCTTTCGAGCGCGGTCCGTGTCTTCTCCAGAATCTCGGCTCGTTGGAAGCGGGTGGGGGTGTCCCGGAACGCTGTGGCGGCGGAGATCGCTTCCAGAGCGTGTTGGCGTGAGGCCAAGGTGACCGTGCCCGAGATGGATTGGTCGTAAGGGTTGCGGACGGTGAGTACGGAATCCGAATCGATCGGTTTTCCGGCGACGAGGCTCTTGAGGTTCATCGGTTTGGACAATTCAGGAAAAAGGTTTGGGAGTAGTTCACCGGGGAGTCGCTGAGGCTTGCAGGGCCTCGGCAAAAGCCTCCATGAAGCGAGCCAAGACGGACTCGGAATGGTCGAGTGATAGGTAAAGTTTGGTGCCCATCGGGTTGAGGAAAATACCACGCGCTAACAACTCCAGCATGAGTCGGCCACCGCGGGCCCGGTCGCTGGCCAACCAAGAGACATGGTCGGTGACTGGGGTCGCTGAGAAGGCGACCTGGCCCAGAGGTCCGTCTCCCAGGATTTGCGCGTATTCCCCCGCGTTTTGGACGACCGATTGGAGTCCGTTGCGGAAGCGGTGACCCAGTGCGTGCAGTTCGGCGTGCACACCCGGTTGCAAGAGGATGTCGAGAGTGGCAAGAGCGGCGGCACAGGACACGGGGTTGCCGCCCGTGGTGGAGGCGCTCCAGACATAGCGGGGGCCCGGCAACCGTTTTTCCTCGAGGACTTCCATGATTTCGGCCCGGCCGGCAAAGGCCCCAATCGGGAAGCCGCCGCCGAGGGCTTTTCCATAAGCCACCAGATCGGGGATCACTCCGTAGTATTCTTGGGCGCCGCCGGGTGCGAGCCGGAAGCCGGTTACTACTTCGTCGAAGATGAGGACGATGCCATGCTGTCGGGTGAGTTCGCGCAGACCCTCCAGAAAACCGGGTCGGGGTTTGAGGCATCGATGCAATGGTTCTACGATCACCGCCGCCAGCGATGAGGCGTGAGCCTTGAGAATTTGGGTGGTTCCCTCGAGGTCGTTGTAGGGCGCGACGAGGACATCTTGTTCGGTCCAAGGGGCGCCGGCGCCCGCCGTATCGCAGGTAGGCAAGTTGGTAGGCCGGCTATGAATCATTCCGGCCACTCCGACCGCATGCTGGCCATGGTAGGCACCCTCGAATCGCAGTACTTTCGGACGTCCGGTCGCGGCATGGGCCACTCGCAGACAGAGCAGGGTGGCCTCGGTGCCCGATGCAACGAAACGGATCCGCTCAGCGCAGGGACTCACCGAGCAAATTCGCTCAGCCAACTCAATGGAACGTCGGTTCAGGGAAGCGAAGTTCAACCCATCGCGCGCCGCGGTAGTGGCGGCCTCCACCACCTTGGGATGAGCGTGTCCCACCAGCGCCGATCCCCAAGCCATGGTGAAGTCGAGGAATTCTCGACCCTCCGTGTCCCAGATCCGCGCGCCGTTTCCGCGCTCCGGCACGACTAAGAGTTCCGGAGGGACGCCAAATTCACCATTGGAGCCTCCAGGAAAACGGCGGAGGGCTCGAGAGGCCCAACTATCAGAGAGGTGGCTCACAGCAGGTTTAGAGAGCGGTGGTGCCGTTGCAGGTAAAGTCGAAGATGTCGAAGTTCCGAGGGTCACCCAGAGCTCGGGCCGCGTATTCAGGACGCAGCGGGTGGCTGAAGATGAAGGGGACGAGCTCTTCGTATCGTCCGCCGTGCGAGCGGAGACCGCCCTCGATGGCCTTCAGGTCATGGTAGGCGGGGGTCCGACCAATCACCGCATCTCGGCCGGAGCAGACGACCAAGTCGCCCATGCGGTCGGCGGGCAGTTCCATCCGCCGAGCCGCCTGATCGCGGGGCAGCACCTCGGTGATCCCGGGCAAAGTAGCCACGAAGTCGAGGACCTCAGCCAAGGAGACCGACCGGTCGGTCGGCAGGTGAACTTGAGCGAAGGAGCCTAAGGCTCCGTGATGGACGACGTAGGGGTCCGTGATCGGCAGGATGACCCGGAAGCCCTCTCCCCAGCGCGCGTTGAGTTCCGACTCCAGATAGACCACGTTGGGTGTCCCGTCGGCTCGCTGCTTGGAGTTCATGCCGTGATCGGCGGTGATCCCCACCACGGCTCCGAGCGAGAGCAATTGTCCAACCTCCGCGTCGATGCTTGCGTAGAACGCGAGGGCCTCGGGTGCATCCGGCACGTACTTGTGCTGCATGAAATCAGTGGTGCTGAGGTAGAGAAAATCGGCTCGGCCGGCCCGAAGCAATTGCACTCCCGCCCTCAGGACGTACAACGAGGCGTCGCCCGAATAAATGGCTGGGGTTGGGCCGGACAGCGTTTCCACACTCTCGATGCCGTGGGTGGTCATCGCAGCGTCGCGCGCCTTTTCGGAGGAAAAAGCGATGCCGCCCTTGCTGATCAAGCCGCTGGCGAAGATGTCTCGGAGTTTTTCTTTCGCCGTGACCACCGCCACCTTGCGCCCGGCGGATTGGGCGGCAGGGAACAACGTGGGCACCCGGAGAAAGCTCGACGAGTTCATCATCACTTCCTGCCCGATCGAGGGGTCGTAGAAGAAATTGCCGCCGATCCCATGGACTGCCGGAGGCACCCCCGTGACGATCGAGCTATTATTGACGTTGGTGAAGGTGGGCATGGCGGCCCGAGCCGACCCCCGCCACCCCTGGATGGCCAATCGCTGGACATGAGGCATTAAACCGCGGGCTATCGCAGCATCCAGGTAGGCATCGGCAGAACCGTCGAGGCACAGCACCGCCACGGGTTGGGCCGGGGGGGTATAAGTGCGTCCATTGACGGTGAAGGAATGGGCGGTCGGATTCATTGTGCCCCTTCAGTATGCCTTCAGTGGATCCAAGAGGGAATCCGAGAAGCTGTTCCGATTCTGCGGCGGATCGATCTATAGAAGTTTGGAGGTCCAGAAGTTGGGATATTCTTGTCGATGCGGAATGGTGAGAACACTGTGAACCCATGCTCGCTGCGTTGGAACTCCGACATGTTTCAAAGTCTTTCGGGCGTTTCCACGCGGTCCAAGACCTCTCCCTGTCGGTTCCCGCGGGCTCGGTTTATGGTTTTTTGGGGCCTAATGGGGCAGGGAAGACCACCAGCCTGAGAATCATCTTGGGCATGCTCTCACCCGACTCTGGTGAACTGTCGGTGCTCGGATCTCCCTCGGCGATGTCGGTTCGCAATCGGGTGGGCTATTTGCCTGAAGAAAAGGGTCTGTACTCCAAGATGACGGCTGCCTCTGTCATCGCTTACTTCGCAACGCTCAAAGGCCTTTCCAGCACCCGGGCTAACCAGCGAGCCCGAGAGTTGTTGGGGCGATACGGCCTTGGAGCCTTCGCCGACAAGAAAGTGGAGACCTTGTCCAAGGGCATGGGACAGAAAGTTCAGGTGCTTGCGTCCATTGCCCACGATCCCGAACTAGTCCTCTTAGATGAGCCGTTTTCCGGCCTTGATCCGGTCAATCAGGAGGTCTTGGAGGAAATCCTGGTCGATCTCAAGGCCCGGGGTTGCACGATTCTCTTTTCCACTCATGTCATGTCCCATGTTGAGCGTCTTTGTGATCGATTAATCATCCTTGGCGGTGGGCGCGGGCTCTTCGAGGGCACCGTATCCGAGGCTCGTTCCCTGTTGCCTATTCGGATCACTCTAGAGACTGCGGAGGCCTCGCCCCTGCTGGAAATCCTTCCTGGCGTGCGCTCGATGGAGGCCCAAAGCAGCAACCGGTGGCGATTGGAGCTCGAACCCGGGGCGTCTGCCTCGGCGGTGTTGGAGTCCTGCTTCGAACGATCGCTGCGATTGCGGCGTTTCGATGTTCAGGATCCGGATCTCCACGAAGTCTTCGTCCATTTGGTGGGTCCGAGTGCTCGGGAGACCGCTTTGCGATGAGAAACGCTCTGTTGATTGCAGTTCGTGAATTCCTCGATAACACCCAGACCCGGGGTTTCTGGTTTGGAATCCTCTTGGTTCCGTTGCTCTGGTTGGTCGCTTCCCAGGTGCCGCTGATCCTAGCTCGCAAAGGGACTCCCACCCGCCATGTCGCCCTCATCGATACGACGGCCGGCGAGCGCTTGTTTGATGTGGTTCTCGACCAACTGAAGACGGCTGAATCTCGTCGTGAATTATTTCACTTTCGCGAATGGGCCGCTTCAAGGCTAAAGCCGGGTCAGGCCCTTCCGGCGGTGGATAAACAACCTCAGGCGTGGTCGAGGTTGCAGGAAGATTTGGGGCCGCTGATGAAAGCCGACGCAGGCCAGTTCGCGCCTCCAGCCCCGCTCAATCGTCTGATAGCACTGCCCGCAGAGTTGCAGTGGCGGGGTGATCTTTCCGAGTTTGAGGGCCGCCTTCGGGACTGGATGAGGGCAGGACGCCTTTTCAAGCCGGTGGGAGTCGACGAAGAAGTACCGCTCTTCGCCGTCGCCATCCTGCAGGACGGACTCACCTCCAATGCACCGCCGATCCTGAGATTTTGGTCCGTCAATCAGGCCGATACTCAGTTGCAGGACCGTCTTGTTGACGCCCTTTCGAGAAATTTTCGAAGCCGCGAGTACTCCCGCTTGGGGATGGACTCATCGAGCAT
Source organism: uncultured Verrucomicrobiota bacterium (assembly GCA_903854475.1). Classification (GTDB taxonomy): domain Bacteria; phylum Verrucomicrobiota; class Verrucomicrobiia; order Limisphaerales; family UBA9464; genus SXXZ01. The sequence continues at coordinate 27,442 of CAINWP010000127.1, forward strand.
CGCCCGAGTGGAGGGCTCGCAGGCGCAGTTGATGAGTTTTAATCCCCGCAAAGCTGAAGGCGAGGAGCAGGTGGGAGTGGCGGATTTGCTCAGGCAATGGGCTCCCAGCGCATTCGTGTACCTGCTGTGGATCGCCGTGTTCAGCATCTCCCAGATGCTGCTCAATTCACTGATCGAGGAACGCTCTAACCGGATCTTGGAAGTGTTGCTCTCCTCGGTGACGCCGCTCGAATTGATGACTGGAAAGTTAGTGGGTGTGGCCGCCGTCGGCGCCGTGATGACCCTGGGTTGGATCGGGTCGCTGGTCTTGATGACCTTTTGGACCCTCCACACGGCAGGGGCTGCGGCTATGGCGGCGGATTCCATTGCTCACCGCTTACCTCTGGAGTTGGCCACCTTGTTGCTAGATTCCTGGCTGCTGCCCGCGTTCGTTCTCTATTTTCTGCTCGGCTATCTTTTCTATGCCGCGGTGATTTTGGCTTTAGGCAGCACCTGCAACAACCTAAAGGAGGCTCAGAATTTCACCGGAGTCATCGCCTTGCTCATGATGGTCCCTTTGGTTTCGATCACCTTTATTCCCAAGGATCCCAATGGCCCGGTGGCGACGGTGTTGTCCTGGATACCGCCCTACACACCGTTCGTGATGATGAACCGTGTGGCGGCCAATCCTCCACTGCGGGAAGTGATTGGGACCTTGGTTCTGCTCCTGCTGTCCGATGTGGCTGTCCTGTGGGGCTGCGCTCGCATCTTTAAGACGGCTGTGTTGCGGACCGGGCAGCCGGCCTCTCTGGTGCAACTGGCCCGATGGGTCTTAGGCCGGGACTAGTTTTTGGGGGCTGCGACGAATTCCTTAGCCGGGCTTCGCGCGTTGGGTGTTTCAGAAAAGCAAACCGGCGACTTCCTCAGGGAGTAGAAGTCGCCGGTGTGGAGTCGCTCGGTGAGGAGGTTACTGTTTTTCAGGACGCGACGGACGCCCCTCGCCTTGCGGGCGACCTTCCCGATCGGGTCCACCAGGTCCACCAGGTCCACCAGGTCCACGCCCACCCGGCGGGCGAGCCGGTCGGAGTTCTTCTTGGGTGAGCTTGCCGTCACCGTTCTTGTCGAGTTTTAGGAGAGCGGTCGCGGCATTCTTGATTTCGTCGGCATCCAGAATGCCGTCATGATTCTTATCGAGGGCTTCCATCAATGGGGAGGCCATCCGCGGCCGTCCGCCAGGACCGTCAGCACCGCCAGGAGGCTGGGGGCGATCCTCATTTTGGGCGATCGCGGTGAGGGTTGCGCCAGCTAGGGCCAGTGCCAGTAAGGTGCAATTCAGTGTTTTCATCATGTATGGATAGTGTGAGTTGTTGGAGTGGACGCTTGGCGAACCCTCGCCATGTCGTTCTATAAACATAAGACGCCACTTCTGTAATGAAATGATGTGTCTCGCAGGGAAAATTGTTAAGCAGGGGTAAATATGTGTCGGGTTCCTCTCGGCGCCGACTAGGCTGCTGTTCATCAAGACCAATGGGTTGCTCTGGTTTTTCTCATGAAATCCAATCACTCCGACTCCGCATCTCGGGACACGCTACCCCGCATTTTGGTCATCGATGATGACCGTAAGCTTTGCCGCCTGATTCGTGATTATCTCGCTCCCATGGGATATTCGGTGGAGGTCGTTCATACAGGTCCTGAAGGGGTAGACCGTGCGGTTGGGGAGCCGTGGCATGCGATCCTCCTCGATCTTATGCTGCCGGGTCTCGACGGATTCGAGGTTCTTAAACGGATCCGTGCCAAGGTGGACGTGCCTGTGCTGATGCTCACGGCCCGAGGGGACGAAGCCGACCGAATCGTCGGTCTGGAAATGGGAGCCGACGACTACCTGCCCAAGACCTTTTCCACCCGCGAACTCCTGGCGAGATTGCGGGCGGTCACTCGACGCACGGTCCGCACCCCGGGGCCTGATTCCACATCGGAGGGAGAAGTTGTGGTGGGCCCGCTGCGGGTTCGTCCGGCCTCTCGATCTGCCGTTTTGGGCGATATCCCGCTGAGTTTGACCCCTGTGGAGTACGACCTGTTGGTCTCGCTGGCCAAGGCCCGTGGACGGGTCAAGACCCGAGAGGCGTTGCTCGACGAAATTCGAGAGCGGGACTACGACGTGTTTGACCGCTCCATCGATGTGCACATCTCGGCCCTGCGCAAAAAACTCAACGACGACCCCAAGCATCCGCGCTTCATCCGCACGCTCCGTTCGGCGGGCTACATGATGGTCGATCCGGAGGATCCTGAATGACCCTTCGAATTTCACTTTTCAGCCGTATCATTATCTGGCTGCTCCTGAACCTGCTTATTTTGGGGGGCGCTTTTGGGGTCTTCCTGTGGACCGAGCTCGGTGGGGAATCGCTGCTAGGTCGGGCCGCGGGAGATCGTTCTCAGGCTCCAGTCGGGGCTTTGACGGCCGAATTGCGGGACCGCCCAATGGTCGAATGGGAACGGGCGATGGCCCGCTTCGAGGAAGTCTATCCGGTTCGCGTGATGTTATTGCGAGAGGATGGAGTTCTATTTTTGGGTGCCAATTTGGAGGTGCCAGCTGAGTTGTTGTTGCGTCTCCGCGCATTGGCACCGCCGGGACCTGGTGGGTTTGATGATCGAAGGTCGGGGCCGCCGCCGGGACAGCCTCCCGAAGATCATTTCGAGCCGGGCCCGATGGGTGCTCCCGGGCCGCCACCTCCGCGATCGGGGCCGCGGTCCTCGATGGGGGGACCACGGGTTTTTCTTAGAGCCGGTAGTCCAGCGAAGTATTGGTTGGTCCATGGTAATCCGATCCGTGGACCCGGTCTTCCGCGAGGCGTGCGCATGGCGTTGGTCTCGGATACCTTGTCGGCAGGTGGTTTATTCTTTGATGTCCAATCCTGGTTCTGGGCAGCCACGGCGGTGATCGCTGTCTCGGTGCTTTGGTGGTTGCCGTTCGTGCGAGGAATCACCCGATCCGTCTCTCAAATCTCGGCCGCCACCGAGCGGATCGCCGAGGGGCGTTTCAATATTGTGGTGCCCGAAGAGCGCGGAGACGAGTTGGGTCGCTTAGGCGGTGCGATCAATCGCATGTCTGCTCGATTGGAAGGCTTGGTGACCGGGCAGAAGCGATTTCTGGGAGATGTCGCCCACGAGTTGTGCTCGCCACTGGCCCGAATGGAAATGGCACTCGGGATCTTAGAGCAGCGGACTGATCACGACGTCCGTTGCTATGTGGACGACGTGCGTGAAGAGGTTCGACACATGTCCACCTTGGTGAATGAACTTCTGCAGTTTTCCAAGGCGGCACTGAAACCCGCCGACGCGGAAATGACGTCACTTCCTCTGGCCGAAATGACCCGCCGGGTGGTGGCTCGGGAGATGCCCGAGGCGCTCAATCTCACTGTGCAGGTGCCTGAGGAGTTGCAGGCTATGGGTCATCCGGAACTCGTGGAGCGAGCCATGGGGAATCTCGTGCGAAATGCCCGTAATCATGCTGCCGCCCACGGTCCTATTCGGATCGAAGCCTTTTCTTCGGGCTCGCACCAGGTGCTCTGGCGAGTCGTTGATTCTGGCCCGGGCGTGTCTGAATCCGAATTGGGCCGATTGGGCGAACCGTTTTATCGGCCTGATCAGTCCCGTTCGAGCGATACCGGAGGCACAGGTCTGGGTTTGGCCATCGTGAAGACGTGCATGGTCGCTTGTCAGGGGCGCCTCGAAATAACCCGAGGCCGAGAACGTGGATTGGTGGCGACTTTGGTCCTTAAATCGATCTCCGAGTCGCGATTCACCGAAGCCGCCAACGGCGAATAAACGCTTTCCGCGTTTGCGGTGGGAGGGATTCCGGGTCTATCCATGTCCGCGATGCGGATCACGAACCTCAATCCAGACAACGACATCGGAGCCAGTGCCTGGATGCTCTCCGTCGATGGGCACCAACTTTTGATGGACGCCGGGACTCACCCGAAGCGCGAAGGCCTTTCCTCTCTCCCACTGTATGAATCGGTGAAGGATCTCGAGGTTGATGCCATCGCGCTAACCCACTGCCACCATGATCACGTCGGATCGCTACCGGTGGCCCTTCAGTATTTTCCTCATGCTCGGGTGCTCATGACGGACCTGAGCTACTTCATCGTTGAGCGAGTCCTTCATAATTCGGTCAATGTGATGGTTCGCCAGCGCGATGAGTTGGGGATTCGCGAATACCCGCTCTATACGCACGAAGAGGTAGACGATTACGCCCCAGTCTTTCAGGGCTTCGGCTATCGTCGCGAGATCGAGTGGGCTCAGTTTGCCCGCAGCCAGAGTGTCTCTCCGGGGCGCCGGCATGGTCCATCTTTAGAATTCTTCGACGCGGGTCATGCCTTGGGCTCGGCGGGTGTTCTGGTGCGGGGTCGCAAGCAAAGTCTTTTTTATTCGGGCGATGTCTGTTTTCACGACCAGACCCTTCTCCGCGCTGCGGATTTCGAGGGGGTACGCGCCGATGTGTTGGTGATGGAAACAACTCGAGGGGCTCGTCAATTGCCTCCGAATTTCAGTCGCGATCAAGAACTGGAGCGTTTGGCCGAGGGCATTAACCGGGTCTTGGCCCGCAAGGGTACCGTTCTTATTCCGGCCTTCGCGCTGGGTCGAACCCAGGAGATCCTTGCCTACCTTGCCTTGCTCATGCGGGCGGGAAAACTTCGGGAACAACCGGTCTACATCGGAGGGCTCGGACGGGTCTTCACCGAGATTTACGATCTCCAGTCGAACCGGACCAATCGGCACCATCCGAATCTCAAGCTCACCAATGCGCTGAACATCCAGGTGGTTTCCACCAACGAAATCGAATCGATGTCGCTACGCGGCGGCAGGATTTTCGTCATGACTGCCGGTATGATGAGCGAAAACACCGGAGCCCATGCCTTGGCTGCTCGCATTGTGGGCGAGGAGCGGCATGGTATTTTCTTTGTCGGCTACGCGGATTCGGAGACCCCGGGCGGCCGTCTTAAGGTGGCCAAGCCTGGTGAGCGGTTTCATTTCAGCCCTTCTGTTGGAAAGTTGAATCGGAACTGCGAGGTCTTCGACTTCGATCTGACCGCGCACGCCCATCGTGATGACCTTATGAATATGGTTTCCGAGATAAACCCCCGAGTGGTGGTCCTGGGTCACGGAGATACCCAAGCTAAGGGTTGGATTTGTGAGCAAATCCAAACGCGCCATCCCAAAATTCAGGTGCTGCAACCAGCACCGGGCGAAGCCTTGGAAGTGTAAGTCGAGAAGTGGAGTTGCATCATGAGCCCGGTGCAGATGCTCTTGGGGTGTCTTCTTCTGCTTTATTTGTCGGAGTTCTTGGTTTGGGTGCGCTCCGACGCCTGGCTCTTTAGGCGTCGCGGGCGGGGTTGGGAGGCACTCACCCAAGGGGCGCTAATCTCCTCTTCGCGTGGGTCGCTGCACTGGGTTTACCCCATCCCTCAGCTGGGTCGGGCTTATTCGGTTCGAAAATTTGCTTCCACAGCGTCAACTGTTTCAACCGCCGTCAGGCCTACCATCGATACAGCCTTCAGCGTGGTGGATATCGGTAGACGGCTTCAGGGCGTTGAGGACGCGTTTCGGCCGCTCCGCTGGACATCGTGGTCCCTGTGGGGGCTAGTCTGGGTTGTGTGCCCATTATTGCTCCATTCCTTGGGGCTGCAGTCGACGCTTTGGTTTCTAATATCCGGAGCGTTGATTCTCATGGCCACTAACGCCCTCCTCCTTGCCCGAATCCACGGTAAAATCATCTCCGGGTCCGGAGATGAAAGACTCAGGCTAGTGCTCTCCGCGTGCCTCTCTCCGCTGGCTGCGATTCGGTCTTTAGATCTAGCTCAGAAGCAGGCCTTGGACGGTTTTCATCCTTTGGCCGTGGCCGCGGCTTTGCCGGGATTTCATGGATGGGAAGATTTAGCCGCCGCTGAATGGCGTCGTTTGCGATACTCGGTTGCCTCTCAGAGTTCGGCTGAATCGGCGATCGATGGCGATGCAGAGGGATCTGAGGACGTCTGTATGGCCATTGAGGTGCTCGCTAGGCAGCGCAGAGTTGACCCAACCCTCTGGGACACAGTTCCCAGGGCTGAAGACCCCGCTCACACGCAATATTGCCCACGATGTCGAACGCAGTTCACCCAACAGGCGAACCTTTGTCGCGACTGCCGTTGGCCCGTGTTGTTGCCGATTGTCCAGTGACCTGAGGCAGGGATCCGCAGTGCCTCAACTTGCAGAAGATTTAGTGCAAGATGCACAAATCGTGTTGATGCCCCATCAGTTCGCTGTCGCGGTCGAGGAACCAATCCAGACGAGAGTCCGCTTCATCTAGGTCGATCTCCCGAGCCATGATCAGATAGGTCGCGTAATGGTTGCCCTCCGATTCGACCAACGACTGATAGAAGCGCGATAAAACCGGTTCGGTCTTTGCGAGGTAGGTAGAGAGGATTTGGAATTTCTCGCAGCTACGACCCTCGATCAAAGCACACACCACTAAGTGGTCGATCGCGGATTCGCGGCGCCCCTGACGAACGCCCCTCATCATGCCTGTAATCCACTCGCTGCGCTGAGGTTGGCCAAAAGCCCAGCCCCGTTGCTCCAGAAGCCCTAGAACCAATTCGAAGTGCTCCAACTCCTCCATGGCGATCCTGTTCAGAGTGTGAACCTTCGGGAAAAGCTCCCGGTACTTTTCGAGATGAATGGCTGTGGTCGCGGCCTTGCGCTCGAGGTGAGCGTGATCCACAAGCAAATCCTGCAGACAGCGGGTCACTCGAGGGGCCCATTCCGGATCGACTGAACGACGCAGCATCAGCATGACAAAACTTACATCGAACTCGATAGGTAGATAAAGCAGATCAAGAAGTTCCGGCCCCCCCTTGAATCCAAAGGGTCCGCCGCCGCGTCGGAGGCGCTATTAGGGGCAACCGAAGCAAAGCGGGAGCAGCGTTCATGCTCAACTCCTGGGGAACCTGCCCACCTGTCAGCGAAGGCACCCAAAAAGCCAAAACCTGCCAGTTTCAAAATCACCGTCGCCAACACCTCGACGGATCATAGATTCACCTTTTCATGGTGGTTGCTTCAGCGGATCCAGATGCCGTTTGTTGGGGATTGAATCCTTTTGAGAACCATTCAAAGAAGGGAGAAACGCGCTAGGAACGCTGAAAATCCGTGGTTTTTCGACCGGCATTATACCGTCGCTTTCGGAGCGACGCTGCCATTCAGACCTAAAACTCCGCATCCAACGGCAAAAACCTGTAACCCCTGTAAAAACCCAGTTTTCACAGGGGTTCATCGGGTGTTGTTTCCATTTCATTGGTCCGTTAGCAGGTCAATCGCATCTAGAAACGTCGGAGTAGGCTGGGCAGCCGAAAATATCTTGAAACGATTGTGCGGCAAAAGCCCAGTGAAACAGCCTGTTCCTGATCAGTTTCCAAAATATTACCAAAAAGGTGTTGTCAGTCTGAAGGTGTTGGGCTTAACTGTCCTCGTTCTTACGAACAACGCGGTTTAAAGCCGCTAAGTTCATCAGCCGGATGGGTTGAAGCTGAAATAATCTTCAACCACATTTTTCGTCGCCTGATAGGGCGGTTTTCGACCGAAAGGTTGAGATTCTGAGCGTCAATTCTTTGAAGTGAGGTTAAACTCATGTCAAAAA
>CAINWP010000128.1 GCA_903854475.1 uncultured Verrucomicrobiota bacterium
ATGCCAGCTCTAGCAGCGTGGCAAGGGTCCAAGCAATTAGAATGAGATATTTCAAATTGGCTGCACGCTGAAGACCTCATCGGTTAGCACGATCTCCCGGCCTTGTTCCTCCAGCTTGTCAGAGAGCGGTCGGGTATCGACGGCGGATTCCTGCGCTGGGATGCCGGATTGCGCGAGGATGCCGTTGACGCCCGCCAGCAGCGCGTTGAGGGCTGCGCCTTGATCCGCGTGCGCGGTTGTCAGCGATTCCATTTCAAGTGGCCCGAGGGCATTGCCAAAGGCAGCGAGGTCGTCATTGCCGAGCGTGAGAATCTCGGCTGTGACGGCGTTGAGCAACCCGGCGGCGGCGATGTAGTGGCTGCGGGTGGACAGTACGAGATCGACGATGCGCGAGGCGGCGAGAGAGGAGGGTGATTGAATGAGTGGCATGGTGATTATGTTAGTAAAAGCACGGCAGATCGGACGGTTCCATCAGTTCCGCGATATTTCACGGTGATGGATGTATTGCTGGTGGCCTCGAAAACAAGTTGCCCGTTGCTAGCTGGAGTAGCGGAGGCGGCAGGGCTTTGAACAAGCGTTGAAAGCGTTGTCGCTCCGGTGACAGCGAGATTTCCAGTCAGTGCCGTGTTGCCAGTAACCTGAAACTTGTTCGATCCATCGTCGGTAGCAGTGCCAATAAGGAACCGATTGTTTTTCAACACAGCGGTTTGCAAACCAGTGCTAAAAAACTGAATATCAGCACTGCTTATTTGGACCCAGTGATTATTCATCCCAAGGCTCGCTTGATTTGCTGCCCGATTGGTAAATAGGCCGCCCTGCGCGCCAAAGCTCGGCGCTTGCAGGATGTTTCCCACTGAATCTATTTTTACCAAGCTTGTTCCGCCCACCTCCAAATTGAGAAGATCACCAGCAAACCCGCTGGCAGCATTGACGCCAAGCATCGTTCCGGCTGTTGACCATGACCCCCAGTTGGTGATCGTTGCCGCCGTGATGTCGGTCGTGAAATTGATGGCTGCACCACCGCTGGTCAGCGAGAGTTGGAAGGTGCTTCCTGATACGGAAATCACAAAATAGCGGGTCGTAACGGCTAATCCTGTGCCGCCCGTGATGGCTGTAAATCCAACCGTGTCACCATTGGCGAAAGCATGACCCGTTGCGGTGATGATGTCCGTTGCGGCAACGCCCGTGACACCCGTGTAGGTGTTGACAGCTGGCTGGATCAGCGATTTAGGAAGCGTGGTCAGCGTGGTGCCGCCTGTGAATACGGTGCCGGAAGAGATAATGCCACCCGCCGAGATATTTGAAGGCGCTGTATCAGCATTGTTTCGGAATGATATTTCACCATCGGAGGTGGATTTCATCCGCGACCGACCCGTGAATAGAACACTTGATCCTCCTGCTAGTGACATCCCTCCAGTCGAGATGACGCCCCCAAAAGTCACCGTGTCGCCCGTCCCCAGCGTAAGCCCAATCCTCGCCGTGCTAGCATCCGTTCCGCCCGTGCCTCCGCGAGCAACGGACAGCGTGCCAGTCGTTCCGCCAACGATGGGCAGGCCTGTTCCATTGGTCAGCGTGATGCTGCTGGGTGTGCCGCCTGCGCCACCATTGACGATGAAGCTGCCAGCCGAACCAATGGCCACCGAGAGTGCGCTGGTAACTCCAGTTCCGGTGGTGAGGGTGGCAAGGTTGGTCAGGCCGAGGGCGGTGCGGTGGGCTGCGGCAACACCTGTTCCATAAATAAAAGTCGAACCTTCTGATAAATCAATAAAGCCGCTTGCAGCTCCATCAATAGGTGCAAGGTAAATACCACCAGTAGCTATGGTCCCAGTATCACCATCAATAAATACTTTCCCCCCTACGTCAATTAGCCCAGTTTCAAAGTCTCCAGCATAAATATTTACTCCCACTGTGCTAAAGATACTCGCAGTAACATGATCGAACGTTTTGCTTCCAGTAATTATCTGCGCCCCAGCTAATGTCACAAAGTCGTCATCTGTCATCGCCGCTTGAAACTGGGCCTTGGTTCCGGAGATGCCGACGATGCTGGTTTGGTCGCCGGTGTTGGTGCCGGTGAGAGCTGTGACGGCGGCTGGCTTGCCAGTGATCGACGCCCAGGTGGACGCGCCGCCGCTGCCGATGATGCCAAGCGTTACGGGCGCGTTGATGGTGTTTTGGATCACCGTGACGGGGGCTGTAATGCTGTTGCTCATTGCGTTTTATCGGGTAGGACGGTAAATCTAACGTCGTAAATGCTGATCACGGTTCCTTGCGTGTCAGTGACCTCGAAATGGCCTTGGTATTGGCCGGCGGTGGGTGTCCAGATGGCAGGCGATACGGGGGGTATGGCTAGCTGCCAGGTGGCGGCGGCGACGATGGTGATGGGAGCCATCCGCGAGCCGGTGCTGGCGAGCGTGAGCGATGGCGACGAGGTGCCGATCCGCGACAGGTTGAGGCGTACGGAGGCGATGGAATACGGAAAGTTGGTCAGGGTGACGCCGGAGAGGATTTGAATCGGGCCGATGACCGGCACGCCCTGCCAGGTGTCGCCGGAGACGTGGTCTTCAAGGGTGATGATGGCGGGAGTCATGAGTTAGAGCGCGGAGAGCGCGGTTTTTTTCCAAGTTCCGGCTTCTTGGATGTACAAGAATCCGCCCGCGGTGCGGATGTAGGGCGGGGAGGCGGTGGCGGTGACTCCACCAGTCAAGTTGGTGGCGGCGACGGCGGCGACGGCCTCGGTGACGGTGCCGGAGGCGCTGGCGGTGACGAGTGCTGCGGCTGGCGTCGAGAGGTTTACGGCGGCGATGACTTGAGCGGCTGAGGAGGTGGCAGCGGTGACGGTGGGAGTGCCTGTGCCGGTGACCACCGTGAAAGCTAGCCCGTCAGGATAGTCGGCAGAGGTGGCGGCAGTCTGGGCTGAGTAATCCGGCCCGACGGTGGTCATAAAGAGCAGCCACTTGGTGCCATCATAGTAGAGTTGGTCATTGCCAGTGAGAGCACCGCCTTGGGTGCCGTCTTCGGACCACATGGCCTTTCCGTTAGCAGTTCCAGCATAGATTAAGACTGGCGCGATGGAGGGGGAAAAGGTGCCACTGATGAGCATCCGGGCCTTGGTGCCAGGGGTGACGGCGATGGCGGATCCGACGACCGCAACGGTGGTGGTGGCTTGGGTGGCTGGCGTTAGATATTGGAGGCTGATGTTGTTCCCTGCCGCTCCGGCATTGTCGGCGGTGTAGAGGATGGAGTTGTCGGCGCCTGTCGGGTTCATGATGCCAGTGGCGGCTACGGCATTTACCGGGGCAGTAGTGCCGACGGGTGTCGGTAGAGCTGTGGGGTCTAGTTCCGCGTCACGGACGACGTCGTTGTGGACGCGGAAGATAAAGGTCTTGGTGCTGGTGGGGGCACCGGATCCGATTTGCCAGGTGAACTCGGCCATGAGGTCGACATAGGCGGGATCGTTCGAATCGTCGGCATCGATGAGGTAGAGATCGTTGAGCTCCGCTGTATTGAACGAGGGACTGGCGAGGTATTTGGCGGTGGTGCCGGTGCCTGATAACGTGAAATCACTGTTGAGGACAACGGCTCCGGCATCGTATTTCCCGAAGGGTTTTGCACCGAAGGTGAGCACGGTGGATCCGGCGAGTTCCTCGGCGACTCCGGCGCGGACGAAGGAGACTTCGAAGGGGGTTTCGTCGCCGCGTTTGCCTTGGACCTGGGCGATGGCCTGCCGATCGGTGGCGCTGGCGATGAGTTCGAGGGTGTCGAGATCGATGACGAAACGCATGGCGATTGTGAGGTTGTCAACGGGTCAGGCTTCGACTTCGCGACGGGTGGCTTCGATGAGCTGGCGGATGAGGCTGTTGGCCTCTCGTTGGAGGTCGGTGGCGGTGCGCTGGTAGTCGAGGCCGGAGCCGACGGCCCCGCCGCCGCCGCCGATGCGCTGCATTGAGGAGATGGAGCCGATGGAGGATTCGAACTGGAGGCCGGATTGTTTGAATTTCACCTCATCGAGTTTGCCCTGCAGGGTGGCTTCGATTTTTGCTTTTTCGGCTTCCTGGGCGGTGGCTTTTTTCTCGGCATCGACCTTGGCCTCGGCGGGTTTGCGGGCTTCCTTGGCGGTGAAGCCGGCATCTTGGAGTCGCTTCATTTCCTCGCGGATTTTCTTTTCGCGTTCGAGGGTGGCGATCCGATCGGCATCGCCCTTGAGGCGGGCGGTGATCATCTGAGATTCGAGGTTGTATTCCTCCAGTGCGGCGGCGCGGGTTCTCTCTTTGGCGGCGGCGGTCTTCTTGTCGGACTCGGCTTGTTTCTCGGCGGCGGCGCGTTCGATGTCGGTCCGCTTCTTGATGGCGTCCTGTTTTTCGGTCTCCTTTTTCTGCCAGAAATACGAGTTGGCGGCGTCGAGCTTTTGTTTTTCGACTTCGGTGCTGGATTTCCCGGCGAGGGGGTCATCCTTGGCCATGTCTGCGGCTTTTTGTTTGGCCGCCTCCCTGTCCGCTGGCTTGAGTTCCGAGCTGAAGGGGTTGGTGATGTCGAAGGTCCCCATGTTGATGCTGTTGATCAGTTCGGTGAGGGATTCGAGGTAGGGCAGGAGGCCGACGGCGAGGCGGGCGCCGAGTTGCTCGGACTTAGCCCCGAAGCTGCCGAGGGCGTCGCCGACGCTGTCGAGATCGCCTGCCATGCCGGGGAGGGTGTCGCCGAGTGAGCCGATTTGCTCGCGGGCCTGGGCCCACGCTCCGGGGTCGTTCATGACGGCGAGGAGTTCGCCGCCGGATTTCCCGAAAATTTCCATGGCCGCGGTGGTCCGCTGGGCCGGGGTCTGGATGCTGGCGATGGCCTGGGCGGTTTTCTGAAATGCTTCGACCGGGTCGAGGTTCTGGAGTTCCTCGATGGAGAGCCCGAGCTTGTCGAAGGCTTGCGTGGTGGGCTGGCCCTCCTCGTTCACCCCGGCGAGGGCTTTCTGCATCTTGTTGAGGACGGAGGGGACCTTGTCCGCGGCGATGCCGGCATTGGCGAAGGCTTTCTGCAGAATGAGCAGGCCTTTTCCAGAGGCTCCGGTGCGGAGCATCATGTCGTTCAACTCGCCGCCGTGGTCGATGACCTTGGCAATGCTGGCGGTGACGGCGGCGAAGGCGGCGGTGGCACCAATGGCGAGGCCACCGAAGGCGGCGGTGCCGGTGACGGCCTTGAACGATGACTTGATGGACGAGGCGGTTTTGGATGCCTTGTCCTTGAGTTCGTCGAGCTTGGTGAAGTTGCCCGCAAGGGTGATGGAGATGCCTGCCATGGTGATGGATCAGGTTGTCAAGACCCGGCGGCCATGCGGCGCTGGAGTTCGGAAATCATGTCCTTGTCCTCGTAGTTTTCGCCGGCGGGTTCGAGACCCTCGCCCCAGGCGTGGCAGGCGTTCAGCGCGAAAATCTGAGCGAGCGGAATGTCGTGGATAACCACGTCCGGAATGCAGCGGAAGAGTTTGCAGGCGGCGGCGATGGTGGAGAGCCACCAGCCGAAGCCACCGCTTTTTTTTTAGCGGTGGAGTGCGGGTTTTCCATGGGGATGGCTGCGGCGCGGGAGCGCACCCAGTGGGCAACCATGTCATGGCCTAGCTGTTGGATGTCGCCGGTGGGAATGGTATCAAGAAAAGCGAAGAACGCGGTCTCGAAGCTGTCCTCGGCGACCATCTGGAAGAGCTGGCGGGATGGCCGGGAGAAGATGAAGAGGGCCATGAGGACATCGACGTCCTCCCATTTTTTCCCGGTGGCGAGGGGGTGGCTGATTTGGGCGAACAGCAGTTCGTGGCCAGCGGTGATGGGAACGAGGGTTTGCCCGAGATGGGTGACGGGCTTGGGAAGGAATGCGTCGAGAACGGTGGTGGGAGTGCCATGGCCGACGGCCTCGCGGGCGGCGGCGATGTCGTCGAGGGTGGGTTCTCGGAGCGTTTCGGACATATTGAAAAAAGTGGTTGCGGGGGTCGGACTCGAACCGACGCGCTGCGGAATATGAGTCCGCTGATCTACCAACTGAGCTACCCCGCTTTTGATAGAGTGTTAGGCATCCGCCGCCATGGTCGGATAGTGGGTGGCGGTGACGCTGATTTTTTTGACGCCGGCGCGGTTGTAGACGACCTTACTGGAATCGACAAAAGTGCGACCGGTGCCGAAGGCGACGCCGTCGATGGTGCCCATGCCGGTGAGTTCCGCACCTTTTGCGGGCTTGACGGTGGCGGAGGTGCAATCGACTTCCATGGAAATCTTGTTTTCCGCCGCGTGGTCGATGCGGGAGACGATGTCGTTGTCCTCGTCGCCGACGGTTTCGGTGCCGCCTTGGGAATCGACTTCGAAACTGGTGATGATGCCGCCGGTGACGGCCGCATTGGCCGCGGTGATGGCGCCAGCGGAGACGCCCCAGATAACTGTTTTTCCTTTTACTGCCGCAGCCATAGTGCCTCAGCGGGGGTGTCAATCGTCCAAAGCCGGGGCGACGATGGCGCTGAAAACTGCGACGTGCTGCCAGCGGGTCTCGACGATGCTGGCCTCGGTGCCGGTGCGCTCGAAATTCGACCAGGCGAGGGTGGCGGCGCTGGCGGTGTAGAGCGGATCCGGATCGTCAAGCGTGGCGAAGACGGCAGCGGCTCCGGCTTCCGCATCGGCGGCGGTGGTGGCGTCCGCATCGTGAAAGACGCCGATGAGGATGTTGAGATCCCATATTTCGGCGACGCCGGGATAGAGTTGCTCGCCGCTACCGATGCGGATGACGGCGTAGGGCGGTGCCATGTCGGCGACCGATGTTTCCTTCAGGATGGTGACCGCACCGGCGTAGTTGGCGGCAAGGTAGGAACGCAGGGCGGTGATGACGGTGGCGCGGATCATGACGGCTGGCAGGTAGTCAACGGCCCATCTTGCGCTCGGCAGCCGCAGCACGGCGGGCGATGACGGCCTCCATGGCTTTGGTCAGGCCGTTTTCCCGGCGGCGCACGGCAAGGGCCACGCGGGATTCCATGCCGGTGGGAAACCAGACTTCGTTGTTGAAAAGGGTAATGCCAATTTTTCCAGCACGCTCGGTGACGTTGGCTCCTCCACGGCCGGCACCGTGGCGGGTGATCCAGGCGGGGACGGCACGGGAGGCGGTTTTCATCTCGCGGGCGGCATTGATCCAACCGGCATTGAGTTTCCCGACCTTGGCCATTTCCTGGCGGATGTATTGTTTCAGGATGGCCTTGCGGGTGATGGCCATGCCGATCCCCTTCATCTTACGGGTGCGGCCGGTGCGCGGATTGCGGGCGAACTGATGGATGCGGCGCAGATCTTCCGGACTCTCGGCGATTTCGCGGACGATGTCCTTGTGACCCTTGCCGGTCTGAAATTCAAACCCGGCGTTGACCATGCCGACGAGGGTTTCGTGCTTGAGCTTGGAGGTTGGGAAGAGTCTGGAAATGTCCGCAGCGATAACGGCCTCGCCGCGTTTCTTGGCATCGAGACCGATGCCGCCGGAATCGGTGAATGCCTCACCGCCTTTGCCTCCGGGCGGGGTGATGGCGATGACGTGACCGACGAGGATGCCTGCCTGTTGCCGATAGACTTCGGAAATGTCCTTGCGGGTGAGGGTGGCAAACTCGGCGATGGCGGCTTCGAGGCGGGAGGTGTTGACCTTGACGTCGATCATGACGGGCGGGGCGGGTCAACGGGTGGCTTGGGCGGGCAGGTTTTGCAATAGGCACCGGTGGCGGAGCCGGGTGCCTGGGGGACGGTGGAAACGCGGATTTTCCGGGGGCGGCGGCTCTCTTTCACAGTTCGTAGATTTCGCCGTGGGCAGTGGGGGCGACACCGATGGCGGCGGCCTTGAAACAGGTGACGCGGAGGTTGCAAATGCGGGTTTCTCCCTCCATTTCGAGTATCTCATATTCATACCAGTCGCTGCGGAGTTCTTCGGGGTTTCCATCCCATTCCCAGGAGCGGGCAATCATGAGTGATGGGGCGGGCTCCGGAGCCGGGCCGGGATCCTCAGGGACTTCCGGCTCTTCGCCGCGGGTGTCCGGGTCGGCATTTTCCCATAGTTCATGTTCCGCGGTTGCCGCATCGAAGGCATCTTTCAGGGCTTTCCACTCCTCCCACGGGGCGGGAAAAAAGATTTCATCCCACTCGACGTTGTAGGTGGTGCGGGGGACTTCCTCAGTGGTGAAATCCTCTGGAATTACGAAACGGTAATCGCCTTGCGTCGGCTCTTCATAGACGATGGAGAGGCTTCCATTGGTGAAGGTTTGGAGCCAGGTGGCGGCGGTCCACTCGCTGGAAACGTCGGTGGAATCCACGGCAATATCGAGGCCGCCGGTATCGGATGTTTCCGAGGTGGGGTCTTCCGAATAGGTGCTGGTATAGGTGCCGCCGCAGGAATCGAGGCCATCGCCGCAGGTTCCGGATTGTGAAAAGCCGGTGAGGTGGCGGCCTTCTGGCGGCCCTTCGGGATATTCCTCGGTGCCGCTCAAGGACCATGATGCGGAGCCGGTGGCGGTGGTGTCGCAAGTGCCGGTTTCCTCATTGCGGGCGCGTTCAAAAATGCGGGTGTAGGTGGCGGATCCGCTGGGGTCGGTGCTGGTGACCGACTTGGTGACGGTGACTTTTTTGTAGGTGATGCTGGCAAGCTCGGGTGTGGGGGTGCCGTCGGTGGCGTAGGTGTAGGAGAAATATCCCGGGAATGATCCGGAGCCTAGCAGGTAGCCGCAGGGGTCGCGCTCTTCGAGGGTGGGCGCGGGGCATTCCGGCAAGCTGCAGGGACAGCAGTTTGCAAGGGTGCGTTGCTGGCTGGTGGTGATGATCATCCGCGTGATGAGCTGAGGACGCCGTCACACTGGCCGATGGTGATGTTCCCGCATCCGTCGGGCTCCATGCTGGCGACGCCGTCGGCAATGGTGAGTTTTCCTAACGGGACGACGATGGTGCCGAGACCGGTGGCGGGAGTGGGGTTGGTGTTGTCATCGTAGTCGGTGCCCTCGCTCCAATCTTTCGCATCCCAATCCGGGGTATCGGCGGAGGTTTTCACGCCTCCGAGGATGAGTTCGTGATCGTCGTCGCGGTTGGCTTCGCATTCGAGTTGGATGGAAATGAGCCATTCGCCATCGGTGCCGAGATCGAGTTCGTTGTGCTCGACGTTGAAGTTTTTATCGCCACAAAAAATGATACCCCCGCGGATGCCGGTTTTGGTTTCCGCCGCTTCACCGGTGCCGACGGTGTAGTTGATGATGGAGCCGAAGTTGCAGGTGGTTGCCCCGCTGCCGCCGCCACTGCCACCGCGGGAACGGCGGGCGGTGACGAGCGTTTGATTGCCGACCTGACGGACGCGCAGGCCGGGGCCGCTGCGGATGGTGCCGCCGGCGAGGTAGTCGCCGAGGGCCCGCCACTTGGCGGGCGAGAGGGCCCCGCTGAAAATATCGGATAGGTCCATGGTCAGTAGATGTCCTCATCCCAACCGGTGCGGCCGGAGAGGAGCCAGGTTTTGCGGATTTCGTAGATGTAGCCGCGGCGGGTGTATTCACAGCCGGAGTAGAGCCAATCACGGCCGCTGCCGAAGGATGGTTGGGGACCGCTGGGGCTGTCTCTTTCGCCAAGGCTGCCGAGGTCGGTGGGGCGGGAGGTGGCGAAATAGATTTCCGTCCAGGTGGCTCCGGGACTGAGGTAGGATTCGATGCCGGCCTTGAGGTTGGCGGCGCCGCCGATGGTGGCGAGGAACTCGCGGAAAACTCCCTTGGCGTTGTCGGTGGTGATGAGGTTGGTTTCGGGATCGACAAAGATGGCTCCGTTGAGCGGGGCGGAGGGAGTGCCGGCGATGTCGAGGAAATCCGGGTGGAGCTCGATGGGTTCCTCGGATAGGGATGAGCTGAGGGAATAGACGGGCTCAGGGAGGGAGTTGAGGAATCCCTCGTAAGTATACGTTACCCGATAGAATTTCCCGGATTTGCCTTTGTTCCAATTCACCTTGGAGACGCCCATGGAGGTGAAGCGCGGATGGACGGAATACTTGGAGCGAAGGAGGGCGGGGAATTGTTCCGAGGGGACTTCCTCGACGCGGGTGACCACATCGACACCAAAACGATCGAGCGTGCCGGATTCCTCGCTTTGAGGGATCACTCGGGTCTTGATTCCGTGGACGGTTGCTGCCATTACATGAGCCATGCGAAGTCAAGCGATGGGCTGGGAAAATGGGACTCGTGTGCCGGTGACCGACCGCCGGGAAATGCCGGAGCGCGCGCGACCGGAACGTGTGGCGCTGGTGATGGGGCGGCGGCTGGTGGGACTGATGCTGGCGGATACGAATCCGGCGCTGGGTGTGGAGTGCATGGCACTGGTCACCGGCATCGGCTACGAAGGGGCATCGATGGCGGAGATCGCCAGGCGGCACGGGGTGACGCGGGCGGCGGTCTCGAAACGGTGCGTGGATCTGTGCGATTCCTTCGGCATCCCGCCGGTGCGGGCGATGCGGCCGGAGAAGAACCGGGAGCGGTGCCGGAAGGCGCGTTTGCAATCTCTGGCGGATCAATGATCGAGGCTCTCGATTTTGACGTGGTGGTGGCGGGCATGGAAGTTTCCCAAGCCGCTCCGCTCCCCGCCTTCATTCAAGCCACGCCGACCGGATTGATCCTAGCGAAGGATCTGACGTTCGAGGAGTGGGGCGCGATCGGCAGCAGCTTCGGCACGGCGCTTCAGACGGCGGCTTGGTGTATCGGCGATTGGATGGTCTACGGGGAGCGGAAGTGGGGGAAGCAGTTGGTGATGGCCGGTGAGGCGTTCGACCCGAAATCGACCCGTATTCCTTCGGAGCTTTTCGACCAGGCGATCACGGCGACCGGGCTGGACCGGCAGACGCTTTCCCAATACGCGAGCGTGTGCCGGAAGATCCCGATGGACGAGCGGCGGATCCATCTGTCGTTCGGCCACCACCGGCTACTGGCTCCCCTGCCATCGCCTCAGCGGCTGGAGTGGATGGCCATCTTAGATTCGGAATCTAAGAGCGGACTGCCGACGGTGAAACGGCTGGGCATCTCGATCCGGATTGCGGAGCAGCAGCCGCGCATCGTGAGCGACGAAGAGATCACATCCCGCGGGGAGCAGGCCGGGCATGACAATTACGTGCCGCACCTGACGCGGTTGCTGACGGTGCTGCGGAAGACGGTGCCGGGGATGAACGATGAGCAGCGGGAGGCACTGCGGGAGGATGCGGAGCAGTTGCTGGATCTGCTGAATGATCTGTGAGCGGAGTCTTTGGCTTTTCATTGGCGAGACCGCCCGGAGGTCGGTCCCTGCCTAACGCTTTGCGGGGCGGAGATTGCACTCAATGACCAGGCTGCCGGGTTGCTTGGCCACGCTGGAGATCTTGTAGGTGCGGCCGTTGTAGGTGGCGCTGCCACCGATGGCAGGAGCGGCGGATAGATCGGCGGTTAGCAGCTTGCAGGAGAGGTCGCCAGTCTCGGCGAAGCCGCCGGTCATGAGCTCGCGACCAAACTCGGCCTCGGCGACGATGGCGGTGATGGTGGTGGAACCGAAGATGATGGAGACGCCGAAGGCATCCCGGTGTTCGCGGAAGGCGTCGGCGAGGTCGTTGGCGGTTTGGCTGGTCACTTGAGCAGCTTGGGGTCGCGGTGAGTGATGGACGGCTCGCGCTTGGTGAGGACGTCGTGCCCGGCGGGGATCTCGACGGCGGCGCCGGAGGTGACGAGCCGGGCGGCCTCGGCGTTGTCGACGTTTTCACGGACCTGTCCTGAGGGGATGAGCTTGAGATTCTTCATGAGAAAAAGGGAATGGTGGATTCTGGAAAAGAAAAGGGGCGGCGCTGGGAATCCACTAACCAGCACCGCCCCCACACTAGCAACCTGAGAGATTAGGCACCGAGTGCGTCGAGCATCGCAGCAAACGACTTGTAGCGGGTGACGCCGCCGTCGTAGTAGGTGTTAGCGACGAGGGTGTACATCCCAAGCTTGGCATTCGCGGAATCGCGGATGAGCTCGAGCTGGAGACCGCCCCAGTAACCGACGACGTAGTCGGCGAAATTCCCGAAAAAGATCGCGGAGGCCACGGAGCTGGAACCTTTGGTCAGCGTGCGGCTGATGGCATTGGTGAACTCGGCGCGGTAGCCGTTGATGATGTTCGGGTTCGCATCGTTGATGATGAAGTTGCCTTCAACGCCCGACGCTTGCTTCGAGGTGGTCTTGAGCTTGGCGCGGATCTGACCGTTCGTTGCATAACGGAGGTTCCCCCCCATGGCGTTTTGGGCATCCACAGCGGACTCCAGGGCGACCATGTTCGCGTAGGTGGGAGCAGCACCGTTGGTGCCACCGACCACGCTGCCGATGCTGGAAGTTCCGGCGATGCCGTTTGCCTCGCTCGTTCCGCCACCGTGGAAGAATGCAGCCTCTTGAGTGGCGAGCATCTGGTTGGTGAGGTGCATCCGGATCATGGCCTCGATGGCTTGATTGGATTGAAGGAGCAACTGCTGCGAAACGTCGATGAACGCTGGCAGGCGCTTCGGAGTGAGCGAGAGCTTGCCGAAGGTGGGGGTGACTTCGTCGGCGCTGGCGTTTTCCGCTTTTTTCGCAGCCGCGGTGCCGGCGATGAGACGCGGGAAATCGACGTTGCCATTCAGTCCGGTGAGGATGGTTCCGCCCAACTGCCGCATGATGGAGGCGTTGAAGAAATCATCGAGCAGGCCGGTCGGGATGGTGGGGATGGTGTAGCCGCCTTCCGCACCAGAGCTGCCGGTGGCGGTGATGTCGCGCTGGCCGTTTTGGCGGCGGACGAGCATCGATGGCAGCATGATGGTGCCCGAATCCGCGATGCCGGCGCGGGTGGCTTCGCGCTCGCCTTCCTGGATCATCTCGCGCTCGATGCCGGTGAGCGGTGCGCCGCTGATCATGGACCGCAGGGCGGAGCCAAGGTCGAAGCGGGCCATGTCACGGGCCTCAATGCGCGAAGGTTCGCCAGGCGTGAAACTGGCTTGGCGACCGACGAGGGCGGTGAAGGCTTGCTCGCGGAATGCATCCGGGCTGACGCCTTCGGAGATGGCGCGGG
The DNA here is from genome assembly GCA_903854475.1 of uncultured Verrucomicrobiota bacterium. Taxonomy (GTDB): domain Bacteria; phylum Verrucomicrobiota; class Verrucomicrobiia; order Limisphaerales; family UBA9464; genus SXXZ01. The sequence continues at coordinate 13,053 of CAINWP010000128.1, forward strand.
CCTCGTCGATGACGATGCCTTGATTGCGGGCTTGGGCGGCGATGGCTCCGATGGTGGAGACGCGGGTGCGCTCGTCGGTGATGGAGCGTTGGAGGTCCGCCTGGGTGAGGGCGGGCGGGGCTTCGCGGGTGACTTCGACGCGGGGTGCGGGAGTCTCGAGCGAGCGGACGGCGGCTTCAGGAGCGGCGGCCGGAACGACGGGAGTTTCGGGAGTGTTCATTTGATTTAAAGCGTTAGGAGATGGAGGTTGATGCGCGGGAGGCGTTGCACCCCGGCCGACTCCCACGGAATCGTCGGCAGGAATGGAGACGATGCTGATCTCGAACGGCTCCCAATCCATCACGCGGACGGTTTCCACACCGCCGGATTTTGTTTCGGTTACGGTCTTATGGATGCGGTATCCGACCGAAACCAATCGGCGGATGCCATCCATCACATCTTGGAAAATTTCCTCGCCGTCCTCGGACTTGGAGAAGCGGACGACGGCGCGGCCCTTCTTGGTTTTCGGGTCGATGACGGCGGACTCGACGACGCCGATCTGGTCGTCGGTGTCGTGGTTCAGGAGCAGTGCACCGCCATTATTGAGGCGAGCTAACCGGACGGAACCGGGGGAGTGGTCGAGAATCTCGGATCCAAACCAACGCTCGACGGGGAGCTCGGAGGAAAACGAAAGCTCCGCGGTGCGGGCGGTGGCATCGATGGCGCGGTGATCAATTTCGAATGTTAGGAAACGCGTGTTTTCCGACTCGATCACGGCGGACCGGGTGGCGGAAAATGAGTTTGGCTTCTGCTTCATCGCCTCAATTCGTGGTGTCAATCACCGCGACGGGGGCGGCGGGTTTGGGCGGATCGACCAGCTCGGGAAGCGTGACACCGAGGGAGGCGGCAAGGTCGTTGTCGGCTTTGATCGAGCGGAGGACGTCGTAGATGTCGCCACCGGATTCAGAGATGACTTTGCGGAGGGATGTCTGGCCGGAGCGAATGCCGAGGATGCTGGCTTCCATGTCCTTTTTCGGATCGACCCATGCCCACCGTTTGCCTTGGAACTCGGGCTGGTTGAACTTGGCGAGCTTTTCAAACGGTAGGCCGAGGCGACCGGATAGAAGCTCGATGGAAAGCCACTCGGTAAAGATGTCCTCGACGCAGTGCTCGATCAAAAACCGTTGGATGGCTTTCCACACTTCGCGCTCCTCGATGAGACCGGCGCGGATGGAGGAATAGTTCACATTTTCGAGGTCAGAGGCGAGCGTGTTATAGCTGATTCCAAGTGAGGTCGCGATGCCACGAAGGCGTGATTTGACGAAGTCGCCGTAGCCGCTGTTCGGGTGGTCGGTGGACCATTCCTTGAACTCGACGCCGGCGGGTAGTTCTTCGATGGTGCCGGGACTGGCGTCCATGGATAGGTTGCCATCGCCGTCGACTTCGCCATCCCATCCCTCGGGCGTTTTCTTGGTGAAGAAGCCCATCTTGGCGGCACCGGTGCGGGCGGCGACGAGCTCGGCTTCGGCATAGCCGTCGAGCATCTTCATGCCTTGCATGCTGGCGACCAACCAGGGGAGGCCGCGGGATTGGTCGGACCGCTCGGTGATGAAGAGATGGATGATTTCGTCGGCAGGGATGCGGATCCGGGTGGAGGTGTTCTTGGTGCCGCCGAATTGGCCGTCGCCGGGGTGGCGCCCGAGGAGGTGATAGGCGACGGGCATGCGGTCGCCATTGCACTCGACGCCGAAGCGGACTTCGTTGCCGTTTGGCGCGGTGAAGTTGGCGGCCTCGTCGAGGATGTCGGCCTCGATGATCTGGAGGCGCAGGCCGTCGGCACGGCGCATCTTGCGGATGAGGATTTCACCGTCGCGGGCGAGGGAGCGGACGAGCAGCCGCTGGACGTCGCGCCAGGAGTGCCGGCCGCAGACGGTGCATTTCCCGACGCGGCCCCATTGATACCAGGCGGTCTCGATCTTGTCGTTGGCGATCTCGTCGAAGGTGGGCGAGCCGGGATCGCGGACGCGCATTTGCAAGCCGATGCCGTTCTCGCCGATGGTGTTGTTTTCAAGCGTGCGGAAAAATCCGCGTGCCCATTCGTTGTTCCGCTCGAGGTCGCGGCTGCGGGAGCGCAGGGCGGCGAGCTTGCCGTTGAGCTCGGCATCAGCACTCAGCGGCGACATGATCCAGTCGAGCGTGAGGCGACTGCCGTTGGCGGCGTTGAACGAGCGGGCGGCCTTTACAGGCGCGGACCGCCGGAAGAAGTTTCGGACGGCGGTCAGCATGAGGGAAAGGTGATCTTGATGGTGCGGCGGCGGGTGCCACCGGCGAGGCGGCTTTCGAGGGCGATTTCCTCGCTGCGGTATTTGTCCCGCATGGCGTCGAGCTTGCCGATGTCGGCAAGGGTGTAGGTCTGATCGCCGAAGGAGACGGACTGGTTGGTTTTCGCGGCGAGCTTGAGGATCGACGCGTCGAGGGCGCTGATGATGGCTGAAACGGAGGTCAGGCGGTCGAGGTCGGTCACGCGACGGGACGTGTTGTCAAACTCACCAGGTATTCACCCAGCCGCTAGACTTGCGCGGGGGGCGTGGGGATTTTTTCGCAGGGAGCGCGGTGTCGGTGGGCGGCGCGTCAACCGGGAGGAAGGAGGCGGCGAGTTTTTTCCAGTTGATGTTGAGGAGCTGGAGGGCACCGAGGGCGTAGACGCGGCAGTCGAGGGCTTCGTTGCGCGCCTTGCTGGCATTCTCAAACTTCGTATACGGGATGCCGTCCTTGTAGCGGGTGACCTTGACCTCGGAGGTGAGTTGGCGGAACCATGTTTCGTCCCGATCGGACGGGAAGTGCATGTAGCCGGGGCCGAGGTCGGCGGTCTGGAGTCGCGAATAAATGATGTCCTTGGCGGTGTCGGATCCGACGGAGAAGAGGGCGGCGCGGACGGTGCCTTGGCGGGAGGGGCGGGAGATGAGCGGAATGGCGGGTCCGCCGCGGCCTTTGCAGGCGTAGGTTTTGAGGCGTTCGCGTTTTTTGACGAACTGGTAGACGGCCTTGGCTTTGTGGCCGGAGTCCATGAAGGCGCACATGACGCGGAGGTCGATGCCGGTGGGATGGGTGAATTTCCGCTGCAGCTGCTCGTCGACGGCGGCCTGCACTTCGGGCCGGTTGAAGTCGCCCATGATGACGACATAATCGAGCGACCAGCTTTCCTCGTCGGTCCCCCATGCGACGAACTCCATCTCGACGCGGTCGCCTTGGATGTCGGCACCGACGGTGATGACGAGGCCACCGGCGGGGAAATCGCCCCAGTTTTCCCGGCGCTGCAGAAGTGGCTCCCATGCGAGCGATTCGCCTTCCTCTTCCCAGGTCTCGGCGAGGAAGGTGTTCACCCAGGTGCGGAGGACTTCCTTGCCTTTGCGCTTCGCCGATAGGTGGTCGGCGACCATCTGGTGCAGGCGGGAGGTGAACCCGCGCTTGTGGCGGAACATGCTGGCGATGCCGTTCAGGTGGTAGCCGCGGAGGGTGCGCTCGGGGTATTCGGCAATCCATTTTCCGGAGCGGACCATGATGCGGCGTTGGTCGTCGGTGAGATGGGCGGTGCAGGCTTCGCATTCATACCAGGCGTCTTGTCCGTCTTCGTGTTCGTGGCGGACTTGGGACCATTTGAGGATCTGGAGGGCGCCGCACTCGGGACACGGGCAGTGCCAGCGGCGTTGGTCTGACTCTTCAAAGCGGGCCTCGATGCGGGAGGTGCCTTTGACGGTGGGGGTGCTGGTTTCGTAGATGACGGGGTTCCAGAAAGTTTCCGTGCGCCGGATCGCGAGGGAAGCCGGGTCGCCCTCGGTGCCGGCGGAGGGCGGGAAGCGGTCCTCCTCGTCGAGCAGCACGACGCGACGCGGGCGGGAGGCGAGGCCGGACGGGGCGTTGGCTCCGGCCATGGCGATGTTTCCACCCGGGAAGGTCTTGTGCAGGAGGGTGTTTCCGCTGTCGCGGCTGCGGGCATCACTGACTTTTTCCCGCAGCGCCGGGGTGTCGCGGATCATGGGGGCGAGGCGCTCTTTGGACCACGATTCGGCGAGGTCGATGGTGGGCTGCACCATCAGCATCGGGGCGGGCTCGATGTCCATGAAGTACCCGACGATGTTGTTCAGCACCTCCGTTTTCCCGAGCTGGCTGGCGACCATGAGCACAGTCCCGGAGGCGGTCGGGTCGTTCGCGCTGTCCATCCAAGCGACGGCGTAGGGGGTCATGTCGCTGGAGTATTTGCCGGGGTTCGACGAGGACTCCTGGGAGAGGTAGCGGAACTTATCAGCCCACTCGCTGACTGTCATTTGGGGCGGCGGGATGTAAGCCGACAGCGCGCGTGCAAATAGCGTTTGGATCTGGTCGCTCATAGCTTGGCCTCGCGCTCCCAGTCGATCTTCTTGAGCTCGAGGAGATCAGCCAGGCACGCCTGCTTTTCCTCATCGGTCAGCGGAAAGTTAAGGATGCGCGTGCGGTGGACGGTGAAACACGCCTGCATCAGTTTCTCGACGACGCCCACCTCGATCAGCTCGCCACGGGTGCGGGCGTTCTGGAGTTCCAGCTTGTCGGCCTCCTCCTTGGTGCGGCGAAGTTGTTCGCGCTTGATGTCGGTCTGCGCCTCGTCCTTCGCGTCCCATTGGTTCACCCGGCGCTCTTGGAGGTATTTGATATAGCCGCGGATGCTCTGCCAGAGGTCGTATTTCCCACGCGAGGACTTCACCACCACGCCGTCGGTGGCGAGCTGCTGGATGCGGACGGCAGTCAGGCTGAACAAGCGGGCCAGCGTGCCGACGTCGACGGAGGGAGATTTAGCGTCGGCGCTCATGGTTTCGCGGTTTTCATCTCATCAAACGTCTTCCCGCTTGCTTCGTGGATCGCCTGCTTGCCGGCGAAGGCTTGCCAGCGGGTAACGATCACGTCGCAGTATTTCGGGTCGAGCTGCCATCACTCGACCGTGGCCGGCAATGATTCCATTCGCCCCGTCGATCAGGACCGGGTTCGTGAATCCGAACTCCCGAATGCTGCCCGCAATCTGCGCCACCTGGGCGTCGTCGTGGGTGCGGCTGTTGCGGGCGTAGGGTATCAGGTCCGCCGTCTGAATCGATTCTACGGCCAGCAC
>CAINWP010000129.1 GCA_903854475.1 uncultured Verrucomicrobiota bacterium
CATCGCCGATGGCCAGCCCGGATCCATTGTTGGCCACCGCATTGGTCAAGAAGGCGTCGCCTTCGAGACGATTGGTGAAGTTCAACCCGGTCTGCCGAAGATCGAGTCGTGTGAAGCCAGCGACGCCTGCCGGCACGGGCTTCAGGAACTGAGCTTGAATCTCGGCGGCTGCGTTGGCCGCCGGAGACGTCGCCTCAGCCTTCAGCGAGAGAGCACCCCAGATCCCGACAGCAACGGCGAAAACAGCGGCCGCCGGGCGAGGAAACATCGACTGGATGCAGAAAAGCAGTGTGAACACAGGGAAACGCAGCCAAGGCTCACTCTCTGCACTGGCAGGGTCAAGTGGAGGGATTTAAGGGCGAACCCTGAGAACGGTTGGCACCTAGGCTCGCAGGAAGGGCGCCGTGCGACTTTCAGGCACCGAGGCCACGTGGTCTGGTGGACCCGCCGCCATAATTTGTCCGCCTTGATCCCCGGATTCCGGGCCCAGATCAATCAACCAATCCACACAGCGTAACAGCTCCATATGGTGCTCGATGAGCACCACCGAATGCCCCTGATCCACCAGGCGCTGAAACACCATTAGCAAGATCCTGACATCTTCCAAATGCAGGCCTGTGGTCGGTTCATCAAACAGGAAGAGCGTCGGCTTAAATCTGCCTATCGCACCCGAACCGACTGCTGGCCCTGATTCGGCGCGACGCCGAGAAACCGGTGGCGTCACTGGCGCTGAGGGTGCAGTAGACGCGGCCGCCGGAGTCGCGGCCAGGTGACTCACGAGCTTGAGTCTCTGACTCTCACCGCCCGACAACGTGTTGAGCGGTTGTCCGAGCCGAAGATAACCCAAGCCCACTTCGGTCAGGAGAGAGAACTTCATCAGGGCCCGACGCGCATACTTGGAATCCGGGAAGGCGGACAGGAATCGCACCGCCTCCTCGACGGTCGCATCCAGAAAGTCCGAGATCGACAGGGCCGAGAGACCCACGCCATCAGGAGGTGCCACCTTCACTGCAGCCACCCGAGCCTGATATCGGCAACCGCCGCAGGCGGCGCAGCGGATGAGCACATCGCTCAAGAACTGCATTTCGATCTTCTCAAAACCGGCTCCTCGACAGGTCTCACATTGGCCGCGCTTAGAATTAAAACTGAAGCAACCGGCCGGCATTTCGTTGGCCAGCGCCTCCGGACTGGCTGCATAGAAATCGCGGATGTCATCAAAAGCCCCAATGTACACGGCCGGATTGGACCTCGGAGTGCGACCCAAGAGAGACTGATCTACCAGCACTACCGCCCCCAGGTGTTCGGCCCCCTCCAACTCCGCTAACTGCAAAGCCGACTGAGCCTCTCCGATTGATTCACTGTCCACTTCTTCTTCGAGGGCTGTAGTCGACTCATCGGCATTGAGCCGAGCCTGCAACAGGGGCAACAAGATCTCCCGAATCAACGTGGTCTTGCCGGAGCCGCTCACTCCACTCACTCCCACCAGACGCCCCAGCGGCACCGTGACAGTGAGGTCTTTGAGGCAATGGGCCGTCGCATGGCGAATCACCAGCGCAGGAATCGTGGCTGGGTATCGGATCGTCGGCAGGGCCTCCCGCAGCACGCCGAAATTCGCGCGTGCCGATTCGGGCATCGCGCTGCGAGAGGGTCCTTTCGCAGTGCCTTTCACAACGCCGATGTACGGCAAAGGAACCGGCCGCTGGCGGGACTCTCCGACGCTGCGACGCCCGGACAAGTAATCGCCCGTCAGCGAACCCACGACCGACTGCAAGGCCCGCGGCGACCCTTGAAACAGCACATGCCCTCCTTGAGCACCCTGCCCGGGACCGATATCCACAATTTGGTCGGCTGCACGCATCACCTCGGGCTCGTGCTCCACCACAACCACCGTGTTGCCGGCATCCCGAAGCGTCTGGAGCACGCGGATCAACCGCTGGCTGTCGCGCGGGTGCAAACCAACACTCGGTTCATCCAGGACATAGAGCGTGTTAACCAAGCGCGTCCCCAGGCAGGTCGTCAGGTTGACCCGTGCTGTCTCTCCACCACTCAGAGTGCGGGTGGTCCGATCTACGGTCAGGTAACCGAGGCCCACCGACTCCAGGTAAGCCAGGCGGGCTCGCACCTCACCGAAGACCAACCCAATGGGATCCTTCGATGGCAGATTCAAGGTCTGGGCGGCCACCTCCAGGAGGCCCAGTGCCTCTCGAATCGGCAAACCGTAGAAGCCGGCCAAGTCCAGCGATCGGGATTGTCCCGGCGGAGTCCAACGGAAGGCCAACGCCTCAGGGCGCAAGCGACGTCCCTGGCACTCGGAGCACGTTTGATAGCTTCGGTACCGCGACAGCATCACCCGCACGTGCATCTTATAGGCCTTGCTCTCCAACCAGCGGAAGTAACCCCTCACCCCGTACCATTTGTTCGGCCAAGACTTCTCGGGATCCTTCGGATCGTAGTCGGATTCCCCGTCCATCACCCAGCGCTGCTGGTCCTCGGACATTTCTCGGAACGGCACCCGGGTGGGAATGCCCGCACTGCGAACCTTGCGCATCATGTCATTCTGACACTCCATGCCCATGCCAGTCTGCCAGGGCTTCACCACTCCCCCTTCAATGGACTTGGAGGTATCCGGGATAGCCAGCGTGGGATCGATGGAGATGATGCGCCCAAATCCCTTGCACGCCGGACAGGCCCCCAGCGGATGATTGAAAGAAAACAGGGCCGGCTTGGCCTCGGGAGCGTCCAGATTACAGCTCGCGCAATGGAGCCTCTGAGAGAACGATTGAGGTGAGACCGCCGTGGTCCCTTGGAAACTCCAGACCGACAAGTGTCCCTGACCGAAGCGGTAAGCCGTTTCGCAGGCTTCACGGAACCGATTCCGCTGTCCGGGTTCCAGCCGCAACCGATCCGCAATAATTTGGACGCAGCCAGTGCCCGGTTTCACCGTGCCCAAACCGTCTTCTAGCCGCAGGACCTGGCCGTCGATCACCATCCGTTGAAACCCCTGCTGGGTCATCAATTGGAACTGCTCGGCCAGGCCCATTTTTTCGGAGAGCGGCAACTCGAAGGTAACCAACGCATCGGCGGTACGATCACCGGACCATTGGCCCGCCTCCACCCGTTGCAACACCAACTCCCAGACACGATCCGGAGGCTCAGCATGGACCGTGTTTCCGCACTGACGGCAATGGGGGCGGGCGATGTGAGGCCACACCACCTTCATGTGGTCGCAAATCTCCGTCATGGTCCCCACCGTACTGCGTGTGGAACGGACGGAATTGCACTGCTCAATCGCGATCGCCGGCGGGATGTTCTCGATCCGATCCACCGCGGGCTTGTCCATCCGGTCGAAGAACTGCCGAGCGTAGGGCGAGAACGTCTCGATATAGCGCCGCTGCCCCTCCGCATAGAGGGTATCGAAGGCCAGCGAGCTTTTTCCGGATCCGCTCAGGCCTGTCACCACGATCCACTGCCCCAAAGGCAGGTCGAGGTCGAAACCCTTTAGATTATTCTGACGCACCCCGCGCAACCGGATGCAGAAAGCCGGATCGACAATAGCAGGAGCAGGGGCCGGAGTTGGATCCGGAGCCGGAGTCGCCGTGCGAGGTGTTTTCGAACCAGATCCGTTCATCAAGACCGCCAACCTATGACCGCCCCTCCGCGAGTCAATCCACACATCCCCTTTCGGCAAGATGAGAGCAGACTCAGGACGCAGCGCACCGCATCCCTACCACCATAACCACACTGCGGCCTCAGGCCGGGATCTCGTCGGCGCGGAAGAACCGCTTCACTTCGATCTCGGCGTTCTCCACCGAGTCCGACGCATGAGCGATATTGAGCATATTCGACTCACCGAGGTCACCGCGGATGGTGCCCTTAGCCGCCTTGCGACTGTCGGTCGGCCCCAGAAGGTCACGCACCGTCGCCACGGCATTGTCGCCCGTCATGATCAAGCCCAGCACCGGCGCGGACTTCATAAACTCGACGATCTCCGGGAAAAAGGGTTTGTCGGTCAGGTGAGAGTAGTGCTCAGCCAGCAGCGCATCGGTTAAACGAAGAACCTTGGCCGCCTCAATGCGGAGACCAGCCTTCTGAATACGACCGATCACCTCACCGGCGAGGTTCTTTTGCATGCAATCCGGCTTACAGAGAATCAACGTGCGTTCCATGAATCTCCAACACTAGCCAAATGGGCAGATCAAGTCCACGAAACGCTATCCTGAGTAAAGTGTTGAACTGTTGCAGGTCAGATCTGGAACCTCTTTTTCACCCCTCCGTACTTCCTGCCCCAACCACACACCAACCTAGGCAGCAGCGGTGTCAGGCCGGAGCGAGCCTTGGAGGCGAACACCCCAACCCCTCGCGCACAGCGCGAAAGCTCATCCTTCCTAGAGCCTACTCAGCGAGCGGAGGCCTGATGCCGCGGAGCCCATTAAAGAACATCAATATAGTATGCAGTGTCCCCTTTTGTGTAAATAGGTGGGACCGACCCCCTGCCGACCAACCCCCTCGCGCAAAGCGCGAAAGCTCCTCCTCCTCAGAGCCTCCTCAGCGAGCGAAGGCCTGATGCCGCGGAGCCCTTCGAAGAATACCAAAATAGTATGCAATGGCCCCTTTTGTGTAAATAGGTGGGACCGACCCCGCGACCGAGCGGAGCGGTGTCAGGCCGGAGCGAGCCTTGGAGGCGAACACTCCAACCCCTCGCGCAAAGCGCGAAAGCTCCTCCTCAGAGCCTACTCAGCGAGCGGAGGCCTGATGCCGCGGAGCCCAGATACAAAGCTCCACTTCTGGAGTTTCCACCCGAAAGCCCTTGAGGCAGCGTTCACCCATGATGACCCGACGGGATTTCATCCGCTCCGCCGCCGGAGCCTCCGCCCTCGCCGCGGTCCTTCCGACAGGATGTGTTCGCGGCAACACATCCCAGGGCATCATCGATACCCACACCCACTTCTACGACCCGACCCGACCACAAGGCGTCCCATGGCCACCCAAGGACGATGCCGTGCTGTACCGCCGAATCCTACCCAGAGACTTCCGAGCACTGGCCGAACCCTTAGGCATTACCAGCACCGTGGTCGTCGAAGCCAGTCCCTGGGAAGAAGACAACCAGTGGATCCTCGATCTGGCCGCACAAGACCCGTTCCTCATCGGTCTCGTAGGTCACCTAAAGCCCGGCCAACCCGGGTTCCAAGACCAACTCCTCCGCTTCGCGGCCCATCGTCGATTCCGCGGGATCCGAACCGGCGGATGGAATGGAGGCCTCCCCCTCAACGACCCGAACTGGAAACGGGATATCGCCCTCTTGGCTGACCACGATCTCAGCTTAGATTTAATCACTGGAGCCGACCAATTCCCCGAAGCCGTCCGCATCGCCGAGGCATTCCCCAGCTTGCGCATTATCGTCGACCACTGCTGCAACGTACCCGTGCGTCAACCCCTACCCACCGCCTGGATCTCCGCCGTGCGCGCCGCACGCCGGCATCCGAACCTCATCATGAAAGTCTCCGGATTAGTCGAAGGCACCGGTCGATCCGACGGCACCGCCCCGCGCGAAGTCGAGGCCTACCGCTTCATCCTCGATCCGATCGCCGACGCCTTTGGAGAAGACCGCATGGTCTTTGGCAGCAATTGGCCTGTCAGCGAACGCTTCGCCCCCTTGGCGACCGTCTTCGGCATCGTCGACGACTATTTCAGCCACCACGGATCCACCGTCCGATCCAAGTTCTTCGCCCGTAACGCCCAGCGCGTTTATCTCGGCACCCACTGAACCTCATCGTTCCCCGCGCATGTCCCTCCGCATGAACCCCCTGATTTTCTCCCTGGGATTGGTCGCCAGCCTACTGACCACCCAAGCGGCCAGCCTCCTCTTGAAGGACGGATGGATCTTCACCGCCTCGGGCCCCATCCTGACCAATGCCTCCATCCTCATCCGCGACGGCCGCATTGAAAAAGTTGGGGCCGGCCTCACCGACAAGGTCGACACCGTCGTAGAATTGAAAGGTCAGCGCGTCTTCCCCGGATTGATCGCTCCCACCACCGTATTGGGACTGCTCGAAATCGACGCCCTTCGAGCCACCCGCGACACCACGGAAGTCGGCGAATATTCTGCCGATGTGAGCGCGTGGATCGCCGTCAACCCGGACAGCGAACTCATCCCCGTGGCCCGCGCCAACGGCTACACTCACGCTCATGTCATTCCCTCCGGAGGCACCGTCTCCGGTTTCAGCGGCCTCATCCAACTCGACGGCTGGACCATCGAAGACCTCACGGTCGAAAAAGCCGTCGCCTTGCATCTCCACTGGCCCAGTTTCGGCCTCGACACGACTCCTCGGCCTCCGGGCAAGGACGCAGGCCCGTCGCTCGAAGACCAAGTCCGGGACCGGGACCGCAAGCTGCGGGAAATTGATTCCTTTTTCACCGAGGCCGCCGCCTATTCCGAGGCCAAGAAGGTCGCCAAAGTAGGCTTCAAAACCGTGCCCGCCTGGGAAGCGATGCTGCCAATTGTCCGGAAGGAACGCCCCCTCTGGATCCACGTCAACGAGGCCCGGGGCATCCGATCCGCGGCCGAGTGGTCGGTCCGCCGTGGATTTAAGATGATCATCGCTGGTGGTCTGGATGCCTGGCGCGAGGCGGCCTATCTGGCCGAACACCGCATCTCCGTGGCCTATGAGCATGTGTTCACCCAACCCGTCCGCGACACCGACGCCTATGACATCCACTTTACGGCTCCGGCTGTCTTGGCCAAGGCGGGTGTGCTTGTCGCCTTCAGTGAAGGCACCGGCCAATTCGGCGCCAGCAACATCCGTAACATCCCCTACTCGGCCGCCCAGGCCCGGGCTTTCGGCCTTCCCTATGAGGACGCAGTCCGAGGATTGACCCTGAATGCCGCCAAGATTCTGGGTGTCTCCGACCGACTCGGTTCCATCGAACCCGGCAAAGAAGCTAGCCTCTTCGTCGCTAACGGCGATGTTCTCGATCTCAAGGCCACAGTCACCCGGATGTGGATTCGGGGACGCGAAATCGACTTGTCCTCACGCCACACCCGCCTTTACGAAAAATACCGAAAGCGACCGTCCAAACAGTGATTTCGCCCGCTGCTCCCTCACGCCGATGGGGGCGCAGCAACCGAGGTGTCTTTCTTGATAAATACGGTTTGAGTCGGGAACGCGAACTCGAGTTTCTCGGCGTCGAAGCGCTCCTTCACTTCCAAGTTCAACCCGTGGAGTGTGGCTTGATACGTGGGCAAATCTCGGGTCAGGCACTGGTGATTCACCTCGATATTGAGGGCGGAGGCATCGAAACGGTTAAAGGTGACCTGACACTCCCCGGTCAGCGAATGTGCAGTGAAGATGGACCGCAGCAACTTCGCGGCAAAATCAATGCGGTGAGCCGGAGTGTCATACGTCAGGCCATAGTTCAGCACGGTGCGTATAGAGGGCCGGGCCGAGACATTGATGACCGTGTTGTTGCCGACCGACTTGTTCGGGAGGGTGATTAAGAAACCGTCTGCATTGCGGACCTTCGTGGACCTCAGCCCCATCGCCTCGACCACGCCATCGACATCGGAACCCACCTTAATGCGGTCGCCCACCTTGAAGGGTTTGTCGACGAACACCGCGACCGCACCAAACAAGTTAGCCACCGAATCCTGCGCCGCCAAACCAAAGGCCAATCCTAGCACCGACACCGAACCTAAAATGGCGGTGATATCCACCCCCAGGTTGCCCAGCAAGGTCAACGAGGTGATCAAGATCAACACCGCCTTGAGCAGTTTGCCGATGAGCAGCACGAACTGATCGTTGAAGGCATCATCGCCTCCCTGTTTGGGTTGCCGACGCCAAGCGGCGATTGCCAAGTCGATGACCCGCAGCGCGATAAAGGTCAAGGCGACGGCCCCGACGATGAGAGAGAATCGGGAGATATTGATCTCGAGCCAAAGAGGCCAATTGTAGAGTTCGAGCCCGATGTGGATGAGGAACACCAGGGTGATGGCCTTCACCGGACCCTCCGCCAGCTTCACAAGAATATCGTCCCACTCCGTGTCCGTCCTCGAAGCCCAATGCTTGAGACGATTTCGGATGAGCCAGTCCAAGGCACGAGAGACAGAGACTGCCAAGATCAGGTACAACAACGAGGCGGCGTACTGCCAGCGAGGAATCCCCAGAAACAGCGCCTCCATGCCCGGGAGTTGGTTGAGCCAGAATGACAACTCGGTCTTGTGGCTTTGAATGAACTCTTCATTGATCATCTGGCGCGTCAGGGCGCTGGCTTTGGAGGCTAGGTCCGTGCCTATGGCAACGGTGGCGGTGTTCGTGGTTTCGGCAGCCAGTGAGAGAGACCACAAACTCCAAACCAGGGTGGCGGAGCAGAGAAACATCCCCAACTGAAGGAGCAGGCGTGGTTGCAGGCGTCGGATCATCGGCGCTCACGAGTTAGTCGCGGAACCGACGACTGGCAAGGCGGATTCAGGGGCCCCGCAATTTCAATCCCCAGCATTTTCAAGACGACCGCACTGAGCTCTGAGCCGAGCGATCACTCACTCCACATCCGCTGGGTGCGGCCTGCGTGGCATCCCGGGCTTGCGATAGAACACCTTCCACAAAACCAGTCCCAGCGCCGGCGCCGTCATGCCCACCACCGTGCGATCGCGAGTCTGCAGCAAGGGAATTAGTTCCTCAGGGCGAAAGCGCCCATGCCCCACTTGCACCAGCGTCCCAACGATGCCCCGGCACATCTTGTACAAGAAGCCGTCGGCCTCGATGACCACCGTAATGCGGGAGCCCGACCGAAGGACGTCGCACCGCGTCACGTTGCGGACGGTGTGGTGGCGCTCGTAACCCGGTGACGCACTGAATGCCAAAAAATCATGGCACCCGACCAAGGTGACCGCCGCAGCCTTCATCGCCCCCAAATCAATGGGCTTGGGCACGTGCCACTGCTGACGCAGGCCCAGTGGATCATGCGCCGCATCATTCCAGACGGTGTACCGGTACTGCTTACCGATGGCGTCGAAACGAGCGTGGAAATCCGCCGTGGTCTGCGCGGCCGCCGTCACCCGGATATCTTCCGGCAAGTGCGCATTGGCGGCCAAGATCAGTTTATCCGAGGTCATCCGCCATTCGGCTCGGGGCACATCGAAATGCACCGACATCCCGCGGGCATGAACTCCGGTGTCGGTGCGACTGGAACTGACGACCCGGGGACCACAACGAAACAACCGACCCAGGGCGACCTCGAGGCAACCCTGGACCGTGATGCCCTCGACCTGCACCTGCCATCCACGGTAGGCGGTGCCGTCGTAGGCGACGGTGAGGCGGATGCGTTGAAACCCCTCGGGAGCCGAGTCCGGACGCTCACGGGTGCGCTTCTGGGGAACTTCTTGCTCCGAGGACATCGTGGCTTCCTGGGAAGCGAAACCATCACCCCTCACAGGGTGAGACTGTCGAGGTATCCTTGCAGCAAGATGGCCGCGGCCGCCGCATCGATCTTGCCGCGCTGTTGGGCCGCCTTGGTGCCGCCGCTGCGCAGGGCCTTGGCCGCCGACACAGTGGTCAGTCGTTCGTCCCAGGTTCGGATTGGTACCATAATCACATCCTTGAGCGCCGCCACAAACTCCCGCGCCTTGATGGCCGCCTCACCATAGGTGCCATCCATGTTGCGAGGCATTCCGACCACGATGAGTTCTATCTGCTGGGATCGGATGAGTTCCTTCACCCGCTCCGCCAGCGCAGCAAATGGTTCGGCCGGAATAAACTCGAGCGGACGGGCCATCATCCGCAGTTCGTCACTAATCGCGACGCCCACACGAACGGTACCGGGATCGAGGGCCAGGATGCGCATAGCTCAGAGCAATGAGGCCGAATCGGTGTCGATGAGCAGCACAGCCGCCGGGTTGCGTCGAAGCATCGAGGCTGGGCA
>CAINWP010000130.1 GCA_903854475.1 uncultured Verrucomicrobiota bacterium
AGCGCCGCACCGGGTTTCGGTGCGTCGTAGCGCGAGTAGTAGAATCCTGAACCATCCTTAGCCCAGGAGAGGCCGGAGAACTTCACCCATTCGAGACGGTCGGGCAGTTCTTGGCCGGTAGCCACTTCGCGGATGCGAATTTCCTGCCAGTCGCTGCCGCTTTTGGAGAATTGATAGGCGACCTTACTGCCGTCTTCAGACGGTTCCAAACGGCCGATTGCGACGGTGCCGTCGCTGCTGAGTTTGTTCGGGTCGAGCAAGACGGTGGGTTCGGCATCTAGGCGGGAGGTGGTGTACCACACACTCTGATTTTGCAGTCCGTCATTGCGGCTGAAGAAGTATCGGTTGCCTTGCTTGGAGGGCACCCCGAAGCGCTCGAAGTTGAAGAGCTGCGCCATCCGTTTGCGAATACCCTCACGCTGCGGGATTTCCTGAAGGTAACCGAAAGTGACTTCGTTCTGGCGCTTTACCCAGTCTTGAGTCGCCGGAGCGTTGTCGTCCTCCAGCCAGCGGTAGGGATCTTCGACGCGGACCCCGTGGTAGGTGTCGACGACGTTGGACTTCGACGTGGCAGGGTAATGGAGGGGAGCACTCATCAAATTCAAGGTGGCAACCAAGGCCGTGGAAATCAGGGCGGCAGCAGCGCGCAACGACATGTGTATTTGATGGTGCCAAATGCCAGCGACTGCAACTCCCGGATCACCATCCACGGGGACGAGCAGGTTGGGTCGGGATCTTGGAAACAGTCTTTGGACTGCCGTCCTCAGTCACAGGCCTGAGCTGTTCAGGCGGCCGGGTAAATTTGCATACCGACGCGTTGGATGTGTTCCAACAAGGGCTTGAAGCGAATCTGATCGATAGCTTGGACATCGAATCGGTAAGGCAGGGGAAGTTCCTCGAGTTCCGAGGCGATGGTTTCGGCGCGGAGCGCGCTGACGGCGCCGGTGATGGCCAAGTCTACATCCGAACGGGGGCTGTGAGTTCCCTTGGCTCGCGACCCAAAGAGGGTGGCGGTCTGAACTTCCGGGTGGAGTCGGAAGACCGATCTCACCAGTTCCAACTCAGTGGGTGTCAGTGGCGGGTTTTTCACGATGACGCCTCCTGATGGAGGAATTCATGAAGTTCTGCGAGCGCGTTCAGGTAGCGGCGATGGATGGCATCCAGGGCTATGTTGAATTGGGTCGAATCGTAGGTGTGAGCCAGCAGATTCCTGTGATCGAGCATGTCCATCCAAACTGGACCCTCCTTGAGGATCTTGGCGGCGAACGCGTCTTTGAGCACCTGACGCGGTGTGACTGTGGCGAAGACCAATCCACTGGCGTCCAGGTAGTCTTTGACCGTCTTCCAAGCCAGTTCAAAACAGTATTCGAAGCGTTGGATGACCCCCTCTTTTTCCAACGCGTTTAAAGCCTCGGGTCCATTCTCCAAAGCAGATCGGAGCAGAACATAGGATCGATCGAAATTCTCGAAACGCTGTTTCCATCGAATGTCCAAAGTCTCGCTCATTGAGTGCTCAAGTTAATCCCGCGCACCGGTCGCGTACAGTGGCTTTGGTGAGCCTCCGGTGTGGGTCAGGTTGCCTGGTTGGAATGGCTGCTCACGGCTTGCACCCGGACGGTTCTGGGCCAAGTGTGGATTCATGATGCGCTGTTCCACTGCGCGAGCGACTCCGGGTCGGCGATCGCTGCGCGCCCGGACCGTCGATTTCGTCCTCGTGCTCCGAGTTGCCTGGATGAGCGCATCCCTAGTTGTCATGGCTGATACTTCCAACGTCCAACCTCCGAAACCGCCGGTTGCTAAGACCCACGAACACCGTTCGATTTGGCATGGGGAATCAGTCAATGACCCCTGGTTCTGGCTCCGCGAAAAAACCAACCCGGAGGTGATTAGCTACCTGGAAGCGGAAAACGCCTACATGGAAGCCAGCACCGTGGAGGCCAAGGCCTTTGGTGAGTTGCTCTACAAGGAAATGCTGGGGCGCATCCAGCAAACCGACCTCACCGTTCCGCTTCGGCGCGGGGCTTATGATTACTACTCCCGGACCGAAGAGGGCCGGCAGTATGCCATTCATTGCCGGCGCAAGGTGTCGACGGATGGGGCTTCGGATCCCAAGGCCGCAGAGGAGGTTTTGCTTGATTTGAACCTCTTGGCTCAGGGCCATTCGTTCCTCGGACTCGGTGGCTTTGAGATCAGCGATTCCGGCACCGCACTGCTGTACAGCACGGACGTCACGGGCTTCCGCCAGTACACCCTCTACCGCAAAGACCTTGCCACCGGGAAGACTTCCGCTCCCTTGGCAGAGCGGGTCACCAGCTTCGAATGGTCGGCCGACGGTGCATGGGTGCTCTACACCACCGAGGATGCCGTGACCAAACGGAGCAACCAACTGTGGCGTCTGTCCCTGGAGGGCGGTCGGCCGCAATTGGTGATGGAAGAGAAGGACGAATTGTTCGGCCTCGGCCTGGGGCGGACCAAGGATCATCAGTGGTTCGTCTGCTCCTCGCAAAGCACCGACACCTGGGACCAGCGAATCTTGCCCTCCTCCGATCCGAAGGGGGCCTTCCGTCCGGTCTTGCCCCGGGAGAAGGGGCACAAGTACGACCTCGAACACCGCGAGGGCCTGCTCTTCTTACGCACCAACAAGGACGCCAAGAACTTCCGCCTGGTGAGTGCCCCAGTCGCGGAACCGGGGCATTGGACCGAGGTGATTGCGCATCGCGCCGACGTGCTGCTCAAGGGCCTGGAGGTGTTCCGCGATCACCTGGTGGTGGCCGAACAGAAGGAGGCACTGACCCACTTGCGAATTCAGAACAAGAACTCAACCCATTGGGTGGAGGTCGCCTTTCCGGAACCGGTGTATTCGGCCCACGCGACCGGCACCCCGGAGCTGGGAGCCAAGGCCTTTCGGCTTACCTACCAATCGATGGCCACGCCCCAAGGAGTCTACGACTGCGACCTGGCCACCGGTCGTCTTACGTTGCTCAAACGCACCCCGGTTCTCGGGGGATATGATCCCTCGGGCTATGTCACCGAGCGGCGCTGGGTTACTGCGCGCGACAACACCCGCGTGCCCTTGTCGATGGTCTACAAGAAGGGCGTGAAGCTCGATGGCTCCGCGCCGTGTTTCCTCTATGGCTACGGCTCTTATGGCCTCGGCATGGATGCCAGCTTCTCCATCGCCCGGCTGTCGCTGGTTGAACGCGGCATGGTGTTTGTCATTGCCCATATTCGCGGCGGCGATGAACTCGGTGAGGCTTGGCACGACGACGGAATGCTCATGCACAAGAAGAACACCTTCACCGACTTCGTGGACTGCGCCGAATGGTTGGTGAAGAACCACATCTCGGCACCCGATCGACTGGTGATCGAAGGCGGTAGTGCCGGGGGATTGCTCATGGGGGCTGTGGTCAATTTGCGCCCCGACTTGTTCCGGGCGGTGCACTCGGCGGTTCCGTTCGTGGACGTGATGAACACCATGATGGACGCGAGCCTCCCCCTGACCGTGGGTGAGTACTTGGAATGGGGAAATCCCAACGAGAAGCCCGCCTTCGACTACATGCGTTCGTACAGTCCGTATGACAACCTGAAGCCGGGAGCGTACCCGGCGATGCTGGTGACCACCGGCCTCAACGACAGTCAAGTAATGTACTGGGAGCCAGCGAAGTACGTGGCCAAACTTCGCACCCTCAAGACGGATGTCCGGCCGCTGCTGTTGAAGTGCAACATGGGCGCCGGACACGGCGGAGCCAGCGGACGCTATGACCGCTTGAAGGAGGTTTCGTTCGAGTACGCGTGGTTAATGACCCAAGTCGGCATTACCCGGTAGAGGCAAGGCGTGGTCGGACGGAGGTTTCAATGTCGCCCGATGGAACTGTGGGTCGTGTCGGCAAGCTAGCCCGTACTGGATCAGCATCACGCCAGCACGGCCTGAATCACGCGGCCATGGACATCGGTGAGGCGGTAGTCGCGGCCGCCGAAGCGGTAGGTCAATCGCTCGTGATCGATTCCCAGCAGGTGCAGCAGGGTGGCATGCAAGTCGTGGATTTCGACGGGGTTCTCGGCCGCCTTGTAGCCGTACTCGTCGGTCGATCCATAGGCCATGCCACCCCGAACGCCGCCACCGGCCATCCAAAGACTGAATCCGTGGGGATTGTGGTCTCGGCCATCCCGACCTTGAGCGAAGGGGGTGCGACCGAACTCGCCGGACCAGAGAACCACGGTTTCATCCAGCAGGCCGCGCGCCTTGAGGTCGGTCAGCAAACCGGCAATGGGTTGGTCGATGGCACGGGCATTGACCGAGTGGTTGTTGCGCAAATCTCCATGGGCATCCCAACGGGAGTTGCCGTGGGCCCGGGTGCATGTGAGTTCGACAAATCGGACGCCGCGCTCGATTAATCGGCGGGCCACGAGACATTGACGGCCATAGGCGCGGGTATGTTCCGAGGCAGCGTCCAAACCGTAGAGGCGCTGGGTGGCCGCAGATTCACCCGTAATCGAGGTCGCGTCCGGCACCGACATTTGCATCCGATAAGCCAGTTCGGCGTTGGCGATGGCCGCTTCGAGCGCGTCGTGGGAGCCCAGTCGAGCAAGAGCTGCGGCATCGAGCGCGCGGACCGAGGTGAGTTTGTCGCGTTGAAGGCCGGGCGCCGTCTCCAAAGGTTGGATATTTGCCAGCGCGGGCAGGTCGTTGCGCAACAGGGAAGCCTGATGACTGGCCGGTAAGAATCCCGGTCCAAAGCAGTCCACACCGCCCGAGGGAATGAGCCCACCGTCGAGGACTACGTAACCGGGGAG
>CAINWP010000131.1 GCA_903854475.1 uncultured Verrucomicrobiota bacterium
CGGTCCCTACCTAAGAGCAGGATCGGACTAGGAGGCTGATCGGGCTGCATGCCGGGGTCCTGCTGCAAACTCCACCTTACCCACGCACTGCCGAGGTAGGGCGATGTCTCTGAAAGCGCCGCGTCGGCAGACACGGTCCGTCGGTGACCGCAGTTCTCGACCGCATTGACCCGGGTGAACTTTCGAGGCATTGGTTTAGCTCGTCGCATCATCCATGGATACTCATCCTGACTTCATTCACTCCCGCACGGAAGCGGTGCGCCTGCGTTTGCTGCAGCACCCCATCTACCAGCGCGTGGATCGACCCGCTGCAATTCGTACGTTCCTCGAGTCCCATGTCTTCGCCGTCTGGGATTTCATGTCGTTGCTCAAGCGTCTGCAACGGGAACTGACTTGCGTGACTCTTCCCTGGATGCCGGTGGGTGATCCGGAAGTGCGATTCCTCATCAACGAAATTGTGTGCGGCGAGGAATCCGACCTCGGACCGGAGGGCGTCCGCTCCAGCCACTTTGAACTGTATCTCCGGGCCATGCGGGAGGCGGGCGCCGACACTTCGGCCATCGATGCATTTCTCGGGGCCATCCAGGCCGGCGAATCCCCGGAGTCCGTCCTCGCAAAGCCCGGCCTGCCTCCCGGAGTCCGCCAATTCACTGGGTTCACCTTAAAGCTCGCCTGCACCGGCCAAATTCATGAGACGGCCGCCGCCTTCACTTATGGACGCGAGGATGTGATTCCGGAAATGTTTTTACCCTTGGTTAACACGCTGGTCGGCTCCGGTGAGTCCCAGTTTGGGTTGCTGCGCTTCTACCTGGAACGCCACATCGCGCTCGATGGAGGGCATCATGGGCAACTGGCTCGCCGGATGATGGAACGGTTGTGCGGAGACGATTCCAAAAAGTGGGAGGAGGCCGCCGCCGCCGCCACGGCCGCCATCGAAGAACGAATCCGGCTTTGGGATGCGATTCTGGCCGCTCTTCCGCCAGCTCAATAACGGGGATCCGAGACCTTGGACCGAAGAAGGCCCGGAGCAGGCAATCCCCTTGACGGGTGCCCGCGGATCACAGAACGCTAAGACCCTCACCGCTGCACCCTTAATACGCCACTTGAATGCCCTTGGCGCTCGCCAGACCTAACTTGCGGAAACCGTTCCGGGCGAGAGTGATTTCAGAGTGGATTAAACCCATCCTGGGCATCGGTTTAACTCTAATCCTCGGCGCTGCCCCGACCAACAGCCCCGCCAAGGGACCGATTGGAAAGCCTGAGCCGGAACTAGAAACAGCCACCCTAAAACGGGACGCCGTTGCGGTCGCCAATGCTTTGGCTAGCCAGTATCCCGGCGATCCGTTGGTCTACGCTCTCCTAGGCTCCGCTCACTTCAATATCGGTCAGGCCGATGAAGCGCTCCGGCATCTTCAGCGTTGCATCGAACTCAATCCCAATCAGGCAGATGTTTACGAAATCCAAGCTCGGATTGCCTATGACAAAGGTCAGATCGATGAGTGCGTCCGTTTGTTTCAGGAAGCATTGAAGCGAGGATCTCCCAACGCCGACTTATTGAATCGGCTGGGACGTGCCCAACTCGACCTTGGGAAGACTGAGGAAGCTCAAGCCACCCTTCAACAGGCCGTCCAACGACCGGATGCGCCGGGTGAAAGCCGTTTCCTGCTTGGACAGTCCTTCCTTCAGGCCGGGGCTTTTGCAAAGGCCCGCGAATGCTTCCAGGAGGTCATCCAACAAATCCCGGATCATACTCAGGCATTTTTCGGGCTTTTTACCGCCTGCACGCGCCTCGGTTTGAGCGAGGACGCAGACCGTTATCGGAAAGAGTTTGTTCGTTTGGAGGGATCCGACCGAAAATCTCTGACCGACAGCAGCATTCAACCCGACTCCCTTTCCGGCATTGGCTTTGTTCGGGAGACGGTGGCCCGAACCTTCGCTGGGGCGGGTCAACTGTACCGAGCCCACGGCAAGCTGGAGCAGGCGACCGAGCAGTTCCATAAAGCGGCGCTCCTCGATGGCTCAACACCCAGTTATCGAGCCTCACTGGAGTCCCTCTATCTTCAGCGCAAACTCCCGTTGGAAGGCATCCGGCTCTTCGAGGAACTGACAACGTCCAACCCCACCAACTACCTCAACCACCTCTTTCTAGGCCGCCTTCAATCGAAGTCTGGGATGTTTGAGCCCGCGGAGAAATCGTTGCTCACGGTGCAAAAATTCGTTCCGGGCTTACCTGAGGGCCATCGAGCCTTAGGCGAACTCTACTTGCGCGCCAACCGCAAGCTGCCCGAGGCATTGGCCGAACTGAGTATTAGCGTCGAGCTCGACCCTTCTCCGCCGCATTTCTACTTACTGTCGATCGCCTGTGCCAAAAATAAGGACCCTCAAGGAGCTCTTAACGCGATTCAACAGGCCATAAAGCTCAGACCAAATGAGGCGTCCTATCAGAAGCTTCGCGAACAGTTACTCCAGGCGCCCAAAAAATGAGAAGCTCACGCCACCGTGGGTGGGCAGGGATGCGGAGATGGTGGGTTTTGCTATCCTTAGGAGTCAGCCTGAGTGGGCTTGCAGAAACCGCACAGCCTTTAGCCATTCAGTGGAAGGACATCACGCTGGAGACCGGGATCCAGTTCACCCACACCGATGGCAATTCGGGGAAACACTACATCGTCGAGACAGTGGCCTCAGGCTTGGCGACGTTCGATTTCGACAAGGATGGGAAGATAGACATTCTTCTGTTGAATGGAGCCCCCCTTCCCGGCACGGAGAAACCGGGTGCGGTTTCAAGAAATGCCCTCTATCGAAATGACGGTGGTTGGAAATTCACGGACGTCACCGTTTCAGCCGGACTGACCGACTCGGCCTACCACCTCGGGGTCTGCACCGCCGATTACAACAACGACGGCCACACCGACATTTACCTCAGCAATTACGGACGGAATATTCTCTACAAGAACAACGGCAACGGAACGTTCACCGATGTGACAGCCCTGGCCGGGGTTGGGGGTTGGGAACATGTTGGAGCGGGTGCCTGCTTCTTCGACATGGACGGCGATGGCGACCTGGATTTATTTGCAGCGAGCTACGTCGACTTCAACCTGAAGAACCACAAGACCTCCGTCATGAATGGATTCACGACGTACGTCGGTCCGTTGCAGTACCCACCCACTGCCAATCACCTCTTCAGAAACAATGGGAATGGCACCTTCAGTGATGTGAGCAAAGAATCGGGGATCGCTGGGTTTTTATCCTCCGGAATGGGGGTGGTCGCCGCCGATTTCGACAACGATGGCGACTCAGATCTCCTCGTCGCCAACGACCTCCGAGCCAATGCCCTCTGGGTGAATGACGGTCAGGGACGATTTAAAGAAATCGGGGCGCTCATCGGCATTGCCTACGACCCGTTCGGCAATGCCCAAGGAAATATGGGTGTGGATTGCGCTGACTGGAACAACGACGGATGGCTCGATTTCTACGTCACAACCTACCAACGACAGTTATCCACGCTCTACCAGAACCAGTCCGGAAAGTACTTCGACGATGTGACCCGAGCGACCGGCGCTGGCTTGGGATCGTTTTCCCAGGTCAAGTGGGGTGCTGGGATCGTGGACTTCAACAATGACGGACACCGAGACCTCTTTGTCGCCTGCGGGCATCTCATTGATATCGTCGACCAATTTGACTCAACCACCAGCTACCGCGCCAAAAACATTCTCCTTCAGAACACCGGCCAAGGAAAATTTGTGGATGTCTCGGCTCAAGGCGGCGACGGCATGCAAGCGCGTTGGAGCAGTCGTGGATCGGCCTTTGATGACCTCGACAATGATGGCGATGTCGACGCTGTGATTCTTAATTCAAGGGCGGCAGCGACCGTGCTCCGGAACGATTCCAAGAGCCAAAATTCCTGGACTCAAGTGGAGCTCCGGGGAACCGGCACCAACCGGGACGGGATCGGAGCCCGAGTGCGAGTCGTCACCGAGGCAATGACATGGATCGATGAAGTCCATAGCGGCCGAAGCTACCAAAGCGATTTTGGGCGACGTCTTCACTTTGGATTGGGAACTGTAAAAAAAATCGATCGGATCGAAGTGAAGTGGGTTGGCGGGGGCAATGAGGTCCTTCTGAACCCTGCGTTGAACCAACGGATACTCATCACCGAAGGGCTCCACCGCGTGCCCTCAGTGGGTACCCCGATCAAACAGCCACCGACCGCACCGTGACGATTCCACCCATGCCGGACCGACTCATCGGTTTCTTTGCGCCAACCTGCGTGCTTCCCCTCATGAGCATGCTCACCGGGGTCGCGTTGGGGGCAGAGTCTCTGTCACCGTCTGGTTCGGGTATCCGGTTCAAAGACATGTCCGCCCACAGCGGAGTCCAATTTCTTCATACCGATGGCAGTTCCGGTCAGAGGTATATCGTTGAGACGGTGGCGTCTGGGTTGGCGACCTTCGACTTCGATGGGGACGGTAAAACCGACATCTTGTTCCTGAATGGAGCCCCGCTATCGGGTTCCAATCCGAAGGGTCCACCACCCGTCAATGCGTTGTACCGAAATGAGGGGAACTGGAAATTCAAAGATGTCACTCAAGCTGCTGGGCTCATGGATAGCGCCTACCATCTGGGGGTCTGCGTCGGGGATTATGATGGGGATGGCGACTTAGACATCTACCTGAACAATTTTGGTCCCAATATTTTATACCGCAATAATGGCAACGGAACCTTCACCGATGTCACCCGTGAAGCCGGTGTCGCCGTCGGGAAGCATGTCGGAGCCGGAACCTGTTTCCTAGATATGGATGCGGACGGGGATTTGGATTTGTTTGTGGGCAACTACATCGATTTCTCCTTCGAAAAACACAAGTCACGGAGGGTCAACGGATTCCCGGCCTATGAAGGCCCGATGGTCTTCGGCCCTGTGGCATCCACCTTGTTCCGCAACAATGGCAACGGCACGTTCACGGATGTGAGCATCGAATCGGGCATTGCTGCCCACCCGGGAACGGCCATGGGCGTTGTCTGCGCCGATTATGACCAGGATGGGGATACGGACATTATCGTCGGCAATGATGCGATGATGAACTTTGTCTGGGAGAACAACGGCAAAGGTCAGTTCAAACAAGTGAGCCTCCTCTCTGGATTGGCGTATGACTCTCATGGGGTGGGTCAAGGAACCATGGGAGTGGACTGCGCCGATTTCGACAATGACGGCCTCCTGGACTTTCACATGACCTCCTACCAGAAACAGTGGGCGCTGCTCTACCGAAACGACGGCAAAGGCCTCTTCACAGACGTCACGGCCAGAACCGGTGCAGGCACAGGAACCTATCATCAAGTGGAATGGGGCAACGGCCTGGTGGATTTCAATAACGACGGACACAGAGATCTGTTCATCGCCTGCGGTCATCTTCAGGACAACATCGGGCAATGGGATGACACCAGCCCCTATGAAGCGCGCAACCTCCTCTTGGCTAACGACGGAACGGGTCGATTCACAGACGTCTCAGCGTCTGCGGGAGACGGCCTGGCGGTTCAGCGGAGCAGTCGCGGAGCCGCCTTTGACGACTTGGACAACGATGGCGACATCGATGTCGTTGTTCTCAATTCCCGGCGAGAACCCACCTTGCTACGCAATGATTCCACCCCGCAAAACCATTGGCTCCGGGTTCGACTTCGCGGCAAGCGGAACAACAGAGATGGGATTGGCGCGACGATTCGCGTTTTCGCGGGCGATCTCAAGTGGATGGATGAGGTGCATAGCGGACGGGGTTACCAGAGCCATTTTGGTCTGCACCCGAATTTTGGATTAGGAAAACGCACTTCAGTGGATCGGGTCGAAGTCCGTTGGCCGGACGGAACACTGCAATCCATCCAAGGAGTTCAGGCCGATCAAGTCCTTGAGATCTCGGAGCCCAACGCTCGCCCCTGATCCAAGAAAACCCTATGCGCTCCGGGCCTGGCTAAAGAGTCAACGGCGGTCACAACCCGCCCAAGTCTGAGGTGACCACGTTCACTGCCGAGCAGGCTCGATCTTTAGGGTTGTAAGGGCCAATGAACGACCTCTGCGTGAGCCCCGGCGACGCATTTTAAAGCATTGCCCCTCAGGGGTTGATCCGGACGACGGATCGCTCGGTCACTGGTCGTGAACCGGGAGACCGTGGCCCGATTCCTGGGGTCCTCAAAACCAGCCATTCCGCCCCCGGCTCTGCCCCTCTCACCACTCCGATAGGCCGCAGCATATTCAGCCGTGTTTGTTTGTCTGCTTTTTGGAGACGACAAGTTCGCTTCCAATTGCTTTCCACCCCGCCTCGCGGCGACCCAGTGGTCTTCAGCGCCACAGGGCCATGCGCGCACCGCACTGGGTCTTTCAGCGGTCCATCGTTTCTATTTCATGTTCGCTACAGAGCGTGCGCCCTGCCGGGCGCACATAAGAAAGAGGCCGGGCTTTCGCCCGGCCTCCGTGTCACTACGAGTTCTTGAGTCGGCTGTCTTAGCGCTTGGCGCGGATGAACAGAGCAGCACCGTCCACCGTGATCTCATCCCCGCTCTTAATCGCGGAGTCGGCAAAGGTGCCGTTGAGGGTGGTGGAGGTTTGGAGCGTTCCAGCGCCATCGAAGGTGATCTTCACCTTGCCGTTGGCACCCACAGCCGCCTTCAGGTTGCTGATGGTGGCCGCAGGGGCAGCGTTGAAGTCCCAGTAAGCGATCAAGCCCTTGGCGGCCGGAAGGGCCGTCGGCAAGGTGCCCTTGGACAAGGCGACGATGTCGGCCTCGACCAACTCCTTACCGTAAACGGAGAAGTCGTCGATGATGGCGTGGCTCAGCTCACCACCGTTGGCACCGGAGCCCATGTAGAAGGCGTCGATGTCCACCGGCAACTTGGCGGTGCTCTCACCAGACAAGAACAGTTTACCGTCAACCCAGATGTTCTTGGATGCACCCTTCTTGGTGAACACGAACATGTGGTACGCATTGGTCCACCAGGTGGAATCACCGGAGTAACCGGGGAAGGTGTCGATTGCCGCCTCGATACGCTGGGTCACGCCATCGCAGCAGCCTACGGTGTCAAAGTAGATGTGCTGATTGCTCCACGGCGCATGAGCATGGAAACCACGGTTGTTGCCGCTGCCCGGGGAGTTCATGGTGAACGCTGAGCTATCGGCGATATCCAGCTTCTTCTGCCAGAAGGCAACCGTGAGCTCGTCGTTGGCGGTGGCCGCGTTGACCTTGGCCAAGAACGCACTATTAAAGCTGACCACGGGGCCACCCTTCATCGTCAAATTGATGGCCTTGTCGCCCGCTTTGCCCGTGGCGCCAGCGCCATCGGCCGTGTACACCGAGGAGCCCATTAGCAGGCCAGGGTATCCACTCACCTTGTCCTCCGTCGTGCCGCTGTAGGCACCGGTGGTGAAGCTGTAGTCGTAGGTCGCGGCCTTGGCACCGGCATCGAGGTAACCGAGCGAGACAGTGTGAACCGCCAGGCTCGCCGACAGGGCCGGCGGGGTGTACTTGATGGTGATGACAGTGCCGTCCTTGGTGACGGTCGGGATCACGGTCTGGCCGTCGTACTTCAGGCTCACGTTGGCGGCCGTCCACGCGGTCTTGCCGTCACGGTGCTGAATAGTCACGGAGGCTGCCGGGCTCACGCCCTTGGCGTTCGCGGCCGGGCTGATCTGGGTGTAGGCACCGGCCGGATCCGACGGGAGGTCCACAGCGGCACTGAGGAACTTGCCCGGAATCGGGGTCAGTTTGCCAGCACCCGTGGTGTCACCTTCTTTACGCCAAGCGATCTGACCGTAGTCGCCGCCGCCGCCCTCTTTGTAAACCATGCGAACGAAGTACTTCTTGCCGGCGGTCAACGCGACGGGCTCGGAAGTCCGGGCGCTGTCGGGCTCGGTGAAGTTGTTGCAGCAACTCGCCTCCTCGGCGACCTGGGCCAAGTTGGCCTCCTTGTCGTCGGAGCTGATGAAGAACTGCGAGGCGTCATCGGAGTAGACGAAGAAGCGATAGCTACCGCTCTCGGTCGGGGTCAAATAACCTTCGATCGACGCACCGTAGTTGTCCTTGGAATCATTCGGAAGTGCATCGCGGCTGTTGAATGCGAAGACAGCGGCCGTGTAGTCCGGCGTCGCGGGCCAGCGGGGGTCCTGGTAGAGGTTGTCCACCGGAGTGCCGTTGATGGCGCCCCAGAACGAGAACTTCAGGACGCCGTCCTTGACGTTCAAGAAGGAGTAGAACGAGGCCTTGCTGTTGGACACGACCGCATTCTTGGAAGTGTCGACCACGTTGTTGACCGTGACGGTGTAGGACACGGCGCCCGGGGTCTGGGCGGCGGCAGTCAAGGTTACCACGTTCTTCTTCACGGACGCCGCGGTGACCGCGAGGTTCGGGCTGAGGGAGTAGTTGGCCAAGTTGGTGGCGGAACCGGCTTCGAGGGCTTCGGAGAAGGTCAGGGTGACCGTCTTGAAGTCGCCCGAAGTGGCTGCCGAGACAAGCACCGGCTTGGTCACGTCAACCGGGTCGGTACCAGCAACAAACTCTTGCAAGTTGGTAGCGCCGTCCTTGTCGAAGTCCTTGGCGGCATCCGATGCATCGTTGGGATTGAAGCCGTTGGACACCTCGAACTCATCGGGCATGCCGTCTTTGTCCGTGTCCACCGGAACGGATCCCACGAGGCTGCTTAACGAAGCTCCCGCACCCTTGTTGTAGAGCGCGCCGATTTCTTTTTCGTTCAGCGGCCGGTCCCAAACAGCGACATCATCCACCAGACCATTCCAGAAGCGGCCATTGGCGTCCGGATTATCACCGATCATCATCCGCTTGCCATTGGCAGCAAGGTTCGGAGCAGTGGCAAAGGAGGTCGCTTGGACACCGTCGATGTACAACGCGGTACCGAAGTTGACGGCGTTCAAATCGGAGACCGCTGCGAAGTGATGCCAATTGTCGTCATTGACTCCCTCAGCCATGGACGGGCCTTCACCGGTACCACCAGCATGAGCAAAGCCTTGTTCACCGCCGCGGCGGTGGATACGCCAGCTGCTGCCCTCACCCTTGGCAACCAACGCCTGCCAATCCTTGTCGAACGCTCCCACTTTGAACCAACCGGCGACGGTCATGGACCCACCCTGAAAGGCGAGGTCGTCGGGTTCACCACCCGTGATCTCGACCCGTTGGTCGACACCGTCGAGTTGTAGGGCTTGACCGAACCCCGCCTTACCAGGGGTGAAGGCGATCGCTGAGCTGCCGCTTTCCGTGCCATCAAAGATTCCAGCGGTATCTTTGAAATTCTTGGCGTCGAAATTCCAGTACGCCTTCAGGCCAGATTTTAGGTCGACGGTTTGCGCCAACAAATTCGTGCCTGCTGTTGGCAG
Organism: uncultured Verrucomicrobiota bacterium; assembly: GCA_903854475.1. GTDB lineage: Bacteria > Verrucomicrobiota > Verrucomicrobiia > Limisphaerales > UBA9464 > SXXZ01. The sequence goes on from CAINWP010000131.1 coordinate 9,368, forward strand.
GAACGAGACTAGGCCAAGTAAAAAGGCCCGATTCAGTGAGTTTCTCATTGGGTGGGAGGTGTTTCAGTTACTATACCCCCCGACTGAATCGGCCTAAAAGTAACAATAAAGTGCCATTGTTGCTAATTTTGCGCGCGCCACTGAGCTCCAAGAAAGGAACTTGTCGCGACGGCAAATGGATCAATCCAGCTAAGGGGAAATCGGTGACCATTCAAACCGGAATTCCAACCACGTCAACTCCCAATACTGCTTGATTATCAGGGTGGATTCATCTGCATTTGGGTAGGCGGCCGAATCGGCCGGGTTTCCGGTCGATTGCAGCATCTGAGGTTCGGCGGCATGCTGGATGAATTTTGTGAATCCCTTTCCCGGCGTCTGACACGCTCCTCTCTGCGGGCTCTGCTCGACCGCCGGCGGCGTTCAACGCCGGAGCATCCGGTGTGCATTGCTGAACGTCTGACCCTTCATCCAGTTCCTCAACGAATCGGCTTCGGTCCGTACTCGTTCCAACTTCCGTTTGTAGAGCCCGACCGCATCTCGGCCCCGACTCGGTCCTTCACCCCACACGGGTCATCCTAAAAGCTCACGTCCGGCCGGTAATGAACCTCATTCTCAATTATCGACCAGTGATCGAGGATCAACTGGGCTATTTGGTTGGCAACGGATCGCTGCAGGCCCGGTGCCCTCACCGGGCGTTCTGGGCTCCGAAAGCACCGGTGGAACGTACCGCTGTCTCAAAGATCCAGCCCTACCTCAGTATGGTAAGACGATTTATCCGAAAGCGCCGCGTCGGAGGGGACGGACCGCTCGGAGATCGGTCCCTACCTAGGAGCTGGATCGGCACACGCGGACCGCTCGGAGATCGGTCCCTACCTAGGATCGGACTAGGAGGCTCATCGGGCTACATCGCAGGTTCCTGCTGCAAACTCGGCCTCACCCAGGCGTTTCCGAGGTAGGGCGATTTCTCCGAAAGCGCCGCTGGTCGGGGAACGCCGGGTCGGGGGACCCGGCCTACAGGGTGGGCTACTGGGTTGGCAACGGATCGGCGGCGGGCAAATTGGGCCACGCACCGCAAATCATGAACACGGGCCGTAAAAACAAGCCGGTCAAAATGCAACCGAGCCCGCCTCACAAACAGCTATTCAAATGCAGATGAATCAGTCCTTGGAAAGGGGCCAGCGGCTGCAGGCCGCCTCATAGACATCCATGCGAAAGACCGATTTGATCCAATCGGGCCTCAGCGGCCGGCTAGGGTGATCACCGTAGAGTTCCCGGAGAATCCATTCGGCCTTTTCCGGGGTTGGCGCGTTGGCATCAAAGCGATGGAAGCAATTGAACTCAGGCAGACGAGATGTTTGACCTTCCGAAATCGGGACCCGGCCGGTCCAAGCCGGGCGAATGAACTCCGCTGACAAGTTCAGATATTCGGGACGAGCCAGAAGATCGATCACGGTCTCGGCCTCATCGGCTCGGTCACAGAGGTGGCAGGCCTCCAACACGGCAGTCACCAGGCGCTCATGCTGTTCTGGCTCCGTCGTGGCCCAATCACCGCGAACGGCGAGCACCTTTTCAGGATGACGAGGTGCTACTGAGCAACTAGTGGCCAGGCAGCAACCCAGACCCCGGAGCACCGCCTCGGAGTTCCACGGTTCACCGACACAATACCCATCCAGATGACCCGAGCTCAGCCCATTGAGGATTTGCTTGGGGGGAACGATGACCACCTGGTAGTCGCGTCCCTCGACCATATTGGCCGCCGCCAGCCATCCACGAAGCAGTCGTGAGTGCGTGGAATATGTGGAGACGGTACCGAAGGTAATCGGGCCATCCCGGCGACGCGCCACCCATCGGGCCAGGTCTTCGGCGGTGCGCACGCCCTGGTCATGAAAGCGGCGCGCCACCGTGATGGCATTACCATTGAGGTTGAGCACCAAACCGGTGCTGCAAGGAAACGGAAGATCGTCGAGACCTAGACTCAAAGCCGGAGGCAGGCCGCACGGAGCGTGGGCGCCCTCGAGTTCTCCATAGGCGAGTTTGTTTCGGACCGAAGCCCATCCCAGTTCCCGATTCAGGCGGACCCGTAGTCCCTGTCGGGCAAAGAAACCCAACTCCTGGGCAACAATCAGCGGAGCGCAGTCATGGAGCGGCACGAATCCCAAGCGAATCTCGGGCAGGCTCAAGACAACTCGGGGTCCTTGAATTTTTGACAGTTTGGCTGAGGAGCGACTCATTCCAGCCCGCAGACCAGCGTACTGGATGCCGGGTAGCGCGCAGCGCCCCTAAGACCGCGGTAAAAGGATTCATCGAGATGATGAACCTGGCTCACTACTACAATTTAGATGCGCAGGAGCGGCCATAGAATGCCCGGACACTTCGTGGATCGAAGGATCTCCGGGATCCATCGTGACGGCTCGTCCGCCTGAATTGAGAACGGTTCACCCCATCCATTTCTGACACCTCAAGGAAGTGTCTGGCGCTTTATGCCCACGCTGCGCAGGAATCAGGGCTGCTTTGGTAAGAGATCCGCCAAGGGATCCACCGCTGCCATCACCGGCGAGCGGGACAAGAACGCATCGGGAATGACTTCGTGCCGGATGGGAAGGGTGTTCTAAGAAAGGAAACGGTTACCCCAATCGTCGCCGGCCAAACCGAACTGGCTGCGGCCCGCCATCGTCTCAAACACTCCCCTGTCCGGACGAAAATGAAAATCGCGACCCCTCAGGGACTACACCGAATCTTGAGGGCGGCGATTGGATTGGATCGCCCCATCACTGCGCCCGCTCCAACGCCGCGACGATCGAATCAACATCATAGACACACCCACCCCAAGTTCCGCCGCTGGCCTTGACCAAGGCCGCCCAGAGCCGGGTGTCAGCGGGGAGTTTTTCGTGCGGGGCCAGTGCGGGGTTGGCGGAGCGGGTCTGCAGTTCGACCTCGGCACGACCCGGTTCCCAAAGGCCCTCGGCGTCGCCGACCAAATCCAGTGAACCCTCGAGATTTCGGCAATCGATGCGGACACGAATGCGGTCTCCGTCTCGCAACCGGCCGATAGGACCACCGGCCAAGGCTTCGGGTCCGACATGACCGATGCAGGCGCCGGTCGAAACACCACTAAAGCGCGCGTCGGTAATCAGTGCCACGTACTTACCGAAAGGCAGGTGCTTGAGGGCCGAGGTCAACTGGTAGGTCTCCTCCATGCCGGTGCCCATGGGGCCGACCCCCGCCAGCACCAGCACATCGCCGGCGCGGATGTGACCCGCCTTGATGGCAATGATCGCCTCCCGTTCGCGCGTGAACACACGAGCAGGTCCCTCCAAGAAGAACACCCCCTCGGGCGACAGCACCGCGGGATCGATGGAGGTGCTCTTAATGACCGCTCCCTCGGGAGCCAAGTTGCCGCGCGGGAAGGTCACCGTGCTCGTCAGGCCGCGTTCCCGGGCCAAGGCGGGCGGCAGGATCACCGAATCCGGATCCACACCGTCCAATTCTTGCAATCGTTGGCGGAGTACCGATCGACGC